>NZ_CP061498.1:1200000-1500000 GCF_014681765.1 Roseicitreum antarcticum
GCGCAACAGCAGCAGATCCTCGGCAAAGAACACCGCGCCAATCACCAGCGCGGGCAAGTAATCAGGGCGGCGCAGCACCCAGGCGAAAGTCAGGCAGACCAGTAGGTTGGGCATGGGCCAAGTGTCCGGGGACAGGCCCAGCGGCAGCAACCGCATGAACAGCGACACCACAACAATGCACAGAAACAGCGCGGTAAACACCAGCGGGCTGGTCGGCTTGCCGTTAGCCATCACGTGCAGGCCGGGCGGGCGCGGTGCCGTCGAAAGCAGGTTGTTCCGGGGCCGGCATGTCGGGCGCGGCAACCGGCGCTGCGGGGGCCGGGGCATCTTCGGGCAACAGAAGCCCACCAGTTTCCAGAACGCGGTCGATCTGGCGCGATCGCAGGACGCGCAGGAAATCCAGCCTGCCGTAATCCGCCGCCAGCCGCACCCGCAAGCGGCGGTCGGTATCCATTGCGACCTCACCCACCAAAAGGCCTGCCGGGAACACGTCGCCGTCATCAGACGACACCACGCGGTCGCCGGGCCGCACGTCATCGGTGTTTTCCAGGAAGTCCAGCAACGGCATCGGCCCGGTATCGCCGGTCAGGATGGCCCGCATGCCCGAGGGCTGCACCACCACCGGCACCCGGCTGGCGCTGTCAGTCAGCAAAACCACGCGCGCCGATTGCCGCCCGATGCCCGAAATCCGCCCCGCAAGGCCCAGCCCGTCCATCACCGCCCAGCCGTCCTGCACCCCGTCGCGCGCCCCCACGTTCAGAAGCACCGATTTGCGGAACGGTGAGCCGCTATCGGCGAGCACGACGCCAGTGATATGGGTCAGTTGCGGTTCGAGCCGCACCTGGTTGAGGTCGAGGAGTTGCGCGTTGCGCTGTTCCAATTGCAACGCCGCCTCGCGCCAAGCGCGCATCTGCTGCAACTCGCGCCGCAATTCCTGGTTTTGTTCGTAAATGCGCGTGTAAGACCGAAAGTTTTCCAGCATCCCCACCGCTTTCGTCACCGGCAACAGGGCCCAATCAAAGCTGGGTACCACCCGGTCCACCACGGCTGCGCGGAACTGTTCGACCCGCGGGCTGTCGATGCGCCAGACCAAAAAAACCGCGACGAAAAGGCCAATCATACAGCCGATCAGCAAACGTCTGACCGGGCGCACAAAATCTTCGTCGGCGTTACGGTCCTGAGCCAAAGCGACCCTCTCAGTCAGTCACGGTAGCGCGCGGAGGCGCGCAGGTGCTCATCAGCGTCATCGCACGTCAGCTATCAAGGCTGACGGCTTGCACAGCTGTCAGCTTTCATAGTCAATTGCATGACGCAGCTGTTTTTCGTATTCCAGCGCCTTGCCGGTGCCCATGGCAACGCAGTTCAGCGCCTCATCCGCGACCGAAATCGACAGGCCCGTCTGTTCCCGCAGCGCCAGATCCAGCTCGGCCAAAAGCGCGCCGCCGCCGGTCAGCATGACGCCCCGGTCCACAATGTCGGCGGCCAGATCAGGCGGCGTGGTTTCCAGCGCCATCATCACCGCCTCACACATCGTGGTGACGGTTTCGGAAAGCGCTTCGGCCACCTGTCCTTGGGTGATCTCGGTTTCCTTCGGCACGCCGTTCAGCAGATCGCGACCGCGCACCTGCATCGACTTGCCGCGCCCGTCATCGGGCATCCGCGCGGTGCCGATGGTGGTCTTGATGCGTTCGGCAGTGGACTCGCCGATCAGGAGGTTCTGCTGACGGCGCAGGTAGTTGATGATCGCCTCATCCATGCGGTCGCCGCCAACGCGCACGGACCGCGCATAGACGATGTCCCCAAGGCTCAGCACCGCAACCTCGGTCGTGCCGCCGCCGATATCGACCACCATGCTGCCGGTGGGATCAGTGATCGGCATACCCGCGCCGATGGCTGCCGCGATGGGTTCCGAGATCAGGCCTGCGCGCCGCGCACCTGCCGACAACACCGACTGGCGGATCGCACGTTTCTCCACCGGCGTCGCGCCGTAAGGCACGCAGACGATGACCTTCGGTTTGCTGAAGGTGGCGCGTTTGGTGACCTTGCGGATGAAATGCTTTATCATCTCTTCGGCTACGTCAAAATCGGCGATGACGCCGTCGCGCATCGGGCGGATCGCCTCGATGCTACCGGGCGTGCGGCCCAGCATCAGCTTCGCATCCTCGCCCACCGCCAGCACCTGCTTGCGCCCGTCCTTGATGTGGTAGGCGACGACCGAGGGTTCATTGAGGATGATCCCACGCCCCTTGACGTAGATCAGCGTGTTCGCCGTCCCAAGGTCAATGGCCATGTCCGACGAAAACAAGGAGGGGAAAGCGAACATGCCGAAGGGTCCTGTCATGGGCTGAATAGATGCACCGCCCCATCCGCTTGGTGCTGCAGGGCGTCCGCCCCTTATAGGCGCTGGTCCGGGCCGGGGTAAAGGGGCGGCGCTTGCCCGATCGGCGCATATCCGCTGCAAAAACCGCCCCCCGGCACGCCCCGCCCTTCACGATATGGTCACGCACCGGTCGCCGGGTGCCTAGCCCGCTGTCTGCATCAGTTCCGAGAGATTGCCGCGGTGCTTATGCAGAATCAGTTTGTTCAGCGCGTTGACATAGGCCTTGGCCGAAGCGACGACCGTATCGGTATCCGCAGATTGCCCGGTATAGGTCCGCCCATCCTGTTCCAGCCGCACACTGACAGTTGCCTGCGCATCCGTGCCCTCGGTCACCGCATGGACTTGGTACAGCTGCAACCGCGCGCCGTGCGGGAAAAGCATTTTCACCGCATTGAATGTCGCATCCACCGGACCGTCGCCAGTGGCATCAATGCTGTGATCCACGCCCTCGATCGCCAGGGTCAGATCGGCCTCTTGCGGGCCTTCGGTACCGCAGATAACGCGCAGCTTGCGCACTTGCAGGTAATCATGTTCGGCATTGGTGGCACTGTCTTGCATCAACGCGATCAGATCGTCGTCGTATACTTCCTTTTTTCGGTCGGCCAGCGCCTTGAAGCGGACGAACACGTCCTTCAGTTGGTTGTCCCCCAGCTCATACCCCAGATCCGCCAGTTTGGAGCGCAGCGCAGCGCGACCCGAGTGTTTACCCATCACCAAATTGGTGGCCGACAGCCCGATATCGGCGGGACGCATGATCTCGAAGGTTTCCGAGTTCTTCAACATCCCGTCTTGGTGGATGCCGGATTCGTGGGCAAAGGCGTTCTTGCCCACCACCGCCTTGTTGAACTGCACCGGAAACCCCGAAACCGTGGCGACCAGACGCGAGATCTGCATGATCCGCGTTGTATCAATTCCGGTACGGTAGGGCATGATGTCGTTGCGCACGCGCAGGGCCATCACCACCTCTTCCAGCGCGGTATTGCCCGCGCGCTCGCCCAGACCGTTGATGGTGCATTCGATCTGGCGCGCCCCGGCCTCGACCGCCGCCAGGGCATTCGCTGTCGCCATGCCCAGATCATTGTGACAATGGGTGGCGAAGGTGATGGCGTCGGCACCCGGCACGCGTTCCAGCAGCATGCGGATCAGTGCGGCGCTTTCACGCGGCGCGGTATAGCCCACAGTGTCGGGAATGTTGATCGTAGTGGCGCCCGCCTTGATCGCGGTCTCTACCACGCGGCACAGATAATCATGTTCCGTCCTTGTGGCATCCATCGGCGACCATTGGATATTGTCGCACAAGTTGCGCGCGTGGCTAACGGTGTCGTGGATCTTCGCAACCATACCGTCCATATCCAGCGCCGTTATATCGCGGTGCAGCGGCGAGGTGCCAATGAAGGTATGGATGCGCGGCTGGGCTGCGTGTTTCACGGCCTCGTAGGCGCGGTCAATGTCGTTGAAATTCGCGCGCGCCAGCCCGCAGATCACGGAGTTTTTCGACAGGCGGGCAATGTCGGCGACGGCTTCGAAATCGCCCTCGGAGGCGACGGGAAACCCGGCCTCGATCACATCGACGCCCATGTCATCCAGCAGGGCAGCGATTTCCAGCTTTTCAGCATGGCTCATGGTGGCGCCAGGGCTTTGTTCGCCGTCGCGCAGGGTGGTGTCAAAAATGATGACGCGGTCTTGGTCTGCATTGGTCGCGATGGTCATGGTGAAATCTCACTTATGGTCTTAGCCGGGAATTTGGGGTTCGGGCGCTGGTCACCTCTGAGCGGTCGCGCCCAAGGGCACGCTCAGAGGCGGCTAAGAAGAAGGCCCGCGCGAACATCACGGCACACACCCCAAACGGGGGTGCCTCCGACATCCGCGATGTGTGCGTTCTGTACCATGCCCGCGACTATACGGCGCATGACGGAAAAGAAAAGTCCGAAAATGCCCCTCCGCGCGGCAGCACGCAGGCAGATCAGCGGGGGGCAGTTGATTGCCGTCGCCCCACCCCTACCTGAGGTCCTGAAACAATGGGAACATGACATGATGCAGGCATTGGTGATCGGGGCGTCGGGGGGAATCGGGGCGGCGCTGTGCGACGCGCTGGCCGCGCGCGGGGCGCAGGTGACCCGGTTATCGCGCCGGGCCGATGGGCTGGACATCACCAGCGAGGCGTCGGTCGCCGAACATCTCGGCGCGTTGACCGGCCCGTTCGATATGGTGTTGGTCGCCACAGGCGCGCTGGAAATCGGCGCGAATGGCCCCGAAAAATCGCTGCGCCAGCTGTCAGCCGAGGCGTTGAGCGCGCAATTCGCCCTTAACGCCATTGGCCCCGCGCTGGTGCTGAAACACGCCCTGCCCCTGTTGGCGCGCGACCGGCGCGCAGTGTTCTGCGCGCTTTCGGCGCGCGTCGGCTCCATCGGCGACAACCGCGCGGGCGGCTGGTATTCGTACCGCACCGCCAAGGCCGCACTGAACCAGTTGATCCATTCCGGCGCGATCGAACTGGCGCGCAGCCACAAGGATGCAATCTGTGTCGCGCTGCACCCCGGCACGGTCGCGACACCCTTTACCGAGAAATACCTGGGCCGCCACCCGGCCGTGCCACCACCAGAGGCTGCGGATCGCATCCTTGGCGTGCTGGACGGCCTGACACCCGCAGACACGGGCGGGTTCTATGACTGGGCTGGCAAGGTGGTGCCGTGGTGACACGGCTGATCTTGATCCTCGGCGATCAACTGACCGATACCATCGCCGCCCTGCGCGCCGCCGACAAGGACCGCGACGTGGTTGTGATGGCCGAAGTCTGGGCCGAAGCCACCTATGTGCCGCACCACCCCAAGAAGATCGCCTTCGTGCTGTCGGCCATGCGCAAATTCGCAAGCCGTCTGCGCGATGCGGGTTGGACCGTCGCCTATACCCGGCTGGATGACGCCGACAACGCAGGTTCGATCGCCGCCGAACTGCTGCGCCGCGCCGATGCAACGGGAGCGAAGGACGTCATCGCGACCCAGCCCGGCGAATGGCGGCTGATCGCGGAACTCGATGCGCTGCCGCTGAAGGTCACGCAACTGCCCGACGACCGTTTCATCGCCACCAACGCAGAATTCGCCAAGTGGGCGGAAGGACGCAAGACGCTGCGGATGGAGTATTTCTACCGCGAGATGCGGCGCAAGACCGGGCTTTTGATGGACGGCGACCAGCCCGCAGGCGGGCAATGGAATTTCGACCACGACAACCGTAAACCCGCCAAGGGCGGGCTGTTCGGCAAAGCCCCGCTGCGCCATGATCCCGACGATGTGACAGCGGCGGTTCTCGATCTGGTCGCGGACCGTTTCGGCGACAACTTCGGCTCCCTGCGCCCGTTCTGGTTTGCAACGGATCGCCGGGGCGCGCTGGCCGCGCTGGACCATTTCATCACCCATGCCCTGCCAGAATTCGGCGCCTTTCAAGATGCGATGCTGGCGGATGACCGCTTCCTGAACCATGCGGTGATCGGCCTCTACCTCAACATCGGGCTCTTGCTGCCGCTGGAGGTTTGCGAAGCGGTGGCCAAGGCCTATGCCAGGGGCGAAGCGCCACTGAATTCCGCCGAAGGGTTCATCCGCCAGATCATCGGCTGGCGCGAATTCGTGCGGGGCATCTATTTCCTTGAAGGGCCCGACTATGCGTCGCGTAACGCGCTGGGGCACGACCGCGCCTTGCCGGCGCTGTACTGGGGCGCGGAAACCCGGATGAACTGCCTGTCCCACGCCGTCGCGCAGACCCGGGAAGAGGCCTATGCCCACCACATCCAACGCCTGATGGTAACTGGCAATTTCGCGCTGCTGGCGGGCATCGACCCCGGCGCGGTGCATGAATGGTACCTCGCGGTCTATGCCGATGCGTTCGAATGGGTGGAGGCGCCCAATACCGTCGGCATGTCGCAATTTGCCGACGGCGGTGTAGTGGGGTCGAAGCCTTATGTGTCGTCCGGGGCCTATATCGACCGGATGTCCGATTATTGCGGCGGCTGCGCCTACAAGGTGAAGGAAAAGACCGGGCCGGATGCCTGCCCGTTCAACCTGCTCTACTGGCATTTCCTGCTGCGCCACCGCGCGCGGTTCGAGGGCAACCCCCGCATGGGCCAGATGTACCGGACATGGGACAAGATGGATGCGGGGCGGCGCAAGGCCGTCCTGTCAGACGCAGATTCTTTTCTGAACCGACTATCAGCGGGCGACACGGTCTAGCGCATCAACCCTGATTTTTCAGCCCTCGCTTCGTTGCGGTAGCGGCCGGAAATCGACGCAGAGCTGCCCCATCTCGGCCGCCATCAACCCCGACTGGGTGCAATGGCAATAAGCGTCGCGCGCGCCCTCTTCGCAATGGCCACAATCGCGGCAATTGCCGAACATCGGGGTTGCCCGCTTACGCGCCAGCGCAGCCGTCGCGCGCTGCAAGGCAGTGGCGAAACTGGTGCGCAGATCGGCCGGCAGATCGGCCAGAACGGCGGCCAGTTCGGCCAGCGGATCATCTTGCAGCCGCGCCTGCCCGGCCTCGGTCACCTCGAAAAGCGCGCTGCGCCCATCAGAAGCATTGGCCTGCCGCGACAACAGCCCCAGCGCCACCAGCGACTTCACGGTCTGCGATGCGGTGCCCCGCGTGGTCGCGTGAAACTGCGAAAACGCGGATGGCGTGCGCGAGAACCTGTTGGCCCGCGCGAAATACCGCAGCGCGGTCCATTGCGCAGGCGTCAGCTCCCCGGCAGCGGCCCCGCTTTGCGCGACGCGGGCGAGGTGCAAGATCAACTCGGCGCAATCGGCGCCGGGAAGGAGGTCAGAGGGGTTACACGCGTTTGACATGGAGGGGAGGTAAGTCTCAAACCGTCACTTGACAAGCCACCAGCCACTTAGTAGCGTTTCGACACCAAATAGCGTCGAAGCAAAATCAAAAGGAGGCCTGCAATGGCCGCGCGCGATCCCTACACCAGCCAATACATCCGCCACACCATGGGCCATGAGATGCTGGATGCCGACACCGAACACACCCTCGCGCTGGCATGGCGCGATGAGCGGGATGAGGCTGCGCTGCACCGTCTGATCCGCGCCTACGCACGGCTGGCAGTGTCGGTCGCGGCCAAGTTCCGCCGCTATGCCGTCCCGTTCGAGGACCTGATCCAGCAAGGCAACCTGGGCCTGATGCGCGCCGCCGAGAAATACGACCCTGACAATGGCGCCCGCTTTTCGACCTATGCGGTCTGGTGGATCCGTGCCTCGATGCAGGAATATGTGATGCGCAACTGGTCGATGGTGCGCACGGGCACCAATGCCTCGCAGAAAAAACTGTTCTTCCACATCCGCCGGATGCAGACGAAGCTGGAACAGGACCCCACACGGTCTGAACCAATCTCGACCGTGATGGCACGGGAATTCGACGTGCCTGAGGCACAGGTGGAGATCATGCTGGGCCGCATGTCGGGGCAGGACCTGTCACTGAACACGCCGCAAGGCCCGGATGAGGACGGGCGCGACTGGCTGGACACAATCGCCGATACCGCGCCCGCAACCGAAGACCAGGTGCTCGGCCAGATGGAGACGACGCGCCGTCGGGGCCTGTTGCACGATGCCATCAGCGCCCTGCCCGACCGCGAACGCAGCATCGTCGAACAGCGTCACTTGGCCGATGCGCCGCGCACCCTGACCGAACTGGGCGCGGAAATGGGCATCTCGAAGGAACGGGTGCGCCAGTTGGAAGAACGCGCGCTGCTGCGCGTCACCGCGCATATCCGCAATCACGACAGCGCGCCCGAAATGGCGTAATGCGCAAGCGCGCCGTCCCGGCTGGCCACGCTGGCCGGTCGGGTGCGCCGGACCTATGTGATCCGACATCGCAGCCGAGACGCAGACTGCACCCTCAGGTTCGCGTGCGGCTGCGGCTGTGGTCAAGGCCGCAGGCTGCCCAACCGCGCGCCGCAACCACACCCCTACGCAGAGTTTACCGCACCAGATCGCGGCGGCGCATTGCCAGCCCGGCCTGCAACCTCTACGCCTGTGGGTAACAAATTTGCGTCACGGCGCCAGCGAGAGGAAGATGCTTTGAACAAGACTGCCAGATCCATGGGACTGGTCACACGGGCCATATGGCTTAGCCTGGTGCTGGCTGTCATCGTTGGTGTGGCCACGCTGATGCCCGTATCGTCACTGCCCGACGCGGTGCCGGGCAGTGATAAGCTGCACCACCTGCTGGCGTTCGCCGCCCTCGCCTTTCCGATGATCGCCGCACGCCCGGCAAACGCCTTGTGGGTGCTGCCAGTCGTGGCAGGTTACGGCGGTGTGATCGAGCTCATCCAGCCGTATTTCGGACGGCAAGCGGAATGGGTCGATTTCTTCGCCGATGCCGCCGGTGCCCTGTCGGGCGGCCTTGCGGGATGGCTGGCTCATGTCTGCTTCCGGCCCAACCGCCCCCCATTGGCGCAAGCGACAGACTGACCTAGACCGCTGATGCTGGATGTGGGTTGACGCAGGGGAACCCGGGCCGCTCAGCACAATGCCCCCCCTTCGGCCCAGTACAAACAAGGCACGCAACCCTCGGCGGCGGCGCAGTAAGCACCGCCGCGAACGATCAGACCTTGTGGATGTAAGTCCAGGTCGGCACAGCCTTGCCGCGGGCCACCGAAAACGCCTCGGCATCGCCAAGGTACTGGAAGCCGCAGTTCGTGAGCACCCGCGCGGAAATCGCGTTGTCCTGAAAGACCTCGGCAAACAGCGTCGTCGCATCATGCGGATTGGCCTTGACCAGCGCGGACACAGCCTCAGAGGCGAAGCCGGTGTTCCAGAAGGCGGGCGCGACCCAATAGCCGATCTGGCTTTGCCCCCGATCCAGCGGTTTGAGCGAGATCAGCCCAATAACCTCGGCCGAGCCGTGGCGCTGCCCATCCATCACCCAGATGTCTTCATCGCGTTTACGGGCAATTGCCTGGGACACGAAAGCCTCGGTCGCGCCGGGGGGCAGTGGGTGCGGGATGGACCGCGTCCCCTCGGCCACGCGCCGGTCGGCGGTGTAAAATGACAGGAGGCCCGCGTCCGATCTGCGCAGCGGCCTTAGCGTCAGCCGGTCGGTCTCGATCGTGGCCTGATCGGAAATCTTGGTATCCACAGTCATCCTTCCCTCCTCCAACAGCGCGGCGGGCGGGCCCGCTGCGCGTCCTATTCAAACTGTCGTCGGCTACCGTCGCCCTGAACAACCCCGCGCCACGTTCTGCCTACGCGAAAACTATGGCAAAAGGGTGAAAGCAACCCGGCCCGCGCAGCACGCGCGACAATGAGTTGTGATCAGGGTTTGCAGGGCTGCAATGCCCCGCGCCAATGCCGCCCGGCCAGATCCCTTTCAGAATGCAAAAAGGGCCGGCACGGATGCCGACCCTTTGGTACAAACCTGCACGGGGTTCGGCGCTATTCAGCGGCCTCCATCACCGGGAGAACCGACACGAAGCTGCGGCCCTTGAGACCCTTCGTGAAGGTAACAAGCCCTTCCGAGGTCGCGAAAATGGTGTGGTCACGGCCCATGCCGACGCCAGCACCCGGGAAATGTTTGGTCCCGCGCTGACGCACGATGATATTGCCCGGAATCGCGGTCTGCCCACCATAGAGTTTAACGCCCAGACGGCGACCGGCAGAATCGCGACCGTTGCGGGATGAACCGCCTGCTTTCTTGTGTGCCATAAGGTGTTACTCCTTTTCAGCGGCGAAACCGGCGGCTTGTTCAAGCCATCCGTCACGCTCAATCCGGCCCTTGAACGACAATTGGTCATTCATATAGGCGATTTCTTCTTCAGTCCATGCGGCGATCTGGTCAAAATGGAAAACCCCATTTTTGTGCAGCAGCGCTTCGAGCTTCGGCCCCACGCCCGAAATCTTCTTCAGATCATCGGGTTGGCCATCGCGGGCCTCGGTCAGCAGGTTGGCAGGCTTTACGCCCGTCAGATTTGCCACAGGCGCAGTCTGGGTCGGTGCAGCCGTAACCGCAAAGCCCGATACGGAACCCGTACCGACCGCAACCTTGACGCCGGTCGCATCCGCGCCCGATGCCAGAATATCGGTTACCCGCACAAGCGTCAACTTCTGGCGGTGGCCTTTCGTGCGCTGGCTGCTGTGTTTCCGCCGGCGCTTCACGAAGTGAATCACCTTGTCAGCCTTGATCTGGTCGATCACTTCAGCCTGTACGGCGGCGCCATCAATCATGGGCGCGCCGATGACAGGCGCGTCGCCGCCCAGCATCAGAATATCGTTGAACTGGACTTTTTCACCAGCTTGCGCGGCAATGCGCTCCACGCGCAGTACGTCGCCCGCCTGCACGCGGTATTGCTTACCGCCAGTTTTGAGGACCGCAAACATCGGTCATTTCCTTCCATCGTTGCCGCGTCCTGTGGTCCCTGACCGCTGGGTCAGGAGTTGCGCCGCAAGGGCACCAGTGAACAGCGTCCCCCGCCGATCGGGGGCTTCATAGAATGCCGAACCCGAAAACAGGGCCAGCAATCGCGCCTTATTCAACGGCAAGGGCTTAAAGTCAAGGTCCTGCGACGACTCGGCGCTGCTAAAAAAACCGCCAGGAAAAACCTGTGGGCGATACCTGATGTCAAAAAACCCGCACAACTTCCACGTTACCGCATGAAACCGGAAATGCCGTTTTCCCGCCCCAACTTTTTCGCAATCTGGCTGTTAATATATCTGCAATGAATTGGGAACATGCTAACGTCAGTGACTGCCGCGGGGAAACTGGGAAGGACTCACCGCAACAGGCAGACGCCGATGGAGGGGATTTGCGATCAAACTGAAGGAAATTCAGCGAGATACGCTTTTATGAACGGCAACAGCCAGGGAAGGCCGCTTGAAATGTCGATGAACAGCAATTTGTGCGCCGCGGAACAGACTGCATTCACAATGGCACCTGCGGGTGTACGCGCGGAAGATGCAAGCCTGCCTCACGGCTGGTGGATCGTTCCGGCGATGCTGTCCGGGATTGGGTGCTGGGTCATGATCGCCCGCCTGCTGATCGGCTGACCGCACGCCGGGTCACGTACGTATGCATCATGACGCCGGGCGGCACCCGTTCGCAGGCTGTGCAGGCCGCCCGGTTTTGTTCCATTATCTCCGCCTTGCGCGGCCTTGTTCCGCGGTGTGACGTTGCCGTGTGGTGAACCGGAGGCGCAGGGGTCCCGCAATGGGCGCAAAACGCGGTTCCAAGTGCGCTATCGGTACGGCTTTAATGAGACTTGCCGCAGGTCGGATTGTCCGGGGCCTGATGCCTTACGTTCAAGTCTACTTGTCCTGAGATGGAGCGACGAATCTGTCCGGAAGATGCGCCCCGCAGATGCACACAGTCAGGCGCGTGCTCGGGCGCGCGTCAGGCGCACAGATTGCCGAAGATAGCGCCTACCCTATGCCGATCCGGCCGGAGAGCGCACCGCCGATCATGATCCGCGTTCCTGCATCCTGAAAATGAAAAAGACCGCCAAGGCGGTCTTTATTCAAGCCATGAGGTATCTGGCTATATTGGAGCGGGCGAGGCGATTCGAACGCCCGACCCTAACCTTGGCAAGGTTATGCTCTACCCCTGAGCTACGCCCGCTTCCTTGCCACGCGATGTACAAAGTCCGGTGAACGGCTGCAAGGGCGAAATGCCGATTCATGACAAAAAAGTTGCGCGTCGGGTGCGGGGGCAATCACAGGATGCCGGCCTTGGGTGGCCGGGTGCCGCCCGCATCGGACCCGGCATGTTGAAGTGCATCGGATATGGCGTTGACGCGCGCGCATCCCGAGCATGGCATAACAACTCAGCGGGGAAGCGCACCGGAAGCGGCGTGCAGTGCCCTGTTGACGACATAGAAGCCCGGGAATGAACGTGCCACGCCCGCCGCGACCGATAATCCGCGTGCACCGGGCCGCATCTGGTCATCCAGGCCTGCGCCCCTTCGGGCCCGGTCAGTGCATGCCCGCAGATACCACGCCCAGCAACCGAAAGGCGGTTTCAGCGCAGTTTCAGCGTCGCAAGCCCGATCAGCGCCAGAATAAGGCTGATGATCCAGAAGCGAATGACGATCTGCGGCTCAGCCCAGCCCTTTTTCTCAAAATGATGGTGAATCGGCGCCATCAGAAACACGCGCTTTCCCGTGCGTTTGAAATAAAGCACTTGGATGATGACGCTCATGGTCTCGACAACGAAGAGCCCCCCGACGATGCCCAGCACGATCTCATGCTTCGTGGCCACCGCAATCGCGCCCAAAGCACCACCCAGCGCCAATGATCCGGTGTCGCCCATGAAGACGGCGGCGGGCGGGGCATTATACCACAAAAAGCCCAACCCCCCCCCGGCAAGAGCGGCGGTGAAAATCAAAAGCTCCCCGGTGCCCGGCACATAATGCACATCCAGATAATCCGTGAAGTCGACGCGCCCCACCGCATAGGCGATCACGCCCAAAGTGCTGGCCGCGATCATCACCGGCATGATGGCCAGCCCGTCCAGCCCATCGGTCAGGTTGACCGAATTGGCCGCCCCCACGATGACGAACATCGCAAACGGGACGAACAGCCAGCCCATGTCGATCAGCACATTCTTGAACACCGGGACGGCCAGTTGCCCGGTCAGCGCCTCGGGATGGGCATACATCGCAGCCACGGCGGCCAGCGCGCTGATAATCAAGCCCGCCAGCAGCCGCATCCGGCCTGACACGCCCTTGTGGTTGCCCTTCGACACCTTGGCAAAGTCATCGGCAAAGCCGATCAGCCCGAAGCCCACAGTGACCAGCAACACGATCCAGACATACGGATTGTCCAGCCGCGCCCAGAGCAGCGTGGAAACCACCAGCGCCGACAGAATCAGCAGGCCGCCCATGGTCGGCGTGCCCTTCTTCGTGATCAGGTGCGATTCCGGTCCGTCCTCGCGGATCGGCTGGCCAGCCGACTGGCGGCGGCGCAGCAGGTTGATCAATGGGCGACCGAACACGAACCCGAAGATCAGCGCCGTGAAAAATGCCGCCCCCGCCCGGAAGGTGATATAGCGAAACAGGTTGAACACAGTCGCGCTGTCGGAAAATTCGGTCAGCCAGAACAGCATGGGCAAGGGTCCTTGGTTATTCGGAAACGTCCGCTTGGCCCAGATTGCGCAGGGCGTCAACCACCCGTGCTGCGCGGGTCCCCTTGGACCCTTTGACCAGCACGATATCGCCGGGCCGTACCAGTTTGTGCGCGATCTCGCCCAACTCATCCGCAGCAGTGACATGGTGGCCACGCCGGTCCTCGGGCAGGCGGTCATAGAGGTGACGCATCATCGGCCCGATACAATGCACCGTATGCAGCGCGGCCATCGCGGTATGGTCGGCCAGCCCAGCGTGCAGCGCGGTCGCGGTGTCACCCAGTTCCAGCATGTCACCCAGTACAGCGATGCGCCGTCCAGTCCGCCCCGAAGGGTCGGTGCCGGGCTTCAGTTGCGCAAGAAGGTCCAGCGCGGCGCCAGTCGATGTCGGGTTGGCGTTATAGGCATCGTCGATCAGGGTGAAGCTGTAGCGCTCTACCGGGTCGATCAGGATGCGTTCGCGCTTTCCCCGACCCGCTGGCGGGGTCCAGTGGCCCAGGTCCTGCGCACAGATCGCGAGGTCGAGGCTCAGCGCCTGCGCCACCGCCAGACAACCCAGCGCGTTCAGGGCGAAATGCGCCCCCGCGCCCGGCAGCCGCACGTTCAACGCCAGGCCGCCCACCGACGCCTCCAGCACCGCGCCTGCCTCGGACTGATGCAGGGCGATCAGTTGCGCAATCTGCGTGTCGCCCTGTGCACCCTCGCGGCCAAAGGCCAATGGGGAATGCGCCGCCGCCGCCCGGGCCAGCACCGGGGTGGTTTCCAGCCCCAGCGGGTAGATCGCCACGCCGTCCGGCGTCAGCCCGTCAAAAACCGATGCTTTCTCGACCGCGATACCGTCCAGATCAGCGAAAGCTTCCAGATGAGCGGCGGCAATGGTGGTAATCAGGGCGACATGCGGGCGGGCAAGGCGGGCCAGCGGCGCGATCTCGCCGGGGTGGTTCATCCCGATCTCGACCACCGCAAAGTCGCAATCGGCAGGCATGCGGGCCAGCGTGATGGGCACGCCCCAGTGATTGTTGAAACTGCCTTCAGCCACATGCGCCCGGCCCTGCCCCGACAGCATGTCGCGCAGCATTTCCTTGGTCGAGGTCTTCCCAACCGATCCGGTCACCGCGATAATCTTCGCCTGCGCGCGCGCCCGGCCCGCCGCCCCCAGCGCGGTCAGCCCCGCCAGCACATCGGGCACAACGATCAGCGGCGCATCCGGCCCGACCCCGTCGGGAATGCGCGACACCATCGCCCCCGCCGCCCCCTTCGACAGGGCCTGTGCGACGAAGTCATGCCCATCGCGCTGATCAGTCAGCGCGATGAACAGATCACCCGGCGCAAGGCTGCGCGTGTCGATGGAAATGCCGGTGGCCGCCCAATCGGTCCCGAAGGCGCCGATCACGTCGCCGCCTGTGGCGGTGGCAACATCGGCAGCAGTCCACAAAACCGGCAGGGTCATCGGGCGCTCTCCAATGCCTCAACGGCGACGCTGGCCTGTTCCACGTCGTCAAACGGGTAGACAGTGTCACCAACGATCTGCCCGGTCTCATGCCCCTTGCCCGCGATCAACAGGGCATCACCGGGTTGCAGCGCGTCGACCGCGCGCAAAATCGCCTCGGCCCGGTCGGGCACCTCGACGGCGGCGGGACAGGCGGCCATGATTGCCGCGCGGATCTCGGCGGGGTCCTCGGACCGCGGGTTGTCATCAGTCACAAACGCTAGGTCGGCGCATTCCGCAGCCGCCTGCCCCATCAGCGGGCGCTTGCCACGGTCCCGGTCGCCACCCGCACCAAAGACGACAATCAGCCGCCCCATGACATGCGGGCGCAGCGCGGTCAGCGCGATGCGCAGCGCGTCAGGCGTGTGAGCGTAATCCACGAAGACCGGCGCGCTGTTGGCGCGCGTGGCGGCCAGTTCCATGCGCCCACGCACGCCCGTCAGATAGGGCAACGCGCGAATCGCGGCCAGGTCGTCGCCGCCCGTGGCCAGCACCAGTCCCAGCGCCACCAGCACGTTCAGCCCCTGAAACCCGCCGATCAGCGGCAACGAGACCTGATGCGGCCGGCCGTCCCATTCAAAGCGCAGGTCCTGCCCCCGGTCATCAAAGCGTTGGCTGAGCAGACGCAGGTCGCAGCGGTCATCTTGCCCCACGGTCAGCACCGCCTGCCCGCGGTCAATCGCGATCTCGGCCATATCGGCGCCGCGCGGATCATCCATGTTGATGACCGCCACGCCGTCCTCGGACAGGACCCGGTCGAAAAGCCCGGCCTTGGCGTCGAAATAGGCGTCGAAATCTGCGTGGTAATCCAGGTGGTCCTGGCTGAAATTGGTGAAGGCCGCCGCTGCCAGACGCACCCCGTCCAGTCGCCGCTGCGCCAGCCCGTGGCTTGATGCCTCCATTGCGGCATGTGTTACGCCCGCCGCGGCCATATCGGCCAGGGTGCGGTGCAGCGTGATGGGTTCGGGGGTGGTGTGGGACATGGGCGCACTGAACGCACCCTCGACCCCGGTGGTGCCCATATTCGCGGCCTCCAACCCCATCTGCGCCCAGATCTGCCGTGTGAAATTGGCGACCGACGTCTTGCCGTTGGTCCCCGTCACGGCGACGACCATGGCGGGCTGCGCGCCAAACCACAGCGCGGCACAATACGACAGCGCCATGCGCGGATCTTCGGCCACGACAAGTGCGGCATCCGACGCGGCCAGTTCCGCCGCAGCAATCGCGGCGCCTTCGCGGTCGGTCAGCACCGCCGCAGCCCCCATGCGAAGGGCGTATTTGATGAACGCACCGCCGTGCAGGCGGCTGCCGGGCAGCGCCGCGAACAGATGCCCGGGCTTGACCACGCGGCTGTCCACCGACAGGCCTGTCACCGCGACCTCCCTGCCATTGACGGACCGCAGGCCCAGCGCGGCGAGTGATTCCTGTTTCTGCTCTGCCTTACCCATCTTGCCCCCGAAGCCCATCCGGCGCCTATCGGACCGCTGATAGACTATTTTGCATCGCGGTTTCAATCTCCGTCGCCGACAGGGGCGACATGCCCATCAGAGGCGCCACGCGGCGGATGATCTCGGCACCCACCGGCACGGCGGTCCAGCCTGCGGTGCGGCGCGGCTCGGACCCCGTGGTCTCGACAGGCTCGTCCATGGTGACGATCAAAACGAAGCGGGGGTCATTGCTGGGAAACACGCTGGCAAATGTGGCGATCACACGATCTTCATAGTAGCCCCCGCGTGGATCGGGTTTGTCGGCGGTGCCGGTCTTGCCGCCCACCGCATAGCCCGGAACGCGGGCGAAACTGGCAGTGCCTTCCTCAACCACAGCGCGCAGCATCACGCGCACCTGGTCCGAAGTCAGCTGCGAGATCACCTGCTCACCCCGCTGCGGGCCCGATTGCCGCAACAACGTCGGCGTGATGCGCGTGCCGCCATTGACCAGGCTCGAATAGGCGGCGGCCAGTTGCACCGGGCTGGTGGACAGGCCGTGGCCATAGGAAATCGTCATCGTGGCCAGTTCCGACCAATTGTCGGAAAATTGCGGATGGGCGCGCACCGCTTCGGCCAGTTCCACCCCGGAAGGTGCGAGCATGCCAAGCTTTTCAAGGAACGCGCGCTGACGTTCCGCCCCCATGCGCTGCGCCAGCCGCGCGGTGCCGATGTTCGAGGATTTGACCATGATCCTGGTCACCGAAAGCTCGTTGCCGTAATTTCGGAAATCACGGATGCTGAAGCGGCCCCAGCGCAGCGGGCCGCGAATGTCGATCACGGTTTCAGGCTGCACTTCACCCGAATCCAGCGCTTGCGCGACCGTCAGCGTCTTCATCACCGAGCCGAGTTCATAATATCCCTGCACCGCACGATTGAACAACGGGCTGTCGGCCGGTTCGCCTTGGGTGGGCGGCGCGGGGCGGCTGTTGGGATCGAAATCGGGCAATGAGACCATGGCCATCACTTCGCCGGTGTGGACATCCATCATCACCGCAGTAGCGCCCTTGGCATTCAGCGTGCGCATGCCCGCGGCCAGCACGTCTTGCACGACCGCCTGCGCGGGCAGATCCAGCGACAGGCGCAGCGGTTCTTCCAGCCGCTCGGGGTCGCGCAGGCGGGTGTCGAAGTAATGCTCGATCCCCGCAGTGCCGATGATCTCGGCCGCGCGCACGCCCTGTTCACCAAAGGCCGCGCCGCCCAGCACATGCGCGGCAAGCCGTCCGTTGGGGTAAAGCCGCATATGACGCTGGCCGAACAGCAGCCCCGGCTCTCCGATCTCGTGCACCTGCTGTTCCTGTTCGGGTGACAGATGCGCGCGCACCCACAAAAAACTACGGTTGGGATCGGACAACTGACGCTCCAGCCGCTCGGCGTCGATATCGGGAAAGATCCGGCCCAGTTCGCGCGCCGCGCGCACCGGATCCACCATGTAGCGCATTTCGGCATAGAGCGCATTGGTCGCCAGATTGGTCGCCAGAACGCGCCCGTTGCGGTCCAGAATATCGGCGCGCCCGCCCTGGACGCCTTCGGCCAGTACCGATTGCGGCACCGCCGGGCTGGAGGCCGCCAGAAGCCCCATGCGCGCCCCGATCACGAGGAACACCGCGAGGAAGGTCACCGCCGTCAGCAACAGCCGCCCCTCGGCGCGGCGGCGGCCTGCGTCGCGCATCGCCTCATGGCGCAGGCGCAGGTTCTCACGCTCGATCGCGTCAGGGTTTTCGCCCCGGACGCGGGCCTGAAGGATGCGGGCAAGCGGGCGCAGCGGCGTGCGGATCATGGGAATTGTTCCTGTGCCTGCGGGGTTGGGACGGCGGTGGCGGAATCGTCGCTTTCGGGATCGGTCAGCACCAAGGGGCGGATGTAGGGATCTGGGTCTTCCATCAGATCAGCGGCGTCCCCGGGCGGGCGTAGCCCTTGAAAGGCGGGGGAGGGTGCGCCGGTGTTCGCAGTCGCGTCAGTGTTCGCAGTCGCATCAGTGGCGCGCGCATTTTCAGTGATGCCGGCGGCGCTGGTATCCGACCCGCTCAGCGTTTCAATCGGACCGAACACGTCAATGGCGCCGACGGTCAGGTCGGGGATGGACAATTCAGGATAGACCACCTCATCGATGCTGCCAAACTGATCGCCGAGCATCGGCAACAGGCCCAGATTGTCGAAATTCAGGTCCACCAGTCGTTGCAGCCGTTCAGGCCGCGACAGATATGCCCATTCGGCGCGCTGCACTGACATCGCCTCTTGCAGACTGTTGATTTCGCGCTTCAGGCTGCGCACTTCGGCCATGGATTGCTGGGTGTAGTGGTTTTCGCGGTAGGCCCAGAAAGCCAGCGCGATCACGCCAATCACCCCGATAGCATACAGAAATCCGCGCATTATCCTTGCCCCGTCAGGGCCAGCTTCGGCAAGCCCATCGCTGAATGATCGCTGGGCTTGGCAGGTGCTTCGGTGCGCACTGCCAGCCGCAACTTTGCCGACCGCGACCGGGGGTTTGCGTCCAATTCCACCTCATCGGGCCCGATCGCGCGGCGCGACAGCAAGGTGAAACGGGGGGCCTCGACCGCCAGTTCGGGGGCAAAGCGGTTGGCATTGCCCGCCTGCCCGGCCGCAGCCTGCAAGAAGCGCTTCACCACGCGGTCCTCAAGCGAATGAAAAGACACCACGGCCAGTTTCCCGCCGGGCTTCAACGCGCGCTCTGCCGCTTCCAGCCCCGCGATAAGCTGCGAGAATTCGGCATTCACCGCGATGCGGATCGCTTGAAAACTGCGGGTAGCCGGGTGGCTCTGCCCCGGTTTGGGGCGCGGCAGGCAGGAACTTACGATCTGCGCCAGCCGCAGGGTAGAGGTGATCGGCGCCTCGTGTCGCGCCCGCACAATCGCCCGGGCAATCCGGCGAGAGGCACGTTCCTCGCCCAGTTGAAACAAGATGTCAGCCAGCAAGCCTTCCTCGGTCTCGGCCACCAGATCAGCGGCCGAGGGGCCGGATTGCGACATCCGCATGTCCAACGGCCCATCCTTGGCAAAGGAAAAGCCCCTGTCGGCAAGGTCGAGCTGCATCGAGGATACACCAAGGTCCAGCACAACGCCGTCCAGAGACTCGCCCGCCAGCGTGTCGAGATCCGAGAAGGTGCCCGCCACCAGCCGCAGCCGGTCGCCATATTCCCCTGCCCATCCCTGCGCCATTTCCAGCGCCAGCGGGTCACGGTCGACCCCGATCACCCGGTCGGCGCCGGCGGCCAGCAGACCGCGCGCATAGCCACCCGCGCCAAACGTCCCGTCAAGCCAGGTGCCGGACACGGGCGCCACCCCCGCCAGCAGCGGGCGCAGCAGGACCGGAACATGCGGCGCGGAAACATTGGGTTCCGACGCGTCACCTGACTTCATGGGCTTGCGGGGGGCGCGGGGCGGCATCATGCCTCCTTCCGGCGCTGCGGCAACAACATGCGCGGATCGAATCCTTCGGGCTGCTGCTCCATCCAGGCATCGGCCTTGGCGATTTCCACCGCCTCATAGGTGTCGGGTTTCCAGATCTCGAAATGGTCGCCCGACGCGATGAAGAACGCCTCGGCGTCCAACGCAATCTTGTCGCGCAATTTGGCGGGCAGCACGATGCGCCCGTCCTCGTCGATCTGGGCTTCAAGGGAGTGGCCATGGTAGATGCGTTCCAGCATCTTGCGCTCGGACGAGCCGGGCTGCATCTCGTCGATCCGGTCGTCAATATCGTCAATCGCCTCAACGGTGTAACAATCCAGGCTGGATTGCGAGCTGAGGCCGTACACGATGATGAGGTTCGGGCGCTTGCCTTCAGACCAGTCAGGATCGGCCTTTTCAACCACGCGGCGGAACGTGGCGGGGATCGAGACCCTGCCCTTCGTGTCCACCTTCTGGTGAAATTCGCCTCTGAACCTGCGTGCCACGGATTGCGGCCCTTTGTTGCTGTCCTGCGCCCCGCATCAGTTGCGGATTAAAAAAGCGGCGGTTTGGACTGCTGCCACTGTCCAAACCGCCGCTCTCTGTCCCGTCGCGGTTTCCGCGTTATCGGTGTCCGGCGGCTTGTGCCATCTGGGGGGATGCTGCTCGCGCATCCGCCGGATCGTTATCGTCGTTCAAGGTAATGCGGGTGCCTGTATGAAACCTGCTTGGGTGCCTCTGCCGGGGTCTGTGTTGCCCCGTTTTTTGTTGCCCGATCACCTTGGAAACAGGGATGCCATGGGAAGTCGTGGGAAACAACAGGAAATATTGGGGAGAACTGGCCAGAACTTGCGGTGTTGCCGGTGGAACACAGGGATAAGTCTGGGGATAACCCCAGCGCGTCGCAAGATGTGGTGAGAACATTTGGGAACATGTCGAAATAGGCGGCACGCACGCCGTCCCGGTCCTGTCCCGTCATTTCCCAAAAAAAATCGCGTTTGTGGCGCATATGCGGCAAGTTTCGCCAGAGGCACCGCTGAATCGCCGCTTCGACCCGGCCTCACAGCCGCTTCACAGCCGCCTCACGCCCGGTTGATTCGGCGCGACGAAGGGCGTGACCATGAAATCCCATTCTGAGTTCGTCAGGCGGAGGCCCCCATCCCAGCGCGGGTGTCTCCATTACAGAGACGGGAATGGGGGAAACGCCGGGGCCATACGCGCGCGCCCGGTTGATTCGGCGCGACGAAGGGCGTGACCATGAAATCCCATTCTGAGTTCGTCAGGCGGAGGCCCCCATCCCAGCGCGGGTGTCTCCATTACAGAGACGGGAATGGGGGAAACGCCGGGGCCATACGCGCGCGCCCGGCGTCTTGTTTAAAACCCGCTGTCGATCAACCGCCGCGCCATGCGGCGGTAAGCATCCGCCACCGGGCTGTCGGTTGCCGCGACCGGGATGCCGCCATCCCCGGCCAACCGAACCTCGACGCTCAGCGGCAGCGCGCCCAGAAACGGCAGATCCAGCCGCGTGGCCTCGGCCTGCACGCCGCCATCGCCGAAGATATGATCCTCATGCCCGCATTTGGGGCAGATATAGGTCGACATGTTCTCGACCAGCCCGACAAGCGGGGTCTTCAGCGTCTGGAAGGCCCGCAGCGCCTTGCGCGCATCCAGCAGTGCCACATCTTGCGGGGTAGACACCACAATAGCGCCGGTCACATCGAATTTGGAGCACAGCGTCAGATGGATGTCACCCGTGCCCGGCGGCATGTCGACGATCAGCACATCCAGTTCGCCCCATTCCACCTGCGTCAGCAATTGCTGCAATGCCCCCATCAGCATCGGCCCGCGCCAGATCACCGCCTCATCTTCCTTCAGCATCAGCCCGATCGAGATCATGGTGACGCCATGCGCCTGCAAAGGTACGATCCGCTTGCCATCGGGCGAGGCGGGGCGCTTCGTCACGCCCATCATGCGCGGCTGGCTGGGGCCATAGATATCGGCATCCAGCAGGCCTACGCGCCAGCCCTCACGCGCCAATGCCACCGCAAGGTTCGACGACACAGTGGATTTCCCAACCCCCCCCTTGCCAGAGCCGATCGCCAGGATGCGCTGCACCCCCGGGATGCGCTGCGGCCCCTGCCCCGCATCACCCGTCGGGTGGCGGCCAATTTTCAGTGCAGGCGCATCACCCTGCGGGGCGCTTTTGGGGGCCTGCCGTGGCGACGGACCATGCGCGGTCAGTGCCACCGACACCCGCGCCACGCCCGGCAGGGCCGCCACCGCATCATGCGCCTGCGCCCGCACGGCATCCAGCGCACGCGCTTCTTCAGGGGTTGCGCACTCGATCACGAAGCGGACGGAATCGGCGTCGATCACCAGCGCGCGCACCAGATCGCGCGCCACCAGCGACTCGCCCGAAGGAAGCTTCACCGCGTCAAGGGCGTCAAGGACCGTGGAACGATTAAGGGGCATGCATCTTCTCCGACAGGTGTTTGGGTGCCCTACAGCGTTTAGGTTTTCCCGAAGGGCAAAGCAAACGCTGCGCACGTAGAGTGGCGTCAGCGCCTGCTCCAAATGTCGTCTTTCCGGCGCGCGCGGCAAGGCACAACCGGCCACCTACCCCTGCGACAGTTCGCACGCTGCCACATTGCACGGCAGTTCGCCCTAGATATGCAGCAACAGTCCGAAATGTTTGCCATGCGGTTTCTGCATAGCAGCAATGCGAAGAAGCGGCATTGTGCATCCGCAGCATTGGGTTATGTTTGTTTCAAGCCAAAGCGGTTTGACAGAGTGAACCGCCAGACAACGGAAAGAGAATGAAATGACTGCTGTTCAAATGCAACTGACCCGCCTTCCGGTCCTGAACCGTATCGCTGCGCTTGCGACCGACCTGCGCGGTGCCTATGCGCGTCGCCGGGTGTATCAGCAAACCTACAGCGAGCTGTCGGCTTTGACCAGCCGCGAGTTGAACGATCTGGGCATTGCCCGGTCGATGATCCGCCGGTTGGCAATGGAAGCCGCTTACGGCAAATAGTTTCAAGGTTTCAGGAACCCCTTCCTCCTCCCTGGGGTTACTGAATTCGGTGGTGGCGCTCTCCTCCTCCCTGGCGCCACCACCTACAAGTTTCGGGGATGACCCCGAGAAGACACGCATCGCCCCCTCCTCCTCCCTGGGGTGATACGTCGGAAAGACACGGCGCTTCCTCCTCCCTGCGCTTATGATCTTTCTGGATTGGGCCACTGGCCCGGACATGACGCTTGTGGCCCCTTCCTCCTCCCTGGGGTCGTGTGCGAAACAGGCGGCAACTCCAACCTCCTCCCTGGAGTTGCCGCCGATCTGTCCCTCAACGCTGAAGATGCGACATGTTCCCGCGCACCAGACAGGTGATCGCGGGATTTTGCATGTCAGAGTGGCAGTTCCTTATCGGCAGACCGGGGCCTTTACACAGCCACAAGGCGGCAGCGCAGATTCGCCAGACCATGCTGGCAGCTCCAATCCGGGTACGCTGCCCAGTCCACCACCCGTAGAAGCGCAGCGCGCATCGCGGGCGTGGCGACAAAAAGCGGGGTCCTTCAAGAATCGTGGCAAACAGCAGGCGCATAATCGCGCGACTTCATCCTTGCGCCTATTTCATCAGAAGATGACGTTCCCACTGTTTCGCAACATGCTATAGCCGACGTGACGCCGAACCGGCAGTATCAGGCCACACCGGCGACATCACCGACAGGGGGACAAATGACACTGACCATCATGGGGCTGAAAACCTGCGACACCTGCCGCAAGGCGATCCGGGCGCTGCCGGACGCGACCTTCCGCGACATCCGCACCCAGCCACTGACCGCCGCAGAGCGCGCGGCGTTTTGGGAGATTTTCGGCGACAAACTGATCAACCGCGCTTCCAGCACATGGCGTAACCTGACCCCTGGGCAGCAAACCATCGCGCCGGACACGCTGCTTGCCGAACACCCGGCGCTGATGAAGCGCCCGCTGATTACCGACAGTACCACCGCCACGCTGGGCTGGACCCCGGCGCAACAGGCACAATGGCTGGACTGAAAGGGTCATGGCGCAAAACCGGCCAACGGTCTTGCGCACAAGAAACGCCCGAGCAACACGTTGGTTCGGGTCACAAGATGGCCAACACAGGCGACACGCAACCATCCAGCGAAATCACCAAAAGGCCGCGCCGCAGGGTCATGCGGCACGGCCAATTTCTAATACGGTCCGTCTGATCGTCCGGCGGCCTGATGTACGGCCCCGCGCATCGCCCGCGCCGCGTGTTACAGCAGCCGCAGATCCCCGGCCGATTCGCGCCCGTCGCGGCCTGATTGCAGCTCGTACTCGACCTTCTGGTTGTCAGCGAGACCCGTCAGCCCGGCACGCTCCACCGCCGAGATATGGACGAAGATGTCTTTGCCGCCATTGTCGGGGGCGATGAAACCATAACCTTTGGTAGTATTGAACCATTTCACGGTGCCCGTCGGCATACGCGTCTCCTTCATTTGGTGTCGTCGGCACAATTACCGCTGAGCGCGCAACCATGCCTTCCAAATATCCCGACACCAGATAGCGCAGGCGCGGTCGTCAAGAGGTCAGTCGTCACTCACCCGAAAGTCTGCCACAGCCCCGCAAAAAATCAAGCCGCTTCCCCTGCCCGCGCAACACCGATAGACCGGCCCGGGGCAGCCTTGCCCGAAACACAGGCACAGCACCGGCACACGGAGGCAGACCATGCGCAACGCAGCATTGATTTTGGGCATTATCGGCGGACTTTGGGGCATGCTGGTGGGGTTCTTCAGCTTTGGCTACACCGAACTGCACATGCGCTATGCCGAACTGGCCGAATTCACTGGCGGGGTCGAGGATGAAACGATCATCCGCGCCGCCAGCCTCGCAGCACCGATTCTGGCGATTGCAGGCGGGGCCATGGCGCGTTCGGCCAATGTCCTGGGCGGGGTCTTGCTGCTGATCTCGGCGGCGGGGATGTATTATGCCTTCGGTTTCGGGGTATTCACCATGTTCCCGATCAGCATGTGCGGGCTGGCCGGCCTGCTGGCACTGATCGCCCGGCAGCCTGACCCGCACTGAACGCAGCCGACACCATGCCGCGCCCGGCCCGCGCGCTGCGGGCGCTTGACTTATGCCCGCCAAAGCCCCATGTCTAGCGCGACCGCATCGCTGCCGCGTGAGCAGCCAAGCGCGTATGAGCCCAACCGGGCCTTTCGCGATGCCACTGAAAAAGACGCGGTCAGACCGGGGGCATCCCCCGACACCAAGGGTTCCCGTTATCACGCGTGGGGGCTGGCGTATGCAACCGTATGCGCCCCCAATGCAACCGCCCCGGCATGTTCCGGGGCCCCGGGTGCGCGCGATGCGTTACCCTTCAGGATATTATATGACCGACTTTACCATGCTGGGGTTGAACCCCGCACTTCTCAAAACTCTGTCCACCATGGGCCTGACCGAGCCGACGCCGATCCAGGCGCGCGCGATTCCCGCCGTGATGGAAGGGCGCGACATGCTGGGCCTGGCGCAGACCGGGACCGGCAAGACGCTGGCCTTCGGCCTGCCCATCCTGCACCGCCTTCTGGGTCAGGGCAAACCCGCCCCCAAGGCTGTGCGCGCGCTGATCCTTGCGCCAACGCGCGAACTGGTCAACCAGATCGCCGACAACCTGTCGGCCTTCACCCGGGGCACGCCCCTGAAGGTCGTCACGGTGGTGGGCGGTGCCTCGATCCATGTGCAGACCACCAAACTGGCACGCGGCACCGATATTCTGGTTGCCACGCCCGGCCGCCTGCTGGACCTGTTGGACCGCCGCGCGCTGACGCTGTCGGATGCACAGACCCTCGTGCTCGATGAAGCCGACCAGATGCTGGACCTGGGTTTCATCCACGCCCTGCGCAAGATCGCCCGTCTGATCCCCGAGGAACGCCAGACGTTGCTCTTCTCGGCCACGATGCCGAAACAGATGTCGGAACTTGCCGAAACCTATCTGCGTGATCCGTTGCGCGTGCAGGTTGCCCCCCCGGGCAAACCCGCCGACAAGGTGACACAGGCAGTGCATTACGTCAGCCAGGGCGACAAGGCGAAGTTGCTGCAGAAGTATCTGGCCGAGCATCCCGAAGAACTGGCGCTGGTTTTTGGCCGCACCAAGCACGGGTCGGAAAAGCTGATGAAACTGCTGGACAGCTGGGGCTTCAAGGCCGGGTCGATCCACGGCAATAAAAGCCAAAGCCAACGTGAGCGCACGCTCAAAGCCTTCCGCAACGGCGAGATCAAGGTGCTGGTGGCCACCGATGTGGCAGCGCGCGGCATCGACATCCCAGATGTGCGCCACGTTTATAACTACGATCTGCCGAATGTGCCGGAAAACTACGTCCACCGTATCGGGCGCACTGCCCGCGCCGGGGCCGATGGTCGCGCGATGGCCTTCTGCGCGCCCGCCGAGCTGGGTGAACTGCGCGCGATCGAAAAACTGCTGAAGACCACGCTTAAGGTCGAAGGCGGCGTCGTACCGCCCGCCGACACCATCATCCCCAAAAACACCCGGGGCGGTGGCCCGCGCGGTGGCGGCAAGCCGCAGGGCCGCAGCGGCGGCGGCGGTGGCGGTCAGGCGAAATCGGGCGGCAAACCCGGTGGCTTTGGCGGTGGCTTCGGTGGCGGGCAGCCGGATGCGGGCAAGGGCCAGCAGCGTCGGCGTCGGCCCGCAGGGCCGCGCAAAGCGGCCTAATCCCGCAGGGCCGCGCAAAGCGGCCTAATCCCGCAGGGCTGCGTAAAGCAGCGTAGGCCCGCAAGGCGACTGCCCCGCTGAAATCCCTCAAAATCACCCCGCGCAGGCAAGCCCTGCGCGGGGTTTTTCCGTGCATCCGCGCCCAGCATCACCGCGCCAATGAAAAGGCCAAAGCCAGCGCCCGGAGTCGGACCCAGAATCGGACCCAGAATCAGGCTTCTGCCCGGCCCGAAACCGCGCTAAACCGCCGCGCATGGCAAAGCTTTATTTCCACTATTCCACCATGAACGCGGGCAAATCGACCGCATTATTGCAGGCATCGCACAACTACCGTGAGCGGGGCATGCACACCCTGCTGATGACTGCGCAACTGGACACGCGGGCCGGACGCGGGCAAATCGCCTCGCGCATCGGAATCGCGGAACCCGCCGAGACGTTTGCCGCCGGCGATGACCTCTTCATCCGGCTAAAGTCCCTTATGGAAGCCGAACCTTGCGCCTGCATTTTCCTCGATGAGGCCCAGTTTCTGACCGAATCTCAGGTCTGGCAACTGGCCCGCGTGGTGGATGACCTGGACGTGCCGGTCATGTGCTATGGGCTGCGCGTCGATTTTCGCGGCAAACTCTTTCCCGGCTCTGCCGCCCTGCTGGCACTGGCCGATGAAATGCGCGAGGTCCGCACGATCTGCCATTGCGGGCGCAAGGCCACGATGGTGGTGCGACGCGGCCCCGACGGTCGGCCGTTGCGCGACGGCGAACAGGTGCAGATCGGCGGCAATGCGACCTATGTTTCGCTCTGTCGCCGCCATTGGCGCGAGGCGATGGACACCGCCGCCGCCCATGATGAACCAAGCTTTCCGATAGGCTGACGCGACCCCCGCCAACGCAAACGGGGCGCCGCAGCGCCCCGTCTTGTTCACAAACAATCGGCGCAGATCACGGGCCCAAATCAGCGGAAAGAACCAATCGCCCGCCCGATTTTGCCAGTGTCTTTTGCCAGTGTCATCGCCACCAAAAGCCCGGCCTTACCAGTGGCCGGTGTTTTCCATGCTTGCCCATGGCTCTTGCGACGCCAGCGCCTCACCTTCTTGCAACAGCTCGATCGAGATGTTGTCGGGCGAGCGCACGAAGGCCATGTGCCCGTCACGCGGCGGACGGTTGATGATCACGCCGTTGTCCTGCAAGTGCTGGCACAGCGCATAGATGTCCTTCACCTCATAGGCCAGATGCCCGAAATGACGGCTGTCGCCGGGCAGGCCGTCGTCGCCATCCCAGTTATAGGTCAGTTCCAGCTTTGCCTCATGCTGGCCCGGGGGCGCGAGGAAGATCAGGCTAAAGCGCCCCTTCTCGGAATCCATGCGCCGGACTTCTTCCAGCCCCAGCAGCTTGTAGAATGCCATCGACGCGTCCAGGTCTTTCACGCGGACCATTGTGTGCAGGTATTTCATTGCGGTCTCCTTTCGGGTCTATCATAACCCGTTTTGACAGAACTGCCAGAGGACGCCATGCCAATTACCCCCGAACAAGCCGCCGAAATCGACGCGCAGCGCGCCCAGCCGCAGCCCACCCTGCGGGCCACCGCCCCGGGAATCGAGGCGCATTTGTATACCGCGCTGCCGGTGCTGGACCACGGTTTCGTGCGGGTAATCGACTATATGGGCGATGACAGCGCCATCGTGCAGGCCGCGCGCGTCAGCTATGGCGCGGGCACCAAGCACGTCAGCAATGACGAAGGCCTGATCCGCTACCTGATGCGCCACTGGCATTCCACCCCGTTCGAGATGTGCGAAATCAAGCTGCATGTGAAACTGCCGATCTTCGTGGCGCGGCAATGGATACGGCACCGTACGGCGAATGTGAACGAATATTCCGCGCGCTATTCGATCATGGACCGCGAATTCTACATCCCCGCCCCCGAACAACTGGCCGCGCAATCCAGCGTGAACAACCAGGGCCGCGGTGCGGTACTGGAGGGGGCAGAGGCCGCGCGGGTCCTGGAAATTCTGAAGACGGACGCGGGCCGCAGCTATGACCATTATGAGGAAATGCTGGATCAGGACGGCAAACAGGGCCTTGCGCGCGAACTGGCGCGCATGAACCTGCCCACCAACATATATACGCAATGGTATTGGAAAACCGACCTGCACAACCTGTTCCACTTCTTGCGGCTGCGTGCAGATCCGCATGCGCAATATGAAATCCGCGTCTATGCCGAGGAAATCGCCAAGGTTGTCGCCGATTGGGTGCCCGCCGCCTATGCGGCCTTTGCCGATTATCGCATGGGGGGCGCGTCGGTTTCGGCCACCGGGCTTGACTGCCTGCGCCGCATGCTGAAGGGCGAGGCCGTGACGCAAGAGACCTCGGGCATGAGCAAGGGCGAATGGCGCGAATTCTTGGCGATGATCGAAGGCTAACGCCTGACGCATCCGCTTGCAGCGCTGCAATCTGACGAAACGCCGTCACGCTGGGCCGTAACGCCCACGGCCCAACGGCCAGAACCTGAAGGCGCGCGGGGCTGACGGGGTTGCGGGGCTGACGGGGCAGCCCCGCACGACAGCCAGCCGCCCTAGCCTTTCAGCACCACATCATCATTGAGATCGCGCAACAGCCGCCCATGGCGGCGCACCTCGGCCAGCACCTCGCCAAAGGTCCCAAGGCCCCGCGCGCGCAGCATCGGCATCAGCTTCAGGAAAGCATCCGCCGTGGCCACCGTATCGCCCAGCGCGGTATGGCGCGCCTCTTCGGGGATCGTGATGCCCAGCCGCATGGTCAGCGCATCCAGCGAATGTTCCTCCAACTGGCCGAACAGCACCGCCGACAGCAGCACCGTATCCAACACCGGATTGTCGAAGCGCACCCCCGCCGCGTCTTCATGGCGGCGCAGAAAAGCCATGTCGAATGGCGCGTTATGGGCGATCAGCACCGCACCCTTGGCAAAGCGATGGAAATCGGCGGTGACCTGCCGCACGCCCGGCGCACCGACGACCATCGCATCGGTGATGCCGTGCACCTCGGTCGAGGATGCGGGAATGGGGCGGGCTGGGTCGACCAGTGTGTCGAAAACCTCGCCCTCGACCCGCCGGCCATTGACCACGCGGACCGCGGCGATCTGTACGATCTCATCGCTCCCGGGGTTGAGGCCGGTGGTTTCGGTGTCAAAGACCACATAGGTCAGGTCGCCCAGCGGACTGTCGGCCACGGCGGCACTGCGCGCCTTTGACAGCAGGTCGAAATCATAGACCACCGCGCGGCGGATCGGCGCAGGACGCCGCCCGGCGCGGCGGACATTGCGCACCGGCATGCAGATGGCCGCCACGTCGCCCCGCGCCTCGGTCCAGCCTTCGGTGCCATGCGTCAGCAACACGCCGCGTCCGGTCAGGTCGGGGGCAGTGGGGGCCATGGGTTCGGTCAGCCACGCGTCAAAAGTGCCGACAGGCAGCGGCTTGCCGGTCCAGGTAAGGTCCAGCATCGCGCCAGGCCCATCCTCTTCCCGAAGGCGCAGTTGGAAGGCATCGCCGTACCCCTCGGCCGCCAGCCGGGCGCCCAGCCACCCCAGCAACGTCACCAGTTCGAACCCGTCGCAATTCACGATGAGGTCGGGGCTGTCAGTCTCGACCCGCAGGCCAAGCGCATCGAAACGGGCGCGCAGGCTGTCCATCAGATCCGCGCTGCGCGTCTGGTTCAACGGGCGCCAGTCGGTGCGCCCTTCATCATAGCGCGCGCCGAGTTCGGTCAGCGCAGCGGTCAGCGTGCGGATCTCGGCGATCATGGCGCGGGTCAGGTCGGCGGTCTGAGGGGGCGAATGCTGAATTGCCGTCTCCCGCAGGGTCGCGGCCCCGGCCCCGGCCTGTGTCGCCCCGCCGCCCTGCGGGGCGGCATCCCGCATCTCTTCTGCTGCCGCTCCCGTTAGCTCTGGCGCTTCAGCCAGCACGCCGATCACAGTCTGCAAATTCGCAGCAGGGCGGCGCACGCGGTCGAAGACGTCAGCCAGCAATGTCTCGCGGCTGGTATGCACAGCCATGTCGGCGGTCACATCGCGCAGCGTCAACACATACCCCGGTGCGACGCCCGCATCGGTGCGCCGCAGAACCCGCATCCGCCCCGCCAAGAGCCGCGTCGCACCCGTGGTGGCGCACAAAAGGTCGGCCGAGGGGTCGGGGTCCACGGCATCAATCAGCCGCTGATAGGCATGACGTACCGGCCCCTCGCGCAGGTAATCCAGTACATTGCGATCCAGCCCGGGGGCCGCCCCACCATCCAGCAGATCCACCGCCTGCCCATTGTAGAACACCAACTGATGATCGGCGGTGCACAGCAGCACCGCCACCGGCACATCGGCCAGCAATTTCTCCAGCCGCAATTTTTCGGACGACAGCCGGTCGGTTTCCCGCGCCACCGCATCGGCCAGCGCGCCGCGCGTGTCATGCAACGCCTGCGCCATTCCCGCCGCCGCCCCACCCAGATCGCCCAGATACCGGGCGCGGGCCGTATTCATCGGAGTGTTGACACCCGCATGGGTGCGCGCACGCAGCGACCCCGCCAGCGCATCGGCGGCGCGTGCCAGATGGGTGTCGCACCAGAACCACGCCGCCACGATCAAACCCACGATCCCGAACCCCGCCAGAAGCCCGGCCTGCACGAAGCCCGATGCATCGCCCCCCATGCGGCCCTGTACCAGCCACAGCGCGCCCGCCAGCGCCAACATGCAGCCCAGCGCCAGCGCGCCGAACAGCGCCATCAGCCGTGCACGCAACCCGGCCGGCTTAGCCATGCCAAATGCCATCCGCATCAGAGCGGCTGCGTGCGTCTTGCGGGCCGGGCTTGCTGCCGCTGGCATCCCCTTGCGCCGCCGGCGCGGCCTCACCCGACAAGATGCGCGCGACTTCGGCCCGCAACGCCTTCAACTCGAACGGTTTCGAGATGAAGCCATCCGCCCCCATGGCGATGCCCTTGCGCCGCTCCATCGCCGAGCCGCGCGCGGTCATCATCAAGATCTTCACACCGCTCAGCATGGCATCGCTGCGCACGCTCTGACAGATCTCGTAGCCGGAGACTTCGGGCAGCATCACATCCAGCAAGACCAGATCGGGACGGGTGCTGCGGATCAGGTCCACCGCGCCGGCACCCGTGGCGATCCGGGTCGGGCAATACCCCTCACGCGTCAGCAGATAATCCAGCGCAATGGCGATGTTATCCTCATCCTCAATCACCAGAATGTTGTGCGCACGGCCCGTGTCGCCCATAGCCCCTTACCCCTCTTGACCACATACAGCCTGCAAGACGGCATCCCCACGGCCGACCGGCACCCATTCGGCCCCCGTGATCGCGCCATCTTCGGCAAAGATCACCTCATCCATCAAATCGGCGCGGGCATGCGCGGCACAGTCGTATACGACTCCGAATTGTCGCATGGGTTCCCAGCGCGCCAGCAGCACGACCGCCGTCATAACCTGTTCGGGAAACTCCGGGTTGCGCCGCTCAAAGCGATGGTCCACCGCCGTGGCACGGCTGACCTGCGGCACCGCATAGGTCCAGGGGCGGTACCAGACCTGAAGCGCATTGGTCGACACCACCTCGACCCCGTCCGGCAGCGTGCCGGTCACGCGGTCGAACCACGAATATTCCGACCAGACCTGATAGCCGATCATGCCCAGCCCCGCCGCCGCAGGGACGATCCATGCAGGCAGCCGACCCGGCATCAGCTTCGTCAGCCCCAGCGCCATACCGCCCAGAACAAAGGCGGCGGCAATCGTGGCGATAAATTCAAGAAGCATTCTGGTTCCTTAGCTAAGCGTACCCCGGCCGTGACCGACCGCGGATTGCATGGTGCGCACGACGACAAACGCGTCGCGCAGATGACTGCGTTCAAAATCTGACAGGTCGGAAGGCGCAAGGAAGTTGTCCGGCCTGCGCCCCATACGGACCAGATTGGCCTGATTTTCCAGCCGCAGGGCGGCGATCAGATCGTAGGCCTCGATCAGGTCGCGCGCGCCCGACACGCTGATGACGCCCAAAGCCTCGGCCTCCAGCAGGCGGGCACGGGTGTTGGCAGGCGTCAGGCGCCCTTGCAGCGCATAGATCCGCGCCAGATCGGCCACCGGCACCACGCCGCCCAGTTTCATGTCAATGTGGTTGCGGTACTCCCCCGACCTTATGGTGGCAAAGCCGCGCAACAGACCCAGCGGCGGCGCATGTTTGAGCGAGTTTGAGACCATATGCGCCACGAAAATTCCGTTGCGCGATGCGGCCTCCAGCGTCTCGACCTGAAGGTCGCGGAAGAGGCCCGCTGCCCCCCCTATGGGCCGCAGGTCGAACATGACCGACGCCAGCATCTGCGCCTGCGGGTCAGGCGTGTCGATCCAGCCGCGAAAATAGCGCCGCCACACCCGCACCGGCTGGCACCAGCGGGGGTTGGTGGCCATCATGTCGCCGGGGCAATAGAAATATCCCGCCGCATCCAGCCCGTCGCTGACAAACCGCGCCAGCCGGTGGAAATAGGGCATGTCTTCGTCGCGCAAGGCGTCGTCGATCATGATGCAATTGTCCTGATCCGACACCCCGGTCTGTTCCTGCCGCCCCTGCGACCCGCAGGCCAGCCACAGATACGGGACCGGGGGCGGGCCGAACTCTGCCTCGGCCAGCCGCAGCAGGCGGCGGGTCACGGTGTCGGCCACATCAGTAATCAGCCGGGTGACGACCTCATGCGCCGTATGGGCACCGACCAGTTGCGCCAGCAGTTTCGGGATGCGGGCGGTGACCTTCGCCATCTCGGCCACACTTTCGGCAACTGCGGCGTCGCGCACCAGTTGGGCCGAGGAAATCGCCTGAAACCGCGTCAGGTCGGTCTGGGTGATCATGCCTTTCAGCCGCCCGTCCTCGATCACCGGCAGATGCCCGATGCGCCGCTCCAGCATCATGTGCAAGATGTCCGACCCCAGCGATTGCGGCGTCAACGTCAGCGGGTCCACGGTCATCACCGCCGACAACGGCGTGTCGGGGGACATGCCCTCGGCCAGCACCCGCGCGGTCAGGTCGCGCGTGGTCACGATGCCGACCAGCCGTTCACCTGCAACCACCGCCACGCAAGAGATATGGTGGTCGCGCATGATCCGCGCGGCCTCGGTCACGGTCTGATCGGGGGTGCAGGTCACGGGGGTGCGCGCCATCAGATCCGCCACTTTCAGCGTGGTAAGATCACCCGAGCGCGCCTCATGCCCCCGGCCCCGGCTGAAATAGCGGGTGAAGGCGGGGTAATTGGCGATCAGGTGCTTGAACTCGGCGGTGGGCAGCATCAGCAGCACCGCCTCTTCGGTCGCGCGCGCCGTGGTCACGGCCAGCCCGTCGCGCATCAACCCGCGTTCACCAAAACTGTTGCGCGGTGACAGAAGCGAGACCAACCCACCATTGGTGTCCAGGACCTCAACCGTGCCGCGTTTCACGAGGTAGACGCCTTTAAGCGGCTCGCCCACCGAATAAACCTCGGTCCCGGCGGGGAATTCCCTGCGGCTGAAGGAACCGGCGACACGCGCCAGTTCGTCGGGCGGCAGGCTGTCATAGGGGTGCACCGATTGCAAAAAGCCGATGATGGTGTTCAGCGCCTCATCCATGGGTCAGGGCCTTTCATCGGTCAGCGCGGTTGCGGTCCTCTGTCAGTGCGGCCCGCCCCCAAGCCGTGGGGGCGGGCCAGTGTTGCCGAAAGGTCAGTGATCCACGGCACCGGCGGCACCGCGCGGCACGCGGATACCTTCGACCATCTCCTGGATCTCGGCCGGGGCCTCGCCCGTCATCTTCTGCACGACATAGGCAGCGATGAAGTTCAGCACCGCGCCAACAGCCCCGAAGGACAGCGGCGAGATCCCGAACAGCCAGTTATCCGGCGTGTTGGCCAGCATGTTGGTTTCGGGGATGAAGAACCAACCCAGGTAGGTGAAGATATACAGGATCGTCGCCCCCAGACCGACGATCATGCCAGTGATCGCACCCGCCGCGTTCATCTTCTTCGAGAAGATGCCCATGATGATCGCAGGGAACAGCGAGGATGCCGCCAGACCGAAGGCCAGTGCCACCACCTGCGCCGCAAAGCCCGGCGGGTTGAGGCCCAGATAGGTCGCCACCACAATCGCAACCGCCATCGAGATCCGTGCGGCCAGAAGCTCGCCCTTTTCCGAAATGCCGGGGTTCAGCGTCGATTTGATCAGGTCATGACTGATCGCGGAAGAGATCGCCAGCAACAGACCTGCCGCCGTCGACAGTGCCGCCGCCAGACCGCCCGCAGCGATCAGACCGATCACCCAGCCGGGAAGCTGTGCAATCTCGGGGTTGGCCAGAACCAGAATATCCTGGTTGAACGTGACCATCTCATTCCCTGCCCAGCCGCGGTCTGCTGCCGTCGTGGCAAAACCTTCGCTGGCCTGGTTGTAGTACTGGATCAGACCGTCATTGTTCTTGTCTTCAAACCGCAGCAGGCCGGTCTCTTCCCAGTTCAGCATCCAGTCGGGGCGGTCGGAATAGGCAATCGGTGCCTCGGCCGTGCCATTGGGATAGATTGTAGTGATGATGTTCAACCGCGCCATCGCACCCACAGCAGGGGCAACGGTATAAAGCAGTGCGATGAACACCAGTGCCCAGCCCGCCGATTTACGCGCATCCGAAACCTTCGGCACGGTAAAGAAGCGGATGATGACATGCGGCAGACCCGCAGTACCGATCATCAGCGACAGGGTAAACAGTACCATGTTCAGGGTCGAACCATGATGGCCGGTATAGTCATTAAAGCCCAGCTCGACCAACACTTCATCCAGCTTGGTCAGAAGCGGCAGACCGGATTCGGTATGGGTTGCAAACAGACCCAACTGAGGCAGCACATTGTCGGTCAGCTGCATCGAGATGAAGACCGCCGGAATGGTGTAGGCGATGATCAGCACGACATATTGCGCCAGCTGCGTGTAGGTGATGCCCTTCATGCCCCCCAGAACCGCGTAGATGAACACCACCCCGGAGGCGATGAACAGCCCCGTGGTATTGTCCACCTCGAGGAAGCGCGAGAACGCAACGCCCGCCCCGGTCATCTGCCCGATCACATAGGTGATCGACATGACCAGCAGCGCCACCACTGCGACCATGCGCGCGGTACGGCTGTAGAAACGGTCGCCGATGAAGTCCGGCACGGTGAACCGGCCGAATTTGCGCAGGTAGGGTGCCAGCAACAGCGCCAGCAACACATAGCCGCCCGTCCAGCCCATCAGATAGGTGGAGTTGCCGTAGCCCACGAAAGCGATCAGGCCCGCCATCGAGATGAAGGACGCCGCCGACATCCAGTCCGCTGCCGTGGCCGCACCGTTGACGATGGGGTGAACCCCGCGCCCTGCCGCATAGAATTCCGAGGTCGTGCCCGCACGCGCCCAGATCGCGATCCCGATGTAGAGCGCGAATGACGACCCCACAAAGATCAGGTTGATTGTAAATTGATCCATTGTCCCCCCCTATTGCTCGTCTACGCCGTATTCACGGTCGAGACGGTTCATGTACCAGGTGTAGTAGAAAATCAGCACAATGAAGACCAAGATGGCGCCCTGTTGCGCGAACCAGAACCCAAGGTCGGTGCCGCCGATCGCGATCCCCGACAACAAGGGACGCAGCAAAATACCGAATCCGAACGACACAGTCGCCCAGATCACCAGTGAGATCAGAATAATTTTGACGTTCGCCGCCCAGTAGGCGCCGGCAGATTTATCGTCTGACATGTGACATCTCCCCATATCTCCCTCATCCGCTGCCCGGGACGGACAGCGGTTCCTCCACACCCACCCTGCCCCGCGTTGGGGGCAGCGCCGGTATCCTTCTTGTCAGGCTGTCGCGGCCTGCGCGATCTTGCCCAGTTCGGCGGCGACCTGGCTGATTTCGCCCATCGCATTGACGCGCGACAGCACGCCCGCCTGATCGTAATAGGCGATCAGCGGTGCGGTCTGGGCATGATAGGCCTGAAGCCGTGCGCCGACGGTTTCGGCATTGTCATCCGCGCGACGCTTGAACTGGGTGCTGCCGCATTTGTCACAGACGCCCGCCACCGTGGGTTTCTTGAACGTGTCGTGATACCCTTCGCCGCATTTCGCGCAGGTATAGCGGCCGGCCACACGCGCAACCATTGCGGCGTCATCCACCTCCAGGCTGACGGCGGCGGAAATCGCCATGCCCTGTTCGGCCAGCAGGCCATCGAGGGCCTTCGCCTGCACCTCGGTGCGGGGGAAGCCGTCCAGGATCACGCCCTTGGCCGTGTCAGGCTCGGCGATCCGGTCGCGCAAGATTGCCAGCACGATGTCATCGCTGACCAGCCCACCACTGTCCATCGCCGCCTTTGCCGCGCGGCCTGCGTCAGTCCCCGCCGCGACGGCGGCGCGCAACAGATCACCCGTTGACAGTTGTACCAGACCGAAGCTCTCCTCCAGCATCCGTGCCTGTGTGCCCTTGCCGGCCCCCGGAGGGCCAAGCAGTATAAGTACTGCGGGGCGGGTCTGTGTCTCGGTCATGGTCATCCTTTCAAGCCCGGTTCATACGGTTTTCGATAAGGTCATCCACGACCGAAGGATCAGCCAGGGTCGAGGTATCACCCAGTGCTGCGTAGTCGTTTTCGGCAATCTTGCGCAAGATGCGGCGCATAATCTTTCCTGACCGGGTTTTCGGCAATCCCGGCGCCCATTGGATCAGATCGGGGCTGGCAATCGGCCCGATCTCGCTGCGCACCCATTTCACCAACTCCTTGCGCAGCTCTTCCGACGGTTGGGTGTCGTTCATCAGCGTGACATAGGCATAGATCCCCTGCCCCTTGATATCATGGGGATATCCCACGACTGCGGCCTCGGCGACGCGGGCATGCGCGACCAGCGCCGATTCCACCTCGGCCGTGCCCATGCGGTGCCCCGAGACGTTGATGACGTCATCCACCCGCCCCGTGATCCAGTAATAGCCGTCATCATCACGGCGGCAGCCGTCGCCGGTGAAATAATACCCCGGGTATTGTGTGAAATAGGCTTCCTCAAACCGCTCATGATCACCCCACAGGGTGCGCATCTGCCCCGGCCAGCTGTCCTTGATGCACAAAACACCCTCGGCCTTGGTCTCGGACTGTACTTCGGCGGTGTTGGGATCCAGAATGACGGGCGTGACCCCGAAGAACGGCTTGGTAGCCGACCCGGGCTTTTGCGGGATCGCACCGGGCAACGGCGTGATCAGGTGCCCGCCGGTTTCGGTCTGCCAGAAGGTATCGACAATCGGGCAACGGCCCTTGCCGACATGTTCGTTGTACCAGTTCCACGCCTCGGGGTTGATCGGTTCACCGACCGAGCCCAGCAGCCGCAGCGACGACAGGTCGTGCTTCTCGACCCATTCCGCCCCCTTGCCCATCAGCGCACGAATGGCGGTAGGGGCCGTGTAGAACTGGTTGACCTTGTGCTTGGCGCAAACTTCCCAGAACCGGCCCGCATCGGGGTAGGTCGGCACGCCCTCGAACATCACCGTGGTCGCGCCATTGGCCAGCGGCCCATAGATGATATAGCTGTGCCCGGTCACCCAGCCGACATCGGCGGTGCACCAGAACACGTCACCGTCGTGATAGTCGAACGTGTAAAGATGCGTCATCGCCGCATAGACCAGATACCCGCCCGAAGTGTGCACGACCCCCTTCGGCTTGCCGGTCGACCCCGAGGTATAGAGGATGAACAGCGGGTCTTCCGCCCCAACTTCGACTGCCGGGCAATCGGTGCCCGCATTGGCCATTTCAGCGTTCAGGTCGATGTCCCGCCCCGCAACCCAGGTGGTCTGCCCGCCGGTATGTTTCACCACCAGACATTTCACATGGTCGTCGCAATGGTTCAGCGCCTGATCGGTGTTGGATTTCAGCGCGGTCTTGCGCCCGCCGCGCGGTGCCTCGTCGCTGGTAATCACCACTTTCGCGCCACAACCGTTGATCCGGTCGGCCAGCGCATCGGGCGAAAATCCCGCGAAAACGATCGAGTGAATCGCCCCCAAACGCGCGCAGGCCAGCATGGCATAAGCCGCCTCGGGGATCATCGGCAGATAGAGCACAACGCGGTCGCCCTTGGTCACGCCCTGCGCCTTCAGCACATTCGCCATACGGCAAACGTTTTCATGCAACACGCGGTAGGTGATATGCTTGGCGGGCGTGTCGGGGCTGTCGGGTTCCCAGATGATCGCGGTCTGATCGCCCCGGATTTCCAGATGCCGGTCGACACAATTGGCCGCCACGTTCAGCGTGCCATCCTCGAACCATTTGATGGAGACATTGCCCAGTTCAAAACTGGCATCCTTCACCTTGGTGAACGGCTTGATCCAGTCCACCCGCTGCGCCTGCTCGGCCCAGTAAGCCGCCGGATCAGCGACCGAGGCCTCATACATCGAGGCGTAGCCCGCAGCATCAATATGCGCCTTGGCAACGAAATCTTCGGGGGCGGTATAGATATCTGCCTGCGCAACGTTTGACATGAATGCTCCTCCAAGCACAGGACAGCGCATATACGCCGTCCCTCCGTAAATTCGGGCGACGCTGGGCGCTGCCACTTCTTCCCTTTTACGGCTTATAGAGCATTCGTCAATTTTTGTGTAACTCTTTTTTAAACAACGATTTTTTTGTAATTATATTAACAGGCAAGGCGGTAATTTTGTAAACTTATCGACCCGCCTGCGGAAATCGCAAACAAAATCAGCAGATTGTGAACTAACCGCGATGTAACGGTTTCGCGATCTGACGGGACTGCACCCTTCGGCGACCGACCAACAAAAAAGATGTACCGCAAAGACACAATAATGCCACACAGGCCGTGCCCGTGCAGCATTATTACTTACGCTAAAGTGATTCGCCGTAGAATCTTGCCCGAATCGCGGCACGCCAGGGGCCGGGGTGCCCGCTTGTTGCAGCCACCTTACAGCGGGTTATCCACCCGCACCGTCACCACAGCCCGCCCGCGCGTCGCTTCCGGCCAGTGCAGCAACACCTGCGCATTGGCGCTGCCCTGCTGGACCGAGACATAGGGCATCGCGCTGCGGGTCTCGCCACCCGGGCCGGTAAACGCGCCCTCCATAACCACCCCCGCGACGGTGCGCGCCCAGCCGCCAAACGGCAGCCGCGCAGATGGGTCCACGGTCCAGACGCTGGCGGCGGTGTTTTGCTGGTGCCGCAGGGTGACCGGGCTTTCCGCAGGCGTGGTGATCCCGTTATAGGTGTTCGACTGCCAGTAGATGTTGCGGAAGCTGTTGTATTCCAGCGGCGCGAAGGTGGTATCTACCCCCTCGACCCGCTCGATGGTGCCGTTGAAGGTGCGGAAAGTATTTCCGCTGACATTCAGCCCCTGGATCGTATGCCCGCTGCCATAGGGCGTCACCACGATCCAGCGGAACCACGGCGCGACCGACGAACAGATGAACACGTTGCCGGTGATCGACAGCGACCCGAACGAGAACTGGTTGCCCAGCGGCGGATAGGGATCATACTCATTCGTCAACTCGATGAAGGTGTTGTCGATGTAATTCCCGGTGATCGTGCTCGCCAGCGACAGGTTGGTCAGCACCAGCCCCGCCTGCCGGATACCCTGCGCCTCGGTATCGCCGTGGTAGAAATGGTTGCCGCTGATGATATGCGCGGTGCCATGCATCACCGCGAAGCGCGCAAACAGCACCACCACATTGTCGCGCAGTTTCACGTCATTGGCGTTGACGTTCAGCACGATCGACGTGCGGTCCTGCGACCGCAGCGGCATCTGGTCGGACACGAACGAGCATTTGTCGACCTGAAGCCCCTGGCACCCCCGCCCGATCGAAGTGATCGCCCGGTCCTTGGGCCGGGTGAAAGCACAGGTGCGCAGCCACCACAACTGGCCGTCCGGCGGCAGCAAGATGCCGCTGGCAACGCCCTTGCACATGAAATCCACATTGTCGAATTCCAGCCGGTCCAGCGACGCAAACCCCGAGAAATCCAGCACATATTTGTCGCGCGTGAAGGTATAGCTCTGGCTGGCCGCCGCGCCGTACAGCGGCTGGCTCAGCGTCAGCGAACCCGCGCCAATGTTGCGCGAACGCACATAAACCTCGCGCCCCACGCCCGCGCCGGTCACCCGCGATCCCACGGGAATCTGCGCGACGCTTGCCACACCCGTCAGGACCAGCGGTTGTGCGGGGTTATAGCCCGCCTGCGCGCTGTGACTGGTGCTGGCCCAATCGCCCGCCGTCTCTACCTCGATCTGGCCATTGGCGATGGTGCGGCGCACCGCGAAGGTGTCCATCCCCGCCAGCGCCGCCACATCCAGCCCCGAGGTGATGCGGGCGCGCCGCCCCATCAGGTCAAACGTGACGTGGTCAGAGAAATGAAACAGCGCCTGCACCCCCTTGCGAAAGCCCAGATCGCTGCTGCCAAAGGCTTTCTCATAGGTCGGGAAGTCAAAGGATTTTTGCAAGATCAGCCGCGCATCAGGGGCCATCACCACCTTGCCCTCGAACCGGATGGGCGTGTTGACTGACAGGCTCTGGCCCAGCCGGAAGGTCCCGGCCGATACCAGCACCCCGCGCCCTGCTGCCGCCTGGATCGCGGCCAGAAACGCCGGATGGTCATCGGCCACGCCGTCGCCGACCGCGCCAAAATCACGCACGTCCACCCAATCCAGAAGCTCGCGCACGAAGAACCCGGTTACATCCTCAATCACCAGATCGTCGATGCGCACCACGCCGCCAACCGCGCCGGTCAGGTCCAGCCCGAAATGCCCATAGGACGGCGCCATGCCCCAAGGCAGGTCCACGCCCGGTCGCGCGCCACTGCCGACGATGGCCGAAACCGTGATGATCGTACCGTATTGCGACAGGCTAACTGCCGGACCCTGCGCAGGCAGGCCGGGCACGTTGGCTCCTCCGGGCGCGCCCGCCCAGCCAGCGATCCGCACCTCGGGCAGGTTGCCCGTCACCGCCTTCACCCGCGCCGTGATGCGCAGATAGCGCCCCGGGATGATCGGGGTCTGCCCCATCCAGCGCAAACGCTGCACGCTTTCGGTCTTCAGAAGTTCCAGACAACCGCCGAAATCCGCATCCCCCGGCACCAGCGCCGCATTCGCCGCCCCCCCATAGGTCGGCGACCCCGGGGTACCATCGCCCGATGACCATTGCTCCAGACCGCCTGCAAACGCCGGGGGCATCAGTGTGATGCCATTGGTAATTGCGATATTCATGCCGGATTTCCCTTGATTATTGCGCCCTAAAGGGGTGTCGCACCGCCCTGCGAAAGCGCCGTTCCCCTGACCTCGGACACCATATCAAGCACGCGTTAAGGTTAACTGATGGGGGCGTCCGCTGCCTGCAACACCGCAATTTGCGTGGAAAGCCACCCATTTGCGCCACCAGATGTCCCGTTTTCCACCCATCGCGCTGCGCAGCTTTGCAAAAACCCCTCGCCCCGGCGGCAAAACCATGTTTACCTTTGCCACACGGTCCCCATTGTGGGGGCGTTGCCCGGGACGCCGAAGCCCGGCAACCTCACGGCTCTGCCAAAGGCGGGGCCGAACTTGAAAAGGGAGAGATCTATGAACAAACTGTTTCTGGCAGCGGTCGCTGCCGTGGCCATCGTGCCCACGGCGCAGGCGCAAGAATTGTCCATCGCAACTGGGGGGACCGGGGGGGTCTACTATCCCTACGGCGGCGGTCTGGCCGAAGTTATCAACAACCACATCGACGGCGCCAGCGCCAGTGTAGAGGTGACAGGCGCCTCGGTCGAGAACATGGCCCTGATCTCGCGTTTCGACAGCGACATCGCCATCGCGCTGGCTGACACCGTTTATGCCGCCTTCAACGGCACCGGCCCGTTTGATGGCCGCCAGATCCCGGAAGCACGCGCGCTGGCCTCAATCTACCCCAACGCGGTGCAGATCGTCACGCTGGCAGGCAGCGGCATCGAAAGCCTTGAGGACCTGCGCGGTCAGCGCGTGTCCGTCGGCGCGCCCGGCTCAGGCACCGAGGTCAGTACCCAAGTGCTTCTGGCCGCCAACGGCATCACCTATGACGATTTCGAGCCGCAGCGCCTGAACTTCAACGAGACCGCCGACGCTCTGCGCGATGGCGATATCGTCGCCGGGTTCTGGAGCGTTGGGCCTCCGACTTCGTCGATCCTCAACCTCGCCGCAACCCGCGACATCACCCTGATCGCGCTGTCCGAGGAAGAGATCGCCGCCGCGCGGGAAGCCGAGCCCACCTTCGCGCCCTACACCCTGCGCGCGGGCCTCTATGACGGCATGACCGACGGGGTCATGACGATCTCGACCCCCAATGTGCTGGTCGTGCACGCCGATATGGATGAAGGTCTGGCGTACAACATCACCAAGGCGATGTTTGACAACGTGGCCGAGCTGATCGCGATCCATCCAGCCGCCAACGACACCACGGTGGAATTCTCGGTGGACTCAACCCCGATCCCGTTCCACCCCGGCGCGCTGCGCTTCTATGAAGAAGCAGGCGCGACCGTGCAGGACCACCAGCGGCCGTGAGGCATGTTGCGTCAGGGCGGCCCTGCGGGGTCGCCCTTTCGTTTGGCATCGCGCTGGCCGTGATTTCCCTTCCCGCACAGGCAGATACCCTGCAGATCACTGGCGCGGACGGCGAAAGCCTTGCTGCCATGCCGTTTCCACAAGGGGTAGAGATCTGCCTGCGCTGGTCACATTCCGTGACGCTCGGGGCGGTCGCAGATTGCTTTGAAAACCGCAGCGGCGCCCTGACGCTCATGCGCAGCTACCTGCATGATTTCGCCGCCGGACTGGGTGAGGTTGCGGGCCGCGGCACCCTGACATCCGCACCGGACGGCGGCTACTGGATCACCGGCATGGATGAGGCGCTGCCCGCCAACAGCTTGGCCCTGCGCGTCGGCCCGGCCCGGGTGGGCCACCGGATCGACCATCCCGGCGGCACATTGGACCTGAGCGCCATCGCAGCTAATACCCGCGTAACATTGACACTTTCATCCGATCAGGACAGCCCATGACCGATGCCAACGCCTCACCGATCCGCGCCATGGACCCCTCAGAGATCCCCGATACGCTGAAGATCGACACCCGCTTTCAGCCGCGCCCGGCCCTGTGGGCGATCACGCTGGTGGCCATCGCACTGTCGGCGTTCCAACTCTACACGGCGGGGATCGAGCCGCTGGGGCTGTTCTACCAACGCTCGGCGCATCTGGGTTTTATCCTGTTCCTGTCCTTCCTGATCTTCCCGGTTTTCGGCACCTCGCGCCCGCGTGGCACGCTGGGCTGGTTGATCGACGGAGCGCTGTTGGCGGCGGCTTTCATGTCGGGGTTCTACATCATCTGGAACCTTGACGCGATCTTCGACCGCGCGGGCTGGTGGACACAAACCGACATCATCATGGGCATCGTCTGCACCATTGCCGTGCTGGAAGCCAGCCGCCGCGCCGTGGGGCTTGGCATGACGATTATCGGAATGATTGCAATACTTTACGCCCTGGCCGGACCGCGTGGAATGCTGCCCTGGTTGGGCGAATGGATGCCGGGGATCCTGTCGCACCGGGGGGCTTCGATCGACCGGTTGGTCGGACAATTGTATCTGGGCCAAGAAGGCATCTTTGGTCTACCACTTGGGGTTGCAGCCACATATGTCTTCATGTTCGTGCTTTTCGGCGCGTTTCTGGAGGTCACGGGGGCTGGCAAGTTCTTCATCGACCTGGCTTTCGCGGCCACGGGACGCAAGCCCGGGGGCCCTGCGAAGGCGGCGGTCATTGCGTCTGCGGGTATGGGGTCCATCTCGGGGTCGGCCATTGCCAACGTGGTCACCACGGGGGCCTTTACCATCCCGTTGATGAAAAAGCTGGGCTACAAGGCCAAGCAGGCCGGCGGGATCGAGGCGGCGGCGTCGACCGGCGGGCAGATCACCCCGCCGCTGATGGGCGCGGGGGCCTTCCTTATCTCCGAATACACCAACGTGCCTTATATCGACATTGTTATGGTCTCGATCTTTCCGGCCATCTTGTACCTTGGCACCGTGTACCTGTTCGTCCACATCGTCGCGCTGAAGGCTGGCATGACGGGCATGAAGGCGTCGGAGCTGCCGGTGGTGCGGCATGTCATGGCGGCGGGCTGGCAGTTTCTGGTGCCGCTGGTGGTGCTGGTCTATCTGCTGGTCAACAATATCTCGCCCACGCGGGTGGGGTTTTGGGCCATCGTGTCGGTCATCGCGGTGGCGGGGCTGCGCGCCGCCGTCACCATGGCCTTCCTGGACCCGAAACGCGGCAAACCATTGACGACACAGCGCATCATGGACGGCACCAAGGACGGTATCGCACTGATCCTGCGCGCCCTGGAACTGGGCGCCCGCAACGCTGTGGCCGTGTCCATCGCCTGTGCGGTGGCGGGGATCATCGTCGGCGTGGTGGGGCTGACCGGGCTGGGGCTGAAGTTCTCCAGCATGATGATCGCGCTGTCGGGCGGCAATATCGTGCTGGCGCTGCTGTTCGTGTTGCTGGCCAGCCTGGTGCTGGGCATGGGGCTGCCGGTGACGGCGGCCTATATCGTGCTGATCGTGTTGGTCGGCCCGGCGCTGCATAACGAATTCGGCATCCCGCTGCTGATCGCGCATCTGGTGGTCTTCTGGTATTCGCAAGACAGCAACGTCACGCCACCCATCGCGCTGGCGGGCTTTGCGGGGGCGGCGATTGCCGGGTCGAAACCCATGGAGACCTCGCTTCAGGCGTGGAAATTCGCCAAGGGGCTGTATCTGATCCCGGCGTTCATGGTCTTCAACCCGGTCATCATCACCGGGGGTGAATTGTGGTTCGTGATCTGGACCGGGGCGATCATCATCGTGGCGCTGGTGGGCTTTGCCGCCGCGATCGAGGGGTATCTGTTCGGCACGATGGACCTGATCAGCCGCATTTTGATCGTGCCCGGCGTGATCGCAGTTTTCAATCCAGAGTTGTGGATTGAGGCCACGGGCACTGCACTGGTCCTTGTCATTCTGGCACTCAACTGGTGGCGGGCAAGGGCCGCGCGGGTGCCTGCTTAACCCTGCCGAAAAGGCGCAATATCGCCGTCTGGAAACGGTATGGTTTCGGTATGGTTTTGATACATACGCGCGTTGCGTCAGCACGGTGTTCATCAAGGTTACTGACGGGTTAAACCCGCCGGTTTTGGGCATGCGGCGGCCCGCCGCCGCGTCCGCCCGGCGCTGTCTGGCGACACGCCCGCCATGTCCTGACGCGGCCGCAGAATTGCCGTGGAATCTGGTCGCACGCCAAACGGTGCCGGGGGCTTGGCACCCACCCGGCCGCACAACGGACCATGCGTCCGCGCGGCCCTGGCGATGAACGCCGGGTGTAGGCACCTCCAAGGGTTGGCAAGATTTGGGCGCGACCCCACAGAACCGGCCCGGGAGATGCCCCCGACCATCGCGCTGCTTACAGCGTGATCCGGCGGAAGCCGTCACGCAAGGCCTGTGACCAGGCGTCGGACATGGCGGCGAAATCAGGATCGCCCGCCTCGATCCGGCGTTGCGAACCGATCTTGCAGGCGTCTTTCTCGATCACCATCAGGTCCAGCGGCATCCCCACCGACAGGTTGGAACGCAGCGTGCTGTCCATCGACAAGAGCACGGCCTTTTGCGCATCGACCAGCGAGGTTTCCATATTGACCACGCGGTCAAGGATCGGTTTGCCGTACTTATGCTCACCGATTTGCAGATAGGGCGTGTCGGCGGTGGCCTCGATAAAGTTGCCTTCCGGGTAGATCAGGAACAGCCGCATGCCGCCGCCCGCCCGCTGCCCTGCGACGATCATCGAGGCGGTAGCAGCCTGCTTCATCGTCGACAATTTGTCGGAAATTTCGCGCGTGACCTGCACCAATGTGCGCCCAATGATCTCTGCCACTTGCAGCATGGTGGGGGCTTGCATGATCGACGTGGTGCCATCCGCGCCGGGATTGTCGCTGATGGCTTCTTGCAACCGCGCGATGGTGGTCTGGGTGACCGACAGGCTGCCCGCCGTCAGAATCGTAACGATCCTTTCGCCGGGTTCCTCGAACACAAACATCTTGCGATATGTCGCAATATTATCGAGCCCCGCATTGGTGCGGGTATCGGACAGCAGGACCATACCATCATTGAGCAACAGTCCGACGCAATACGTCACGTCGCGAATCCTTCATATCAGGCTGTGGGCACTGTGTGCATCAAACCGCACAACAGTAAAGTTCACGTCTACTGCTGCGCTGCTTCCACTGCAACCGAAACATCAAGCGACTCTTGCCCCGGGCCGCGGGCGATGCCGCGGATGGGCGCTGCTTCGCGCGAATCGCGGCCCGAGCCGAGCCGGATGTAGCTTTCGTTGGGGCAGCATTTATTGGCGGCGTCAAAGCCCACCCAGCCGATGCCTTCAACCCAGAGTTCGGCCCAGGCATGGGCGGCCTCATTCGCGGCACCGTCAAAGGTGGCGTGCAGATAGCCCGAGATATAGCGCGCCGGGATGCGCTGCGCGCAGGCCGCCGCGATCAGCGCATGGCTGTGGTCCTGACAGACGCCCTGCCCCAGGCTGAGCGCCTCGGCGGCGGTGGTATGCGCCTCGGTCACGCCGGGGGTGAAGACGATGGCTTCGCCCACGGCCTCGGCCAGGCGGTGTGCGCGGTCCAACGGGTCGGTGCCGCGCGCGATGGCATCGCGGCCCAGATCGGTCAGGGCGACATCGGGGCGGGTGGCCAGCGTCTCGCTGAGATACGCCTCGGGCGGGGTCTTTTCGCGGTGGCCGGTCAGGATGCCCATGGTATCGGAGGTTTCCACCCGGCCCATGACCTGCACGATGACCTCGGACACCGGGCCTGCAACGGTACAGGCCTGCACCCAGTCGCCCGCGCCGTCGCGGAACGCGCCGCCCATGGTGGCGCCCGAAACGGTCACCGACCAGTCCAGCGTGGTCTGGCTGTCGCAGCGCGAGGGCGTCAGCCGGTGGCTTTGCACCATGCCCCGCATCGGCTGGTCATAGCGATAAATCGTCTGATGGTTGACGGTCAGGATCATCGGATATCCCCGCTGAGGTAAACTTCATGGACCACCGCGCCCACCGTCGCCACTTCGCGGATGAAGCGGGTCAGGAAGTCGTGCAGCCCTTCGTCGAAGACATCATCGACGCTGAGTTCGGCCAGTTCGCCGTAGAGTTTGCGCACCTTTGTCTGGGCGGCAGTGGATTTGCTGTAGCCGCGCGACAGCCGCTCCAGATGGGTCGTCGCCCCTTCGATACAGGTGCGCAGCGACCGGGGGCATTGCTGGTTGAGGATCAGGAAATGCGCGATCTTGCCCGCCGTCACCTCGCCGCCGTAGGCCCAGTGGAAGGCGCGATGCGCGGAAAGCGCGCGCAGCAGCGTTGTCCATTGGTAGTTATCGAGGCCAGAGCCCACGAATTCCACCCGGGGCAGCAGCACGAAGTATTTCACATCCATCAGGCGCGCGGTGTTGTCGGCGCGTTCCAGAAAATAGCCGAGGTTCAGGAAATCATACCCGTCGTTGCGCAGCAACGTCGCGTCGATGGCGCCGCGCACCTGAGCGGTGTGGCGCAGAGTCCATTCGGTCAGCGTTGTCAGCGGCAGTTCGGACCGTGCGGTGCGTTCCAGCGCCTTCAGTTCCTGAAACGCGGTGTTGAGCGCATCCCAGACCTGCGTGGTCAGCGCGGTGCGCACGACGCGCCCGTTCTCACGCGCGCCCGCGATGCAGGTGGCGACGGACGAGGGGTTGTCGCGGTCGAAGAACATGAAGCTTTCGACATTGCGCTGCACCGCGTCGCCATATTTGTGCTTGAATCCGGCATAGGTGCCCGCGGCCTGCAACAGCGGTTCCCATTCGTTGCGGTTGCCTTCGGTATTGGGCATGAGCGACATACGCTCGCCCACTTCCAGCAGCCGGGCGGCGGTTTCGGCGCGTTCCATATAGCGCGCCAGCCAATAAAGGTTTGCGGCGGTTCTGCTTAGCATGGGAAATCTCCGGCTGGTTGCGCGATGCGGCGGGGCGTCGTCATCTGTGCGCTCATTCCGCCAGCACCCATGTGTCCTTCACGCCCCCGCCCTGCGAGGAATTCACCACCAGCGAGCCCTCGTTCATCGCTACCCGCGTCAGGCCGCCGGGCACCAGCGTCACCTTGTCGCCCACAAGGCAATAGGGTCGCAGATCGACATGGCGCGGCGCGACCCCCTCGCCCACGAAGGTCGGGCAGGTGGACAGCGCCAGTGTGGGCTGGGCGATATAATTGCCCGGATTGGCGATGATACGTTCGCGGAAGGCCGCGATCTGGTCCTTCGTCGATTTCGGCCCCACGAGCATGCCATAGCCGCCAGAGCCATGCACCTCTTTCACCACCAGTTCACCGAGGTTTTCCAGCACATATTTCAGGTCGTCACGCTTGTTGCACTGCCACGTGGGCACGTTGTTCAGGATCGGTTCTTCGCCAAGATAAAAGCGGATCATGTCGGGCACAAAGCAATAGATCGCCTTGTCATCGGCAACGCCCGCGCCGGGGGCCGAACAGATGGTGACGCCGCCCGAGCGGTAGACATCCATCAGTCCCGGCACGCCCAGCATGCTGTCGGCGCGGAAACACAGCGGGTCGATGAAGGCATCGTCGACGCGGCGGTAGATCACATCCACCTTGCGCGGGCCCTCGGTCGTGCGCATCCAGACAAATTCGCCATCGACGAACAGGTCCTGCCCTTCGACCAGTTCCACCCCCATCAGATCGGCGAGGAAGCTGTGTTCATAATAGGCCGAGTTATAGGCGCCGGGGGTCAGGATGGCGATTGTCGGCTCGCCCGTGCATTTCTTCGGCGCGACCGATGCCAGCGTGCGGCGTAGCAGCACCGGGTAGCTGTCCACCGGCGCGATGCGGTTTTCGCGGAAAAGCGAGGGGAACATCCGCATCATGATCTCGCGGTTTTCCAGCATGTAGGACACGCCCGAGGGCGTGCGGCAATTGTCTTCCAGCACGAAGAATTCATCCGGCCCGGTGCGCACCAGATCGACGCCGACAATATGGCTGAAGACGCCCTGCGGCGGGGTGAAGCCGACCACGGCGGTCTCGAACGCCGCGTTGCAATAGACCAGTTCGCGCGGCACGATGCCCGCACGCACGATCTCGCCGCGATTGTAGATGTCCGAGAGAAACAGGTTCAGCGCCTTGGCGCGCTGCACCACGCCGTGCTCCAGCCTGCGCCATTCGGGCTGCGCGAAGACGCGGGGGAACATGTCGAAGGGCATGAGGCGTTCAGGGTCGCCGCCCTCGCCATAGACCGCGAAAGTAATGCCGATGCGGCGGAACAGGTTCTCGGCCTCGGCCTGTTTCAGGCTGCGCAGTTCGGCGGGCATGGCCTCCAGCCAGGCATCCAACTGCCGGTAGGGCGCCCGGGTCGCGCCAGCCTCGTACATTTCGTTGAAAAACGTGGTCATGCGGTACTCACCCCTTAGTTTTGGTCAGGTTAGGGGGGATGAGGGCAAGATGAAAGGGGGGAGTTCCGGCACGGTGCTGAAGTCCTGCGCAGGTGATGGATTTTTGGGCGGTGGGGGATGGGGCGTGATTTGAGATTGGGTGGGAGGGCCGGTTCCAATCAGCTGACGCCCCATTGTCGTGCGGTGCGCTGGATCTGGCAGAGCGAAATATTCAGCCAGGTGACGTTGGTTCAATTCCACCACGATCTGATGATCTGCCGGGGCGCAGCCGCAATGAACGCAGTGGTGCGTATCAGATTGATTGCATGGCCAACGGGCATCTTGGCCGAGGCCTTCGGAGAAGCCTTGCAAAACGCCCGCGCCAGCCGGGACAGACCGCGCCAACGCCGCCCCCCGCTTGCACCCCCTCCCCCTGCGCCCTATGTCTGATCCATCACCGCAAAGAGGACCCGCATGTATCGCACCCTGACCCCTGCCCGCCCCGCCCTGCCCTTGCGCGATGCGGCCCCTGCCGCTGCCGCGCCGTCGTTTGGCGATTTGCCCGAATGGGATCTGACCGACCTTTACGCCGCGCCCGACGCGCCCGAGGTTGCCCGCGATTTTGACTGGCTCGCTACCGCCTGTGCCGATTTCGCGGCGGCGTATCAGGGCAAACTTGCCGGGCTTGACGGTGCGGCGATGCTGGAATGCGTCCAGAAATATGAGCGGATCGAGGCGGTTGCCGGGCGGCTCATGTCGTTTGCGGGGCTGCGGTATTACCAGAACACCACCGATGCGGGCCGCGCCAAGTTCATGGCCGATGCGCAAGACCGGGTGACCACCGCGACCACGCCGCTGGTGTTCTTCAGCCTGGAGCTGAACCGGATCGACGATGCCGCACTTGATGCGACGCTGGATGCCCGCGCCGATCTGGCGCGCTACCGCCCGGTGTTTGACCGGATGCGCGCGATGCGCCCGCATCAATTGTCCGATGAGTTGGAGCATTTTCTGCACGACACCTCGACCGTCGGCGCTGCCGCTTGGAACCGGCTGTTCGATGAGACGATGGCGGGTCTGGAATTCACCGTGCAGGGCGAGGTGCTGTCGCTGGAGGCCGTGCTGAACCTTCTGACCGACACCGACCGCCCCCGGCGCGAGGCGGCGGCGCGCGAACTGGCCGCCGTGTTTGGCCGCAACATCAAGCTCTTCGCCCGGGTTCACAACACCCTGACCAAGGAGAAGGAGATCGAGGACCGCTGGCGCAAGATGCCGAAGCCCCAGACCGGCCGCCACCTGTCGAACCATGTGGAGGCCGAGGTTGTCGAGGCGTTGCGCAACGCGGTTGTCGCAGCATATCCGCGCCTGTCGCACCGCTATTACGCGCTGAAGGCGAAATGGATGGGGCTGGACAAGATGGAGGTCTGGGACCGCAACGCCCCCCTGCCCATCGACCCGCCGAAGCTGGTGGATTGGGACACTGCGCGCGACACGGTGATGACCGCCTATGCGGGCTTTGATCCGCGCATGGCCGAGATTGCTGCGCCGTTCTTTGACCGTGGCTGGATCGACGCGGCGGTGAAGCCGGGCAAAGCCCCCGGTGCCTTTGCCCATCCGACCGTGACCGATGTGCACCCCTATGTGATGCTCAACTATCTGGGCAAACCGCGCGATGTGATGACGCTGGCGCACGAACTTGGGCATGGCGTGCATCAGGTTCTGGCGGCGGATCAGGGTGAGTTGCTATCCTCTACCCCGCTGACACTGGCCGAAACCGCCAGCGTGTTCGGCGAGATGCTGACCTTCAAGCGCCTGCTGGCCAATGCGAAGACGGATGCCGAACGCAAGACGCTGCTGGCCGGCAAGGTCGAGGATATGATCAACACTGTGGTGCGCCAGATCGCGTTCTATGATTTTGAGTGCAAGCTGCATGACGCGCGGCGCGGCGGCGAGCTGACGCCCGACGACATCAACGCGCTGTGGATGAGCGTGCAGGCGGAATCCCTGGGGCCGGTGTTCAACTTCATGGACGGGTACGAGACCTTCTGGGCCTATATCCCGCATTTCGTGCATTCGCCGTTCTACGTCTATGCCTATGCCTTCGGCGATGGGCTGGTGAATGCGCTTTACGCGGTGTTCGAGGAGCAACCCGAAGGTTTCCAGGAGAAGTACTTTGAAATGCTGCGCGCGGGCGGGTCCAAGCACCATTCCGAATTGCTGGCCCCATTCGGGCTGGATGCCAGCGATCCGGCGTTCTGGGACAAGGGCCTGTCGATGATCGCGGGCATGATTGACGAGCTGGAGGCGATGGAGGGCTGAGGCGTTCCGCGCTGGTTTCCGGGCTGGTTTCTGGACTGGTTTCCGGGCTGGTTTCCGGGCTGGTATTTAGGGGAAGGGCCGCGCATCGCTGCGCGGCCCTTTTGCATGAGCCGGGGCATTTCAACACCTTGTCGGCGCGAACTCAGGCGGCGAACACGCCCTCCATATCGGCGAAGCCCTTGATCTCGATGGGGTTTCCGGCGGGGTCGCGGAAGAACATGGTCCATTGCTCGCCGGGCTCACCTTCGAACCGGGCGCTGGGGGGCAGCACGAACTCTATCCCTGCCGCCGTCAGCCGACCGGCCAGTGCGCGAAAACGGTCCATGTCCAGCACGACGCCCAGATGCGGCATCGGCACCATATGCGCGCCCACCTTGCCGGTAGGCGCATTGGCGAAGGGCGTGCCAAGGTGCAGGCTGATCTGATGGCCGAAAAAGCTGAAATCAACCCATGTGTCGGTGCTGCGTCCCTCGGCGCAGCCCAGGACCGCGCCATAAAAGCTGCGCGCGGCGTCAAGGTCATCGACGTGATAGGCAAGGTGGAACGGGGTCAGCATGGGTGTACCTGTAAGTTGGGGATTTTGCCGCCCTCTTGGCGCAAAGTACGGGGTGAGTGCAAGGGCCCATCGCGCCCTCTGGACCCTGCGCGCCAAGCGCCCTATAACCCCGCGCATGACCAGATTTTGCCGCCCCATCGTGCGAATTACCGGCCCGGCTGGCTGAGGCATCCGCCCCAGCCTTGCCGGGAGTTTGCGCGGGCCGCCGGGTGCCGCCCGCCCCGTTTTTTCTGACATATGCGCGACACCCCAGCCCGCCAGCCCCGTCGCCGCCCCCCATTTGCCAAAGGTTTCCCCGATGTGCGCCGAGACAACTGACCAATCCGCGACAACTGACTATAAAGAAACGCTTTTCCTGCCTGACACCGACTTTCCGATGCGCGCGGGCCTGCCCACGCGCGAGCCCGAATGGCTGGCCCGCTGGGAAAAAATCGGTATCTATGACCGCCTGCGCGAAAAGACGGGCCGCACCCCCTTTACCCTGCATGACGGCCCGCCCTATGCCAACGGCCACCTGCATATCGGCCACGCCCTGAACAAGGTGCTGAAGGACATGGTGGTGCGCAGCCAGCAGATGCTGGGCCATGACGCGCGCTATATCCCCGGCTGGGATTGCCACGGCCTGCCGATCGAATGGAAGATCGAGGAAGCCTACCGCGCCAAGGGGATGGACAAGGACGCCGTGGATCTGGTGGATTTCCGGCAGGAATGCCGCCGCTTTGCCGAAGGCTGGGTGGATATCCAACGCGAAGAATTCAAGCGTCTGGGCATCACCGGCGCGTGGGACCGGCCTTATCTGACGATGGATTACCATGCCGAGGCGGTGATCGCGTCGGAATTCATGCAATTCTTGATGAATGGCACCCTCTATCAAGGCTCAAAGCCCGTGATGTGGTCGCCGGTGGAAAAGACCGCGCTGGCCGAGGCCGAGGTCGAGTATCATGACAAGGAAAGCTTCACGGTCTGGGTGAAATTTCCGGTCGTGGATGTCAGTATGCCCGATGCCAACATGTCGGGCGAAGAGGAAACGCCCGATGCCCGCGAAGCCATAGCCCGGGCCCAGGCCGAGGTTGTTGACCGCTTGATGGGCGCACGGGTGGTCATCTGGACCACAACGCCCTGGACGATCCCGTCCAACAAGGCGGTCGTTTGGGGGGCGGACATTGCCTATGGGCTTTATGAAATCCTTGAGACGCCCGAACAATGCTGGGCCGAGGTGGGCGAACGCTTCATCCTTGCCGACAAGCTGGCCGACGCAACCTTCGCCCGCGCGCGGTTGACCGAGGGTCAGTGGCGCCGCGTGGCCGGTGTGACCCAGCCGCAGCTTGAAGCGATACGGCTGGCCCACCCGCTGGCCGGGGCCGAAGGTGCTGCGGGCGAATGGGACGACCCGCGCGATTTCCGCGCCGCCGATTTCGTGACCGATGAGGAAGGCACGGGCTTTGTGCATTGCGCCCCCTCGCACGGGATGGAGGAATACGAGCTATACCGCGATCTGGGCATGCTGACGCATGTCATCACCTATAACGTGATGGATGACGGGCGTTTCCGCGATGATCTGCCGTTCTTTGGCGGCACGGCGATCTTGCGCGATGCCCCCAACAAGAAGAACAAGGACAACCCCTGGGAAGGGGATGCCAACACGGCGGTAATCAACAAACTGGTTGACGTCGGCGGGTTGCTGGCGCGGGGCAAGATCAAACACTCTTACCCGCATTCATGGCGGTCGAAGGCGCCCGTGATCTATCGCAACACCCCGCAATGGTTCGCCGAGATCGACCGGAAGCTGGAAGACGGCATGGGGCAGTATGGCGATACGATCCGCCAGCGCGCGCTGACCTCCATCGACGAGCTGGTGGCATGGACGCCAAAGACCGGGCGCAACCGGCTGCATTCGATGATCGCGGCGCGGCCCGACTGGGTGCTGTCGCGGCAGCGCGCCTGGGGCGTGCCGCTGACGTGCTTCGTCAAGCGCGGGGCAAAGCCCACCGATGTCGATTTCCTGCTGCGCGACACAGCCGTGAACGACCGTGTCATCGCCGCATTCGAGGAAGGCGGGGCCGATGTGTGGTACAAACCCGGGTTCAAGGAAACGACCCTGGGCGGGCTGCACGACCCGGAAGCCTACGGCCAGGTGTTCGACATTCTGGATGTGTGGTTCGACAGTGGCTCTACCCATGCGTTCGTTCTGCGCGACCGCGAAGACGGGTCCGACGACGGGCTGGCGGATCTGTACCTCGAGGGGACCGACCAGCACCGGGGATGGTTCCATTCCTCGATGCTGCAAGCCTGCGGCACCAAGGGGCGCGCGCCGTACCGGGGCGTGCTGACGCATGGGTTCACGCTGGATGAGAAGGGCATGAAAATGTCCAAATCCATCGGCAACACCGTCGCCCCGCAAGAGGTGATCGACCAATATGGCGCGGATATCTTGCGGCTGTGGGTGGCGCAGTCGGATTACACCGCCGATCTGCGCATCGGCAAGGAGATCCTGAAAGGCGTGGCCGACAGCTACCGCAGGCTGCGCAACACCTTGCGCTTCTTGCTGGGCAACCTGAAGGATTGGGATGAGGGCGAGCGCGTGGCGCCCGCCGAGATGCCCGAGCTGGAGCAATGGGTGCTGCACCGGCTGGCCGAGCTGGACACACAGGTACGCGACGGATACGCGGCCTATGATTTCCAGGGCGTGTTCCAGAAGCTGTTCCAGTTCTGCACCGTCGACCTGTCGGCGCTGTATTTCGACATCCGCAAGGACACGCTGTATTGCGACGCGCCCTCCAGCCTGCGGCGGCGCGCGGCGCGCACGGTGCTGGACCTGCTGTTCCACCGGCTGACAACCTGGCTGGCCCCGGTGCTGGTGTTCACCATGGAAGACGTGTGGCTGTCGCGCTTTCCGGGGGATGCGTCGTCGGTGCATCTGCAAGACATCCCCGCAACCCCGACCGATTGGCGCAACCCCGCGCTGGCGGGCAAGTGGTTCGGCATCCGCGCCGTGCGCCGGGTGGTGACGGCAGCGCTGGAAGTGGCGCGGCGTGACAAGGTGATCGGCGCCAGCCTGGAGGCCGCACCCATCGTGCATCTGGCCGACCCCAACCTGCGCGACGCGCTGCAAACGGTGGATTTCGCCGATCTGTGCATCACGTCCACCGTGGTGCTGACCACCGAGACCGCGCCTGATGGTGCCTTCACCTTGCCCGATGTGCCGGGCGTGGCCGTGGTATTCGCCAAGGCCGAAGGCGAAAAATGCGGGCGCTGCTGGAAGATCAGCGCCGACGTGGGGCAATACCCGGCGCATCCCGGCACCTGCCCGCGCTGTGCCGAAGCGTTGGGCTGACCCCCAGCGCACGCGCGGCGGGGCATTGCAAGGTGCCCTGCCCTGCGGGATGACACCACCAAAAAGGGACGCCTTTGCGGGCGTCCCTTTTTATGTTGGTCAGATGAATCATCACCGAAAACATCACCCGCAGCAAAATCACCGATAGAGCAGTGATTTTCCCTGATGGAACAGGTGGATGCGCGACGGGTCGGCGGTCAGGCGCACGGTGTTGCCACGCAGGCCGGAATGGATGCCGGGCAGTTTGGCCAGCACCGGATCGGCACCGTTCACCTTCTCGAAATACAAGACCGTCAGTTCGCCCAGTGCCTCCAGGATGTCGACGCGGCCCTCGAAGATGTATTCCTGGCCATCGGTGCTGACCAGATCCTCGGGCCGGACGCCAAGGTTGACCTTCATGCCCTGATCGGCCTCGGTCGTGGTGATCGCGGCGCGCGCACTGCCGCCGCCGTCCAGTTGCACCACGGTTTCGGCCCCGGTGCTGACGATCTCGCCCGGCAAGATGTTCATGGCGGGCGAGCCGATAAACTGCGCGACAAACTCATTCTCGGGGCGTTCGTAGAGATCCAGCGGGGAGCCGACCTGCGCGATGCCGCCGCCCGCCAGCACGACGATGCGTGTGGCAAGCGTCATCGCTTCGACCTGATCGTGGGTGACATACACCATGGTGCTGTCTGGCATGGATTCCTTCAACTGCGCGATCTCGATCCGGGTCGCGACGCGCAGCGCCGCATCGAGGTTCGAGAGCGGTTCGTCAAACAGATACACCTTCGGATCACGCACGATGGAGCGCCCGATGGCTACCCGCTGCCGCTGTCCGCCCGAAAGCGCCTTTGGCAGCCGGTCCAGAAGCTTATCCAGTTGCAAGATCTTGGCGGCTTTCATCACCGCCGCGTCGATCTCTTCCTTGGACTTCTTCGCGATCTTCAGCGCGAAGGCCATGTTGTCGCGCACAGTCATATGCGGATAGAGCGCGTAGGACTGGAACACCATCGCGATACCGCGCTGCGCCGGAGGGATGTCGTTGACCACCTGCCCGTCGATCTCCAGCTCGCCGCCGGTGATGCGTTCCAGCCCCGCGATCATGCGCAGAAGCGTGGACTTGCCGCAGCCCGAAGGCCCGACGAACACGACCAGTTCGCCCTGTTTGATGTCAAGGTTGATGTTCGACAGAACCTTGACCTCACCATAGGCCTTTTCGATGTTCGTCATTTTCACGTTGGCCATGTGATCTTCCCCTTCCCCCGATTTCGCCGCTTATCGCTTCAGAACGAGGCACGGCTGCCACGGCCCCAAATGTACATTGCCGTCCTCGGACGGGCCGGAGCTGTTCAATTCGCTGCCGACGGTCAGCCAGTTGCCCGGGGGCAACGTAAATTCTGCCGGGTCATGGCTGAGGTTGAAGGCGCACAGCACCACCTCGCCCTCATGCTCACGCACGAAGCTGACCACCTCGCCCTGCACGGTCAGATCGGTCATGTCGCCCGCGCGCAGGGCGCGGTGGGCATGCCGGAAGGCAATGGCCTTTCGGTAATGGTGCAGCAGCGCATCAGGCGCGCGTTCCTGGTCGCTGACGGTCAGCGACACATGCTCGCGTGCCATGGGCAGCCATGGAATCCCTGCCGAGAAGCCGAAATTCAACAGATCCGGCGACCAGACGATCGGTGTGCGGCAGCCATCGCGGCCTTTGAATTCGGGCCAGAATTCGATCCCATAGGGGTCGCGCAGGTCTTCAAAACGCAGTTCAGCCTCTGGCAGGCCCAGTTCCTCGCCCTGATACAGGCAGACCGACCCGCGCAGGCACATCAGAAGCGTCGCATAGCAGCGCGCCGCCGACGGGCTGAGCGACCAGCGGCTGATGTGGCGGACCACATCATGGTTGGAGAACGCCCAGCAGGCCCAGCCATCGGGCGCAGCCTCATGCAATTCGTCCAGCACAGCCTTGACGCGCGGCGCCGTGGGCACGGCGCTGGCCAGAAATTCGAACGCGTAGCACATCTGCATCTTGTCGTTGTTCGATGTGTATTCGCCCAGAATTTGCAGGCCACGCTGGCTGTCGCCGACCTCGCCCACCGCAGCGGCGTTGTAGGGCTCCATCACGGCGCGGAAGCGGCGCAGGAATTCCAGGTTTTCGGGCTGGTTCTTCGAATAGATGTGGTTTTGCCAGTTATAGGGGTTCACCGTCGGCGCGGTGTAGTCATTACGCTCTTCCGGCGGGAGGGCCGGGTTGTCGCGGAACTGCGCATCGTGGAAATAGAAGTTGATCGTATCCAGACGGAAACCATCGACCCCACGGTCCAGCCAGAAGCGCGCGACATCGAGCAGCGCATCTTGCACTTGCGGTTCATGAAAGTTCAGGTCGGGCTGGCTGGTCAGGAAGTTATGCAGGTAGTACTGCATCCGCCCGCCGTCCCATTGCCAGGCAGGGCCGCCAAAGATCGACGGCCAGTTGTTGGGCGGCGTGCCGTCAGGCTTCGCATCGGCCCAGACGTACCAGTTGGCCTTCGGGTTGTCATGCGAAGCGCGGCTTTCCACGAACCACGGATGCTGATCCGAGGTATGCGACAGAACCAGGTCGATCAGCACCTTGATGCCGAGGTTGTGCGCCGTATGGATCACCGCGTCGAAATCGGCGATGGAGCCGAACATCGGGTCCACATCGCAGTAATCCGACACGTCATAGCCGAAATCCTTCATCGGCGACGTGAAGAACGGCGAGATCCAGACCGCATCAACGCCCAGGCTGGCGATGTAGGGCAGACGCTCGACGATACCCAGCAGGTCGCCGATGCCATCGGCATTGCTGTCCTGGAAGCTGCGCGGATAGATCTGATAGATAACCGCACCGCGCCACCAGTCGGGGTCGGTTGCGGTCATCAGGTTTTGTTGCATCAAGGATTGAGGGCTCAACAGTATATTCCCGTGAATTTTGTGGTTACTTGACCGATCCGGCCAGAAGGCCCCGGACCAGATATCGTTGCATGGTGAAGAACACCACCAGCGGCACGGCGATCGAGATGAAGGCCGCTGTCGCCAAGATGCCCCAGTCCCCCCCGCGTGAGCCCAGAAGGTCATCGGCGATCTTCACCGTCATGACCTGACTGGCCGCGCCCGAAGGCAAGAAGACCTTGGCCACCAGCAGGTCGTTCCATGTCCAGAGGAACTGGAAGATCGCAAAGGACGCAAGGGCGGGAAAGGACAGCGGCAGGATGATCTTGGTGAAGATCTGGAAATCCGTCGCGCCATCGACCTTGGCGGATTCGATGATGTCACGCGGCAGGCCGACCATGTAGTTGCGTAAGAGATAGATCGCCAACGGCAAACCGAACCCGGTATGCGCCAGCCATATGCCCACGAAACTTTGCCCGATGCCAAGCTGGGTGTGCAGTTTCAGCAATGGCACCAGCGCCAGTTGCAAGGGCACGACCAGAAGGCCCACGACGGCGGCAATCAGAAGGGCCCGCCCCGGAAACTCCATCCATGCCAGCGCATAGGCCGCGAAGGCCGCGATCAGGATGGGAATGACCGTGGCGGGGATCGTCACCGTCAGCGTGTTGATGAAGGCGCGGTCCATCCCGTCGGATTGCATCACCGTTGTATAGTTGGCGGTGGTGAATTGCGGTGGTGTCATTGCCTGAAAATAGATCGTCTGCCCCCGCCTGCCGAAGCTTTCGGGGCTTTCGGCGCGGAAGCTGCCGTTTTCCTCGACCAGAAGACTGCCGCCGCCGCGCTGCTCGGCGGTTACGCCGGGCGCGAACTCTGCCGGGGCGACGCCGCGCGTGCCATAGGCCGACAAGGTGCCCGACCCATCGGGGAAGCGGGCGGCATTTTCGGGATCGTCAAAAACATTGCCTTCCATCACGTAGGTATCGCCCTGCAACACCTCGCCCTCTGACGAAAACCGGGCGCGGAAGTTGAGTTCCACCGCCAAGGGTGCGGTCCACCAGCCCGAGTTGGAGATCTGATCCCGGTCGCGAAACGACGACACCAGAAGCCCCACGGTCGGCAAGAGCCACAGCAGCACCAGCAGCACGACCGTGATGTTGACCGCCCATGACAGCCCCGACTTTTTACCCGCGATATTGTCCATTCCGGTCCCCCCTCAGCGCATTTCTTTGCGGGCTTGCATGATGTTCCAGATCATCACTGGCAGCACGATGATCATGATGACGAAGGCCACAGCCGTTGCGCGCCCGTCGTCGCGGAACATGTAGGTCATCATGTAGCTGGGCAGGATCTGCGTGCCGAAGTTGCCCCCCGTCATGGTGTAGACGATGTCGAAGACCTTCAGCACCAGAATGGTGATGGTGGTCCAGACCACGACGATGGTGCCCATGATCTGCGGGATCTTGATCGAAAAGAAGACCTGGAACGGATTGGCGCCGTCGATGATCGCAGCCTCGATGGTTTCCTCGGGGATGCCGCGCAGCGCGGCCGACAGGATCACCATGGCAAAGCCGGTCTGGATCCACACAAGGATGAGCATCAGGAAGAAATTGTTCCAGAACGGGATCTGCACCACGTCGATGGGCGACAGGCCGAAGCTGTCGCGCAGGGCATTGATGATGCCGACATCGGGGTTGTTGGCATAGACGAACTTCCAGATCAGCGACGCGCCGACAAAGGAGATTGCCATGGGCATGAAGATCAGCGATTTCGCGATGTTGCCCCAACGCAGGCGGTCGGTCAGTTGCGCGACCAGCAGGCCCAGAAAGGTGGCCATGGCGGGGACAAACAATATCCACAGGAAGTTGTTGAAGACCGATTGCCGGAACTCGGCCTCGGCCATGAGGTCCGTATAATTGCCAAACCAGATAAAATTGTTGCCGCTGCGGTCATAGAGCGAGCGGATGAACGAGCCGACCACCGGATAGACCAGATAGAGGCCGAGCGCGAAGATGGCGGGGAACAGGAACAGCCAGGGCCGCACCTTGTTTGCCTTGTTGATATTGGATCCGGCCTTTGGCCCGCGCGCCGGGAAGATCACCCGGTCGAGCACCACGTTGGACGCGTAGAAATAGCCTACGCAGCCAAAAACACCGACGAATATCGTGATCAGACCCTGAAGTACCGGACTCATCGTGCAGCTCTCCCCCCACCGCTGTCGCGTCGCATTGGCACGCGCCCCGCATCACGGCGCGCCCCCGAAAACGACGGGGGCAGAAGGCACCAAGGCCCCTGCCCCCGCATGGTCATCGCCTTAGCGCATTGCGTTCCAGCGTTCCTGGATGGTGGTGGCGACACTGTCCGCATCGGCGCCAGTGGTGTAATCCACCATGCCGGTCCAGAAGGCACCCGCGCCGATCTCGCCCGGCATCAGATCAGATGCGTCGAAGCGGAAGGTCGTGGCGTTCAGCAAGATGTCGCCCATGGCGCGCAGGCTGTCGTTGCCATAAGCCTCGGAGTTGACGCCGGTATGCGGGGTCAGGAAGCCCGATTGCGCCATCCAGATTTCATGCGCGATAGGGGTCTTCAGGAATTCCATCAGGCCGCGTGTCGCATCGGAATCGTCGGTGATCGCAAACAAGGTCCCTGCGCCCAGAACTGGCGCGCCCAGATCGGCCTCGGCGCTGGCGGGGAAGTAGAAGAAGTCGTAATCCAGCCCGTATTCCGCATCTTCAGGGAAGAAAGTCGGAATGAAGGATGCTTGCTTGTGCATGTAGCAGGCAGGCGGGATGGAGAACAGGCCACCGGGGCTGTCGCGGAAATCGGTGGTCGCCGCAGCTTCGGAACCGCCCTGCACCCAGTCATTGTTGCGGGAGAATTCGCCATAGGCCTCAATGGCCTCGACGACGCGGGGATCGTCGAACGCGATCTCGTTGCTGACCCAGCCGTCATAGACATCGGGGGTGTGCAGGCGCAGCATCATGTCCTCGACCCAATCGGTCGCGGGCCAGCCAGTGGCCGCACCCGAGCCCAGGCCCAGGCACCAGGGCGTGCCGCCATCGGCGACGATCTGTTCGGACAGCGCCTTGAGGTCTTCCATCGACTCGGGGATGTCGTAGCCTGCCTCGAAGAATTGTTCGGGGTTGTACCAGACCAGCGACTTCACATCGACCTTGTAGAAGAAGCCATAAAGCCCGTCTTCGCCATCGGCGCCGGCATAGGTGCCCAGATCGACCCAGGATTCCCCGGCAGCGTAGTTTTCACGCACCCAGTCCCCGGTGGATTCGTCCAGAGCCGAGAGGTACCCGCTCGACGCCATGTCGGCAGCCAGACCCGGCTGCGGGAAGATCGCGATGTTGGGCGCGGAACCGGCCTGCGCGGCAATCACGATGTCCTGCTCGAAGCTGTCGGAGCCCGAATAATTGACGGTCGCCCCGGTGGCTTCGGCGAAATAGGCCAGCGTGCTGTTGACCAGTTCGGCATCGCGCCCGGTCCACGGACCCAACAGGCTGACAGACTGACCGCTGAAATCATTCGCTTCTGCGAATTCATTGTAGCTGTCCCAGTTCATCCGCGCGTCTTCACCGACGCCGAACACCAGATCTTGCGCCGAGGCGCTGCCCGCAATCAGGGCCAGCGTGGCCACCCCGGCGTATAATTTCGTCTGCATTGTCTTCCTCCCACGGTTGACACTTTTACTGTCTATGCGATGCGCCCCAACGGGCCACACCACCCCAGCGGCGGAATCAAACTCCAAACCGCTTTGGATGCCTTGACCGTTACCGATCCGTTAGCTCTTGTCAATCGCCCTGTCCGGAACATCCTTTAATTATTGACGTATTCTGCAGGTGCAGCAAATCCGGGCCGCGACGATTCATTTTGACCTTTGGCACGGGGCTGCATAATGTAGGCGCTAATTCAACACGCTTTGGGCGAAAAACGGGCATGACGTTAAAGGAACTAGCAGAAAGTCTGGGCCTGTCCCCCACAACCGTAAGCCGCGCGCTTAACGGCTACCCCGAGGTGCGTGAAGAAACCCGCTGGCGCGTGCTGGAGGCCGCACGGCTGGCACATTATCGCCCCAACACCCGGGCGAAAAGCCTCGCCACGGGACGGGCACAGGCGATCGGGCACGTGATCCCGCTGACCTCGAAGCATGAAATCGTCAACCCGGTTTTTGCCGATTTCATTGCCGGTGCCGGTGAAACCTACAGCCGCGCGGGCTATGAGATGGTGCTGACCGTTGTGAATGACGAGGACGAGGCGCAGGCCTACCGCGACCTTCAGGCGCGCGGCACGGTGGATGGGGTGATCGTGCATGCGCCGCGCATGAACGACATGCGCATCCCGCTGCTGACCGAACTGGGCATGCCCTTCGTGGTGCATGGCCGAGCCAGCGGTTGCATGATCCCCTATTCGTGGCTGGACATCAACAACCAGCGGGCTTTCGTGCGCGCCACCGATTTCCTGCTGGATCTGGGCCATCGGCGTATTGCACTGATCAACGGGCTGGAATTCATGGACTTCGCCTATCGGCGGCGCAAGGGCGTCACACAGGCGATGGAAGCGCGCGGCCTGACGCCCGACCCCGACCTGATGCATAATGTCGAGATGACCGAAACCATCGGCTATGACATCGCGCGCGCATTGCTGGCACTGCCCGACCCGCCGACGGCGATGCTGGCGTCCTCGATGATTCTGGCCATCGGCATCCGCCGCGCCGCCGCCGATGCGGGTTTGCGGCTGGGCCGCGACCTGTCGGTCATCATCCATGATGATGAACTGTCCTATATGCGTAACGGCACGTCCGAGCCGCTGTTTACTGCCGTGCGGTCCTCGGTCCGCCAGGCGGGGCGGCAGGCGGCGGAATTGCTGCTGGATCTTGTCGCCAACCCCGGCAGCGGCCCGCTGACACGGTTGCTGGAGGTCGATCTGTCGGTGGGCCAGTCAACGGGCCCGGTGTCACCGCGCATCACCACGGTGACGGGCTGAGGCCGGCCCCGCCCAATGGAGTACAGAGGTTACGCCGACTGCCGATCACATTCCCTGAAACCGGCGCCCGAAGCGGGCCGTCCCGCCACGGCACGGCCACCCGCCCGTCCCCGCAACCTGCCTGCCAGAAAGGCGACCGCCCCGCCCCATGCGGGATTTCGCCTGAAAGAACCGCGCCGGGGGTGCCTGTGCCAGCCTTGGCTGCTACACTCGCCCCCGTCATCGTCACATCATCAGACCTTCCGCAGCCGCGTCTGCCATCCCGCAGCGCGCCCGCAAGACACATGAGGACCCCATGCCCCAGACCGATCTGACCTTCAACCGCGCCGATTTCCCCGATGACTTCCTGTTCGGGGTCGCGACCTCGGCCTATCAGATCGAGGGCCATGCCCAGGGCGGTGCAGGCACCACGCATTGGGACAGCTTCGCCGCCACGCCCGGCAATGTCGTGCGCGCAGAAGACGGTGCGCGCGCCTGCGACCACCTGAACCGCTGGGAGGGCGATCTGGACCTGATCCGCGATGCGGGGGTGGATGTTTACCGCTTCTCGGCGTCATGGGCGCGGGTGATGCCCGAGGGGCGCGGCGCGGCCAACCCGGAGGGTCTCGATTTTTACGACCGGCTGGTGGACGGGATGCTGGCGCGCGGCATCAAGCCCGCGCTGACGCTCTACCATTGGGAACTGCCCAGCCCGCTGGCGGATCTGGGTGGCTGGCGCAACCGCGACATGGCGGGCTGGTTCGCCGATTATACCGAAACGCTCTGTGCGCGGATCGGCGACCGCCTGTGGTCCGCCGCCCCGGTGAATGAACCGTGGTGCGTCGCCTGGCTGTCGCATTTCTATGGCCACCACGCGCCGGGGATGCGCGACATCCGCGCAGCCGCCCGGGCGATGCACCATGTCGGGCTGGCGCATGGCCGCGCCATTCAGGCGATGCGGGCGCAGGGCATGGGCAACCTTGGCGCGGTGTGCAACTTTGAATATGCCTCGCCGGTGGATGGCACCCCCGAGGCGATCAAGGCCGCAGAGCTATACGACGGCATCTATAACCGCTGGTTCCTGGGCGCGATGTTCAAGGGCGAATATCCCGCCGATGTGCTGGAGGGGCTGGCCCCGCATATGCCTCAGGGCTGGCAGGACGATATGGCGACGATCAAGCAGCCGGTCGACTGGCTGGGCCTGAACTATTACACCCGCAAGGTGATCGGCCCGGCAGCGGCCGAGGCAGATGTGGACGGGTCCAGCCCCGCCGCCACGCCCTGGCCGCACCATGAGGAACGCCCCGGCCCGCTGCCCAAGACCCAGATGGGCTGGGAGATTTTCCCCCAGGGGCTGACGCATTTCCTGACCTTCGCGCGCGACAATTACACCGGCGACCTGCCGCTTTACGTGACTGAAAACGGTATGGCCAATCCCGACGTGATCGGCGCGGATGACACGGCGCGCATCGACTACCTCAACAACCATGTCGCCGCGGCACAGGACGCGATGGCGCAGGGCGTGCCGCTGAAGGGGTATTTCATCTGGTCGCTGATGGACAATTACGAATGGTCGCTGGGGTACGAGAAACGCTTTGGGCTGGTGCATGTGGATTTTGACAGCTTGCAACGCACGCCAAAGGCGTCCTATCACGCCCTTGCCCGCGCCCTGGCGCGGACGCCTGCCTGAACCACCCTCCTGAATCACCGCCCCGCCTCCCGCCGCACAATCCATATTCAAGGTACGCGCCATGTCCCCTTCTGCCCCTTCCAACCCGATGACCCCCAATCTGGTCGCCGATGTGGGGGGGACGAATACCCGCGTGGCGCTGGCAGATGGCGCTGTGCTGCGCGGCGGCAGCATCCGGCGGTTCGCCAATACCGAACATCCCTCGCTGGAGGCGGTGCTGAGCACCTATCTGGCCCAGACCGGCGGCACCCGGGTGGCGGGCACCTGCGTCGCCATCGCGGGTCCGGTGTCGCCCAGCATCGGGCGGCTGACCAATCTGGATTGGGCGATCACGCCCGGGGCCCTGTGCGAAGCGACGGGTGCGGGCCGGGCGCTGCTGCTCAACGACCTTCAGGCCCAGGGGCACGCGCTGGACCAGGTGCCTGACAGCCATCGCCGCTCCGTATTGCCGGGCACGGGGAGCGCGCCCGCCAAAGGGGCCACGCGCCTTGTCATCGGGCTGGGCACCGGGTTCAACGCGGCGCCGGTCTATCAGGGTGCGGCGGGCGTGCTGGTCCCGGCTGCTGAGGCCGGGCACACCCTGATGCCGCAGCGCGACGACCGCGATGTGGCATTGGCGCGCTGGCTAGAGGCATCGCTGGGCTTTGCCTCGGTCGAGGATGTGCTGTCGGGAAGGGGCTGGGCGCGGCTGTACCACTGGCACGCGCTGGTCGCGGGCAGCGTGGCGGAAGACGCGGCGCAGAAACCGGTGGGCGACATCATGGCCGAACTGGCCGCAGGCGATCCGCTGGCAGAAGCGGCGGCGCGGCATTTCGTGTCGCTCTTCGGGCGGGTTGCGGGGGCGCTGACGCTCAACAGTCTGCCCTATGGCGGGGTCGGCCTGATCGGCGGCGTGGCGCGCGCCTTCGCCCCTTATCTGGACCGCTTCGGCTTTGGCGCGGCGTTTCTGGACCATGGGCGGTTCAGCACCTTCCTGCAAGATTTCCCGGTCTTCATGGTTGAGGATGATTATGCCGCCCTGATGGGCTGCGCGGCGCATCTGCACAGCCAGAAACACACCTGAGGCGCGGGGGGGCGGACCACCGCCTGCGACCATGCGCTACGCCCTATTGCCGTGCCCCCTGCCCCGCCCCATATTCAGCGCATGTTGAAACTTACCCCGATTCTTCTGGCGATTGCCTATGCTTTTGTGATGTATCGCTTTTCCGCGTGGCGGACCGGGCGCGCGTTGGATTCGCAATCCACGCCCCTGGCCGATACGCAGTTGAAGGGGCTTACCGACCGCATGGCCCGCGCCCTCGATCTGGACCGCATCAAGGTGCATATCTATGAGGTCGCCCCCGTGAACGGGCTGGCCGCGCCGGATGGGCGCATCTTCATCACCCGGGGATTTTACAACAAGTACCGGGCGGGTGAGGTCAGCGCAGAAGAGCTTGCCAGTGTTATTGCCCATGAACTGGGGCATGTGGCCCTGGGCCATTCGCGCCGCCGGATGATCGACTTTTCGGGGCAGAACGCCATCCGGGTGGCGCTTTCGGTCGTGCTGAACCGCTTTTTGCCGGGTCTCGGCGTGCTGATCGCCAACGGGCTGACGACGCTGCTGGCGGCGGGCCTGAGCCGCGCGGATGAATACGAGGCCGATGCCTATGCCAGCGCCTTGCTGACCAAGGCCGGGATCGGTACCGCGCCGCAAAAATCGTTGTTCGGCAAGCTGGAAAAGCTGACCGGCAGCGGCGGCGGCCCGCCGGTCTGGATGGCCAGCCACCCCAAGACCCCCGACCGCATCAAGGCCATTGAGGCGCTGGAAGCCAAGTGGCGTGGTATCCCCAAGGCGTGAAGGGGTGGCCTTGTCGGGTCACTTGCATGAGGTACAAACCTGTCCCCGGTTGCGCGCGACATGCTGTGGCAGGGGGCTGACAACGGGCTTGAACCCGATGCGGGGCCGGATCACGCACGGCATCTCTTTGCCCCGCACACCCAAATCAGCGTGCAAAAGTGCGCGTTGCCGCTTTTACCCCAATGTCCTGCGCCTGTCATTAGCGGGCTGTGCGAGCTTGCCGGGGTTCTGGGCCGCAGGCCCTATACCGCATTTCACGGCATGAAAACTCTGCAGGGTCTGGGTCGGAAAACCCGGGATGCAGGGGCGTTGGCCGCCCCTCAGGAAGCCAACGCCTTGCCCAGGCGTGGCAGGCGGGCGCGTTTGAGCAGCGCGCGCAAGGGCTGCGGGCGGCCCGATACCGCCTCGGTCCGCGCGACGGTCGCGGCCACCGGCCCTTCGACCAGCATGGCATCTTGCAGCCAGAGGTCCATCAGGAAATCATCGGGGCCAATCGCGCGCAGGCCGTGGCCATCCAGCGCACGGGCGGGAAAATCGCGCAGATTCAGCGTGACGATCGCCGTGGCCGGGGCAGTGATCGCGGCTGCCAGGACGTGTTTGTCAGCCGCATCGGGCAGATCCAGTTGGTCTTCGACCCCCGGCGCGGGTGTGATCTCTGCCCCCGGCCAGCGCGCGCGCATCAGGGCAATTTCGCCCGAAGCCACCGCCGCCCCGCCCGGCCCCAACCGCCCGGCGGCGTGCTGCCATTCGGCAAGGATGCGCGGTGACCACAGGGGCGTGAATCCCCCCGCCGCAGCCACGCCCAGCAGCAATTCGCGCAAAACCGTCGGGTAGAGGACGCAAGCATCCAGCATGATGCGCGGGCCATGGGCAGGCGGGACAGCGTTGGTGCCGGGCATTGCAAGGCTCCGCTTCAGGGTGGTCGACCACGGGGCGGCACCCTTGGAGGAATGCGGGCGTCACGCAGATCATGAACGCCCGCGTGCCGCCCGGGTAGCGCCAAGAAAGCGCGTGGCCGCGTGTCAGTCCATCATGCGGAAAAACAGCGCCTTCAGATAGCCGGTTTCCGCAAGTTGCGGGTGTTGCGGGTGGTCGGCCCCGGCGAATCCGGTGTGGATCAGCTGCGCCGCACGCCCGCCCCGCCCGATGCCGCGTGTGCACGCCGTGCGGAAAGCGGCGAGTTCGGCGGCATGCGAGCATGAACACAGTACCAGATAGCCGCCCGGGCTGACCAAGGGTGCGGCAAGGCGCGCCACACGTTCGTACGCGCGCAAACCTGCATCCAGCGCCTTCTTGCCAGGCGCGAAGGCGGGCGGGTCACAAACCACCAGGTCGAACTGCGCACCCTCGGTCCCCAGGGCCTCCAACACGGTGAAGGCATCGCCCTGACGGGTGGCAAAGCGCGCGCCCGCGCCCATGGCCTCGGCACCTTGGGTGGCCAGATCCAGCGCGGGGGCAGAGCTGTCGACCGCCAGCGCGTGCGAAGCCCCCCCGGCAAGGGCGGCCAGCCCGAAGCCGCCGACATGGGCGAACATGTCAAGCACCCGCGCCCCGCCAGCCAGCCCGGCAGCAAAGGCGTGATTGGGCCGCTGGTCATAGAACAGGCCGGTTTTCTGCCCGCCCAGCACGTCGGCCATATAGGTGGCCCCGTTCATCGGCACCGCAACCGGGCCGGTCACATCGCCGCGCAGCACCAGTGTTTCATCCGGCAGACCTTCCAGCCCGCGCACCCGGCTGGTGCCATTCTTGACCACGGTTGTGACGCCGGTGACGGCCACGAGGGCATCTGCCAGCGGCTCGATCAGCACCTCGGCCCAGGCGGCATTGGGCTGGATCACCGCCAGATCGCCGAAACGGTCGATGATGACGCCCGGCAGGCCGTCGGCCTCGGCATGGATCAGCCGGTAGAAGGGCGCGGGATACAGGCGTTCGCGCAGGGCCAGCGCGTGGCGCAGCTTTGCCGTCAGCCAGTCGGTGTCGACCACCGCGCCGGGATCACGGTCGAGGATCCGCACGATGATCTTCGAGTTCGGGTTGATCGTGACGACGCCAAGGGGCGCGCGCTCTGTATCCTCCAGCACCGCCAAGGTGCCAGGGGTCAGCGCGCGGGTGCGGCGATCGGTTACAAGCTCATCGGCGAAAACCCAAGGAAAGCCATGCCGGATGGCGCGGGCCTGTGCCTTTGGGTTAAGGCGGATCACGGGGAGGGGTGTGTGTGTCATGCGCCTGCCATAGCGCCCAACCGGGCGCAGGAAAAGTGTTATTGCGCGCGGGGCGTATTTCTTGCGCCGCGCCGTGTCGGCTTTCGTGGGCGTCAGACGCGCGTCACCAAAACAAAACCCCCGCCGCCGGGAGGCGCGCGGGGGTTTTGTTTTGACAGGCAGCGCGATATGCGCCGCGCGTGCGGATGGCGGTTCGTCGGGCGGCAGTTTTGGCTGCCCTTTGGTCAGGGCATGTCGCAGCCGGGGCTACCGATCTGAAGCGGCTCACGTCCGTTCATGCGGCCGGGCGCCTGTGGGTGGGGGCCTGTGGTTTGGGCCTGTGGGTGGGCGCATCAGCGCCCTGCCCCATCCGCCCCTTCGCGCAATATGCTTCAGGCGGCGTGGTGGTTGTGGGCGGGGCGCAGCGCGGCGAATTTGTGCGACACCCATGCGACCAGGCTGCGGGCCATTTGTGCTGCAGCTTCGGCGCGCATGCGGCGGGCTTCGCGCTCTACGGCGATGATGTCCATCGTGTCGAAATCGAAGTTGTTTTGTACGTAGCGGTTCATGTTGATCACCATTCCTTTGGTTTCCTGTTGAGACGAACATAGCCGTCGCTGCACCGCAGCACCACCGACACCGCGACAGTTCCGCCATGCGCCCGGTGCAAGGCTGGGGCGGCGCGCGCTCAGCCGATCCATCACACAGCCGCCTTGCCCTGTTAGCGCTAACCGCGTATGTTCCGGGGTGAACCAGCCCAAAGGAGACACCATGACCATTGATCCCCGAATTGAGGCCGTGACAGATCGCATCCGTGCCCGTTCGAAAGACAGCCGTCAGCGGTATCTCGACCAGATGACCCGCGCCAGCGAGGCCGGGCCGGTGCGGGCGCACCTGAGCTGCGGCAACCAGGCCCATGCCTATGCCGCGACGGAAGGGGACAAGGATGCGTTGGCCAAAGGCCGCGCGCCGAACCTTGGTATCATCACCGCGTATAACGACATGCTTTCGGCCCACCAGCCGTTCGAAACCTATCCCAACCAGATCAAGGAAGCCGCGCGCCGCGCGGGCGGCACCGCGCAGGTGGCGGGCGGCGTGCCGGCGATGTGCGACGGCGTCACGCAGGGCCAGCCGGGGATGGAGCTGTCGCTGTTTTCCCGCGATGTGATCGCGCTGGCCGCCGGTGTCGCGCTGTCGCACAATTGTTTTGATGCGGCGGTCTGGCTGGGCGTCTGCGACAAGATCGTGCCGGGCATGATCATCGCCGCCGCCACCTTCGGGCATCTTCCGTCGGTTTTCATTCCCGCCGGGCCCATGACAAGCGGCCTGCCGAATGATGAAAAGGCCAAGGTGCGCCAGAAATTCGCCACCGGCGATATCGGACGCGAAGAACTGATGGCGGCGGAAATGGCCAGCTACCACGGGCCGGGCACCTGCACCTTCTATGGTACCGCCAATACCAACCAGATGCTGATGGAATTCATGGGGTTGCACCTGCCAGGCGCGTCCTTCGTCAATCCCAACACCCCGCTGCGTGACGCGCTGACCGGGGCGGCGGTGGAACGCGCGCTGGGGATCACCGCGCTGGGAAATGATTTCCGCCCCGCAGGCGAGATCCTGGATGAGCGCGCCTTCGTCAACGGCCTTGTGGGGCTGATGGCAACCGGCGGGTCCACCAACCTGGTGCTGCACCTGCCTGCGATGGCGCGCGCGGCCGGCATCGCGCTGGACCTGGAGGATTTCGCCGATATCTCGGCGGCCGTGCCGCTGATGGCGAAGGTCTATCCCAACGGGCTGGCCGATGTGAATCATTTCCACGCGGCGGGCGGCCTGGGCTACATGATGGGCGAGTTGCTGGATGCCGGACTGATGCATGAAGACGCACGTACCGTTGCGGGCGACGGGCTGGCGCGCTACCGGCAGGAACCGAAGCTGCGCGATGGCGTGCTTGTCTGGGAAGACGGCGCGGGTGCCAGCCAGAACGAGAAGATCCTGCGCCCCGCCACCAACCCGTTCCAGCCGACCGGCGGGCTGCGGCAACTGGCAGGCAACCTGGGGCGCGGGGTGATGAAGACCTCTGCCGTCGCGACCGAGCGTCATGTGATCGAGGCACCCGCGCGGATCTTCGAGGATCAGCCATCGGTGAAAGCCGCGTTTCAGGCCGGGGAATTCACGTCCGACACTGTAGTCGTCGTGCGCTTTCAGGGCCCACGCGCCAATGGCATGCCCGAACTGCACAACCTGACGCCCACGCTGGCGGTGTTGCAAGACCGCGGCCTGCGGGTCGCGCTGGTTACCGACGGGCGCATGTCGGGCGCCAGCGGCAAGGTGCCTGCGGCGATCCACATCAGCCCCGAGGCGGCCCAGGGCGGCCCGCTGGCAAAGCTGCGGGACGGCGATATCGTGCGCGTCGATGCGGTGGCGGGCACGCTTGATGTAGTGGGCGTCGATCTGGACAGCCGCACCGCCCTGACGCCGGACCTGTCGGCCAATACCTATGGCATCGGGCGCGAGCTGTTCGAGGTCTTCCGCCAAAGCGCAGGCGATTCCGCCCATGGCGCAGGCGTGGTGATCTGACACGCCCTTCCCATCCCTGCACCGGGGTCTGCACCGGGTCCGCCCAAAGGGCGGACCCGCACCGACAGCCGCTTTGACAAGGGGCCGTCAACCCGATAGGCAGTAACAAAATAACTAGCGGTAAACGGGGTTCTGATGCGCGTATTCTCCCAATCGGCGACATCGCGCGAAGCAACGTGGGCGGATCGTCCGCGCGGCTTCGCTGTGGCGGTGTTTGCAATGTTTTTCATGGCTTGTGCCGGGTTCTTCACACCAGCGGATGCGCAGTCTTACCGGTTCAACACCGTCACCGTCGAAGGCAACCAACTGGTTGACGCCGCCACCGTCGCAGGATTCGCAAGAATCAACCGGGGCACCACGGTGTCCGCCGCCGAATTGAACGCCGCCTTCCAGCGCCTGACCAATTCGGGCCTGTTCGAGACCGTTGACCTGGTGCCCAGCGGCAGCACGCTGCGCATCATCGTGAGCGAAAACCCGATCATCGCGCGCATCAACTTCGAAGGCAACCGCCGCCTGGACGATGAAGCGCTGAACCCCGTGGTGCTGTCGCAGCCGGGTCGCGTGCTGTCGCCAACGCAGGTCGAGGCCGATGTTATCGCGATAACAGAGCTTTACGCCCAGCGTGGGCGCTTTGCCGCCGAGGTCACGCCGCGCATCATTCCGCGGGGCAATGGCCGGGTCGATCTGGCCTTTGAAATCCGCGAAGGCCGCGTCGTCGAGATCGAGCGCGTGTCCTTTGTCGGCAACAATGCATTTTCGGACTACCGTTTGCGCCGGGTGCTAGACACCAAACAGGCGGGCCTGTTCCGCGTTTTGGTGCAGCGCGATACCTTCGTGGCTGACCGCATCTCGTTCGACCAGGAACTGCTGCGCGACTTCTATCTGGCGCGCGGCTATGTCGACTTTCAGGTGCTGTCTGCCACATCCGAGATCGCGCGCGAACGCGACTCGTTCTTCGTGACCTTCAACATCCGCGAGGGGCAGCAGTTCCGCTTTGGCAACATCACCGTGGTGAATGAGGTCGAAGGACTGGACCCCGCGCCCTATGCGGAACAGAACCGGCTGCGCACGGGCGATGTGTTCACGCCCACCACGCTGGACACGACCCTGTCGCGGATGGAGCGTGTTGCAGTGTCCGAGGGCCGCCGCTTCGTGCGGGTAGAGCCGCGCATCACCCGCAACGAGCGCAACCAGACGCTGGATATCGAACTGGCGATCGTGCGCGGCGAGCGTACCATCATCGAACGCATCGACATTCAGGGCAACACGACCACGCAAGACCGGGTGATCCGTCGCCAGTTCCGCGCTTCGGAAGGGGACCCGCTGAACCCGCGCGAAATCCGCGAGGCGGCCGAGCGTATCCGCGCCCTGGGCTATTTTGCGGATGTGGCGGTCGATGCCCGTAACGGTAGCAGCGAAGACACCGCCATTGTAGATGTGGAAGTCGAAGAGACCACCACAGGCTCGCTCGGCTTCGGCCTCAGCTACGGCGTCGGCACCGGCGTCGGGTTCAACGTGACCTTCTCGGAAACCAACTTCCTGGGTCGCGGGCAGCGGGTCAACTTCGCGCTTGGCACGATTCCGGGGTCGCGGCAGTTCAGCTTTGGCTTTGTAGAGCCTGCCACGCTGGGCCGCGATCTGGAGTTTGGCATCAACGCGGGCTATACCGAGACCAGTAACCAGAACGACACATTCTATGACACGCGCACCTTGCGCGGAAATGTCTCACTGACCTTCCCGGTCGGCGAATTCAGCCGCCTGCAAACCCGCATCGGCATCGTCGGCGACGTGGTGCAGGATGTCACGCCCGGTCTGGCTGCTGGTGTCGATCCGGTTGCCGATCCCGCGCAGCCCGGCGCCGGCACCCGCACCCTGCGCGACGAAGCGCAGGGCCGTCAGGTCACCGGGTTGATCGGTTACACCTATTCGCTGGACACCCGGCGCGGCGGCTTTGATCCGAACCGGGGTTACTTCTTTGAATTCGCGCAGGATTTCGGGGCGGGCAGCGACAGCCGCCGTTACATCCGCACCACCGCGAAAGCAGGGTATGAGCAGCGTTTGTTCAACGACGACCTGATCTTGCGCGCCGAGATCGAAGGCGGCGCGCTGGCGATGCTGAGCGGCGAGTCGCGCGTGACCGAACGCTTCACGCTGAACGGCATCATGCGCGGGTTCGAGGCCAACGGCCTTGGCCCCTATCAACCGACGGCGGGCGGAAACAATGACCGGCTGGGCGGCAATTACTATGTGGTCGCGCGCGCCGAGGCGGAATTCCCCATCGGCCTGCCCGAGGAATACGGTATCAAGGGCGGCGTGTTCATGGATGTCGGCTCGCTCTGGAACATCGACAACCCGGGTGCCGGAACGGTTGATGGCTTCGGCCTGCGGGCGGCTGCGGGTGTGTCGCTCTACTGGGAAACCCCCATCGGGCCACTGCGCTTCGACTTCTCGCAGCCGGTGCGCAAGCAGGCCTTCGACCAGACGCAGAACTTCGATCTGAACATCGTCACAAGGTTCTGATGCTGCCTGCGCTGCGTCCCCTGATTGCGGCGCTGATGCTGGTGGGCGTGATGCCTGCCAGCGTCAGCGCACAGGGTTTCGACATGGGCAGCCAGGACCGCGCAATCGCCGTGCTGGATCAGGAGCGGATGTATACCATGTCGCTCTTCGGGCAGCGCGTTCGCGCCGAGGTTCAGGCGGCCTTTCAGGTGCTGGAGCAGGAAAACCAGGTTCTGCTGGCGGAATTGTCGGCCCGCGAGGAAGAACTGACCGAGCTGCGCGCCACGCTGAACCCTGAAGAGTTTCGCACGCTTGCCGATGCTTTCGATACCGATGTCGAACAGATCCGCACAAGCCAGGACCAGAAATCGCGCGAGATCAGCAGCTATCAGGAACGCGAGGAACAGCGGTTCTTTGCCGCCGCCTCGCCGCTCATCAGCGCGCTGGCACGCGAAGCCGGGGTGCAGGTGCTGTTTGACAAGCGCAGCGTCATCCTGTCCGATCCGGCCTCGGACCTGACCGATCAGGTGGTGATCCGCCTCAACGATCTGCTGGGCACCGGCGTGGAAAATGCCGAGCCGCCCGCCCTGATACCGGATGCGGGGGTTCCCGAAACGGGGGTGCCGGATGTGGAAAGGCCCGCGACGGGAACGCCCGAAACGACTGCCCCCGGAGCCGAAGCGCCGCGCCCCGGCCAGTAATGGCCAGCGGGCGCTGCCAGCCATGCGCGGCGCGCCCACGACGGGTCGAGCAGGGCTGCACCAATGCAGGCCGCAATGCAGGTCCCAGCCCCGCCCCCTGCGCAACCCTGTCCCGCCGCATGCCTTGCCACGCGGGGCCCTTGTTGCTAGACGGGAAGGCAACAAATGCGCCACAAAGCGCGCCCGGCCTACGCAAAGGATCCCTGACCATATGACGACCCCGCCCGAGCCCGTTCCCGCCAGCCAGCCCGGGGCCGCGCCCCACACCAGCGCCGACCTGTCGTTGATTACCCGGATCATTCCGCACCGTTATCCGTTTTTGCTGATCGACAAGGTGCGCGACATCGTCGCGCATAAAACGGCCACCGGCATCAAGAATGTCACCTTCAACGAGCCGCATTTCCAGGGCCATTTCCCCGGCGCGCCGATCATGCCCGGCGTGACGATCATCGAGGCGATGGCTCAGACTTCGGCGGTGCTGGTCGGCATTTCGCTGGACCTGATCGACAAGAACCCGTTGGTCTATTTCATGGCGATCGAAAAGGCGAAATTCCGTCGCAAGGTGGTGCCCGGCGATGTGCTGGAACTGTATGTGACGGTCAAGCGCGGATCGACACGGGTGTGGAAATTCGACGGCGTGGCGAAGGTCGATGGCGAGATCGCCGCCGAGGCTGAATTCACCGCGATGATCGACCTCGGCGCGGGCAAATGAGCAGGGCCGAAACCTTCATCCACCCCTCGGCCGTGATAGAGCCGGGGGCAAAGATCGGCGCGGGCTGTCAGATCGGTCCGTTCAGCCTGATCGGTCCCGAAGTGACCCTTGGCGCGGGGGTGATCGTCAAAAGTCACGCGGTCATCACCGGCTGGACCGACCTCGGAGATGATTGCGTGGTCTTTCCTTTCGCATGCGTGGGCGAGATCCCGCAGGACCTGAAATTCGCGGGCGAACGTACCCGGCTGATCGTCGGCGCGCGTTGCCGCATCCGCGAAGGCGCAACGCTGAACACCGGCACTGCAGGCGGCGGCGGCGTCACACGGGTGGGCGACGATTGCCTGTTCATGACCGGCGCGCATGTAGGCCATGATGTGCAGGTGGGCAATGGCGTGATCCTGGCCAATCAGGCCGCACTTGCCGGGCATTGCATCATTGGTGACCGGGTCATCATCGGCGGGCTGTCGGGCGTGCACCAGCATGTGCGCGTCGGCGCAGGCGCGATCATCGGCGCCGTGACGATGGTGGTCAGCGATGTGATGCCCTACGGTCTGGTGCAGGGACCGCGCGGGGTGCTGGATGGCCTGAATCTGGTCGGTCTGAAACGGCGCGGCCTTGACCGGGCCGAGATCGGCGCGATGCGCGCCGCTTATACCGAGCTGGCGCGCGAAGATGGCACGCTGCACGAGCGCGCGCAGGCGCTGCACGACACCACCGACAGCGCCCATATCCGCGAGATGACAGGGTTTTTGCTGGCCGATTCCGGGCGCCATTATCTGAAGCCGCAATAGACCGAACGCCGGGGCGGCGGGCGATCTGGCCCCCGTCGCCCCAAAGCCCATCCGGGACTGGTGCACCACAGCGCCGCGCCCCAGAACCAACCTGACGGGAACGCCATGAATGCTGCTGACGCCGCCCCCCCCGCAAAGGTCGCGCTGATCGCAGGCGGCGGTGCCCTGCCCGCGCATCTGTGGGCCGCGCTGAACCGGGCAGACACGCCCACGCTGATCGCCACACCCGAGGGGGGGCAAAACCCTGACGGGCTGATCGGGCAGGAAATGACGCCCTTCCGGCTGGAACGGCTGCTGCCGTTTCTGGACAATCTGGTGGCGAACGGCGTCAGCCATGTGGTGTTTGCGGGTGCCGTCACCCGCCCTCGGCTGGACCCCGCGCTGATCGACCCAAAGACCGCGACGCTGCTGCCGCGCATCATGGCGGCCCTGCCGCAGGGCGATGACGCCACCTTGCGCGAAATCATCGCGATGTTCGAGGAATGGGGGCTCTGCGTGCTTTCCGCCGACCAGATCGCCCCCGACCTGTTGCCGCCCGAGGGTGTGCTGGGCGACCACCAGCCCGATGCGGGCGCCAAACGCGATGTCGCACGCGCCAAGGCAATCGTGCAGGCGCTTGGCACCGTCGATGTCGGGCAGGGCTGCGTCGTAGCGCAGGGGCTTTGCCTTGCGGTCGAGGCGCTGCCGGGCACCGACACCATGCTGGCCCAAGTCGCCGCCTGGCGCGAAAAAGGCGGGCGCGGCGGCGTGTTTTTCAAGGCCCCGAAACCCGGGCAGGACCGCCGCATCGACCTGCCGGTGATTGGCCCGGACACGCTGCGCGCCGTCCATGCGGCGGGGCTGGCGGGGCTGGCCATCGTTGGGGGCGGCGTCATGCTGCTGGACCGGGCGCGGGCCGTGGCACTGGCGGATGAACTGGGCCTCTTCCTCTGGGTTACCGCGCCGTGAAGGTGTTCATCATCGCCGGAGAGCCCTCAGGCGATGCGCTGGGGGCCGCCCTGATGGGCGCGCTGCGCATGGCCGCGCCTGAGGTCCGCTTTGACGGGGTCGGCGGCGATGCGATGATCGCCGAGGGGCTGACCAGCCGCTTTTCCATGTCCGACCTGTCGGTGATGGGGCTGGCCGAGGTCTTGCCGAAGTACCGCATGCTGCGCGCCCGTATCGCACAATGCGCCGCAGCGATTGCCGAAACCACGCCTGATCTGGTCCTGACCATCGACAGCCCGGATTTCTGCCTGCGGGTGCTGCGGCTGGCCCGCGCCGCACGGCCCGATCTGCCCACGGTGCATTATGTCGCGCCCTCGGTCTGGGCGTGGCGCCCGGGGCGGGCCGCGAAAATGGCGCCGCTTGTCGATCATGTGCTGGCGCTTTTGCCGTTTGAGCCGCCCTATATGCAGGCCGCAGGCATGAGCTGCGATTTCGTCGGCCACCCGGTCACCACCCAGCCGCAGGCCAGCGCGGACGAGATCGCAGCCTTGCGCGCCCGCCTGAACATGGCCCCGGGCGCGCCGTTGATCCTGGCGCTGCCCGGGTCGCGCAAGGGCGAGATTACGCGGCTTGGCCCCCGCTTTGGCGCGGCGCTGCGGCTCTTGATCCCCGATCATCCGGACGCGCGCGTCGTGGTGCCGACGGTCAGCGGCAGCTATGACACCGCGCGCGCCGTCACCGCAGATTGGCCCGGTGCGCCCATCTTGCTGGACCCACGCGACGCCGAGGCCAAGCGCACAGCCTTCGGGGCCGCCGATCTGGCGCTGGCGGCGTCGGGCACGGTGTCGCTGGAACTGGCCGCCAGCCGCACGCCCATGGTGATTGCCTATGATTTCAACGCATTGTCACGGTTCATCCTGTGGCGGCTGGTGAAGCTGGACACAGTCACCCTGGTCAACCTGGTGTCAGAGACCCGCGCGGTGCCGGAATTCCTGGGCCGCGACTGCCACCCCGTCCATATCGCCCCCGCGCTGCACCAACTGCTGGCCGACCCGGCGGCGCGTGCGCAACAACTGGCCGCGATGGACCTGACCATGGCGCGGCTGGGCGCTGACGGTCCGCCACCGGCCGAGCGGGCGGCGCGTTCGGTGCTGGATTTCATGCGCCGCAAAGCGGGCAGGCCCGCCCTGCCCCCGCAGTGACACCACAAGGCCCCGCGCGCGCGTTTTTCACCACCCGCGCCGCTTCACACAGATATTCCCGCCCCCTGCGCCAATGTGACCGCACAGCCACCATATCGGCCTTGACCCTTGCGCATTTTGCGAAGACGTTGGCGCGAAAATCGAGGAAACGCCCCGCATGACAGGCCAGACGCCCCCACCCGCCGCCGCGCAACCTGACGCGACGGTTTTCGCTGCGCGCGACACCCGGCCTTTTGCCGCGTTTGAATGGATGATTGCGTGGCGCTACCTGCGTGCACGGCGGGCCGAGGGCGGGGTCAGCGTGATGACCCTGATCTCTTTTCTGGGCATCGCGCTGGCGGTCTTTGCGCTGATCGCCACGCTGTCGGTACGTTCTGGATTCCGGGCTGAATTCATCGACACCATTCTGGGTGCGAACGCGCACCTGACCGTCTATAGCGCGGTCCATGTCTCGGAAACCGGGCAGACCACGCGCGCGATCGACGATTATGACGAACAGGCCGAACGACTGGCTGCCGTGCCGGGCGTGACCCGGGTCGCCCCCCTGATCAAGGGGCAGGTCATGGTCAGCAACGACAGCCGCAACACCGGGGTCGAGGTTTTCGGCATCCGCGCCGGGGATCTGGAGACCATTCCCCGCGTGGCCGACCCCGAAACCGGGATCGGCGATCTATCGAGGTTCAACGAGGGTATCGCCATCGGATCTGGCGTTGCGCGCGAACTGAACGTGGTGCTGGGCGACAGGGTGCGCGTCATCTCGCCCGACGGGGTGCAGACGCCCTTTGGCACCTCGCCGCGCGTCAACGCCTATGAGGTGGTCTATATCTTCACCGCCGGTCGCTATGACATCGACCGCACCCGCATGTACATGCCCTTTGCCGAAGCGCAGAGCTTTTTCAACCGCGACGGGCTGGCCGATGAGCTGGAGGTCATGGTGGCAGAACCCGAGCGCATCGGCCAGATCGAACTGGACCTGATGCGCGCCGCAGGTGAGCGCGCGATGATCTGGACATGGCGCGACGGCGCGTCCTCCTTCCTGCGCGCGCTGGATGTGGAGGATAACGTGATGTTCGTCATCCTGTCGATCCTGGTGCTGATCGCGGCGATGAACATCATTTCGGGGTTGATCATGCTGGTGAAGAACAAGGGCCGCGACATCGGCATCTTGCGCACCATGGGGCTTACCGAAGGCTCGGTCCTGCGGGTGTTCTTCATCTGCGGCGCGTCGGTGGGCGTGGTGGGCACGGCCTGCGGGGTGATCTTGGGCTGCGTATTCGCCATCTACATCGACCAGATCTTCAGCTTCGTGAACTATGTCGCGGGCGGTGGCGTGTGGGACCCGTCAATCCGGGGCATCTACGCCCTGCCCGCCCAACTGCGGTTGGAGGATGTGCTGAAAGCCGTCGGCCTGTCGCTGGGCCTGTCGTTCATCGTGACGATCTTTCCCGCGCGTCGCGCCGCCCGGATGAACCCTGTGGAGGCGCTGCGCTATGAATGAACCGGTGCTGCACCTGAGCAATATCTGCAAGACCTACAATGCGGGCCGCCCCGGCGAAGTGCAGGTCCTGCGCGACGCTTCGCTGACGCTGGCCAAGGGCGAGGTCGTGGCGCTGGTCGCCCCGTCGGGCGCAGGCAAATCGACGCTGCTGCATATCGCGGGGCTGCTGGACAGCCCCGACACCGGCGAGGTCGAGATCAACGGCGTCGACCTGACCGGCCTCGGGGACGCCACCCGCACCCGGGCGCGGCGCGCGCAGGTAGGGTTCATCTACCAGTTTCACCACCTGCTGCCGGAATTCTCGGCGCTGGAAAACGTGGTGTTGCCGCAACTGGCAAATGGTATCGCGGCGGCGCAGGCCACCGCCCATGCGCGCGACCTGCTGGACCGCGTGGGCGTCGGCGCGCGCGCCAGCCACCGCCCCGCCGCCCTGTCAGGGGGCGAGCAACAGCGTATTGCGTTCTGCCGCGCCATGGCGAACCGGCCCAGCCTGCTGCTGGCGGATGAACCGACGGGCAATCTGGACCCCGAAACATCCGATCAGGTGTTTGGCGTCTTGATGGACCTGGTGCGCGATACCGGCCTGTCGGCCCTGATTGCCACGCATAACATGGCGCTGGCCGCACGGATGGACCGGGTGCTGCGGCTGGAAGGCGGCGAGGTGTCGGGCGCGGTTTAGGGGCAACGGCAGCAGAAGCCCCGGCCCGGCGGTCTGCGGGTGGGGGGCTTTTATCGGGATGCGCAGGCAGGACCGTCGACCGCCCGTAAACCAGCATGAAAGAAAGATCTTGACTCGAATCTGGCACTCTTAAACCCTTGCATAGCGGGGTTTATGTAATGCGGGTTTCCAATGGGCCGATTTTTTGCCATCACATTGCGCGTGTTTTTGCCGATCGTTTTCGTCGGACTTGTAAGCAGCGGGCAAGCCATGGCCGACCGGATCGTGGCGCGGGTCAGCATCTCTGCCCAGTTGATGCATGTCTACAAGGACGGGCTATTGATCCATGAATGGCCCGTGTCCACCGCGCGGCCGGGCAAGGTGACGCCCACGGGGCAATACACCGCGCAATTTCTGTCGCGAAACCACCGCTCTAGCCGCTATAACAACGCGCCGATGCCGTATTCCATATTCTACAGCGGCAATTATGCGATTCACGGCACCGATCAGATCAGCCGCCTGGGGCGTCCCGCCTCGGCCGGGTGCGTGCGCCTGCATCCGCAAAATGCCGCCGTGTTGTTCGAAATGGCACGCACCGAAGGGCTGGAAAACACCCGCGTGGTGATCGTGCGCTGAGCGCGCCATGGCCCCGGCCCGCGCGGCCCCGCCTGAGTCTTCTGAGCAACAGGTGCGCATGGCGCATATAGTGGTTGCGCATCAAGACTACCCAACCCCTCGGCGTGGGCCTATAGTGCTGTGGAAGTCCCGGCCACCACCCCGAGGGAGAGGCGATGCGCTGTCCATTTTGCGGAAACAACGACACCCAGGTTAAGGATTCCCGCCCCGCCGAAGATAACGTGGCGATCCGGCGCCGCCGCTTCTGCCCAGCCTGCGGGGGCCGGTTCACCACCTATGAACGGGTGCAACTGCGCGATCTGGTGGTCGTCAAGACCTCTGGCCGGCGTGAGGCGTTCGAGCGCACGAAGCTGGAACGCTCCATCCGCATCGCGATGCAGAAGCGGCCCATCGAGGCTGAACGGATTGACCAGATGATCTCGGGCATCGTGCGGCGGCTGGAAAGCCTGGGCGATACCGACATCCCCTCGGGCACCATCGGTGAGATCGTGATGGAAACGCTGGCGCGGATCGACACGGTGGCCTATGTGCGCTTTGCCAGCGTTTACAAGAACTTTCAGGCGGCGGATGATTTCGACAAGTTCGTGTCCGAACTGCGCCCCACATCCCCCCCCGACGCGTGAGCGACCCGGCCGACCCCCGCTTCATGCGGCTGGCGATCAGCCTTGGCACGCGTGGACTGGGCCGGGTCTGGCCCAATCCCGCCGTGGGCTGCGTGATCGTACAGGGCACGCGGATTGTCGGGCGCGGCTGGACGCAACCCGGCGGGCGCCCCCATGCCGAACGCCGGGCGCTGGATCAGGCGGGCGCGCAGGCGCGCGGCGCCACCGCCTATGTCAGCCTTGAGCCCTGCGCGCATCACGGCAAGACCCCGCCCTGCGCGCAAGCGCTGATTGCCGCCGGGGTCGCCCGCGTTGTCACCGCCCTGACAGACCCGGACCCCCGAGTGGAGGGCAATGGCCATGCGATGCTGCGCGCGGCGGGGGTCGAAGTCATCGAAGGGGTCTGCGCCGACGCCGCGCACGCGGCCAATGCGGGTTTCTTGTCGCGCATCACGCGCGGCCGCCCCCTTGTGACGCTGAAACTGGCGCTGACGCTGGACGGGCGCATCGCCACCGCCACGGGCGAAAGCCGCTGGATTACCGGCGCGGCGGCGCGGCGCATGGTGCATGGCATGCGCGCCAACCATGATGCGGTGCTGGTAGGCGTGGGCACCGCGCTGGCCGATGACCCCGACCTGCGGGTGCGCGATCTGGGCGTGGCGCATCAGCCGGTGCGGCTGATCGCCGACAGTACCCTGCGCCTGCCCCCCGACAGCCGGTTAGGCCGCACTGCCCGCGATGTTCCCGTGGGCGTGCTGCACGGCATGACGGCACCCCGCGCCGCGCAAGATGCTTGGGCCGCCACCGGCGCGCGGCTGATCGCATGCAACAGCGATGCGGACAGGCAACTGGACATGGCTGACGCGCTGTCGCAACTGGCCGTGCTGGGCCTGACGCGGATCTTGTGCGAAGGCGGAGGCACGCTGGCCGCGACGCTGCTGCGTCAGGGGCTGGTGGACCGGCTGATCTGCATCAGCGCGGGCAAGGTCATCGGCGGCGATGGCATCAGCGCGGTCGCCCCCATGGGCCTGCGTGCGCTGCAAGATGCCGCCGGGTTTGACCTGACCGAAAGCAGGACGCTGGGGGACGACGTGATGCACAGCTGGGTGCGGCGCGCGGGCTGAGCGCGCCAGTGTTGCCCCCTGGGCGCTTAGTTCTGGCGCAGCAATTTGCCGGGGTTCATCAGGTTATCGGGGTCCAGCGCGCGTTTGATCTGGCCCATCACGTCCCAGGCTTCCCCATGTTCGGCCTGCATATAGCCTTGCTTGCCCATGCCGATGCCATGTTCGCCGCTGACTGTGCCGCCCAGCCGCAACGCGCGTTCCGCCATACGGCCCGCAAGCGCCTTTGCCCGGTCCCAGTCGCCGGGAATGGCAGGGTCGGGCAGCAGCAGGGCATGGAAATTCCCGTCGCCCACATGGCCCAGCATCGGCCCCGGAATGCCGCTGGCTGCGATATCGGCTGCCGTTTCCTCGACCGCGCGCGCAAGGTTGGAAATCGGCACACAGACATCTGTGGTGATGGGCGCTGCCTCGGGCCGCAGGGCGCGCACCGCGTAATAGGCATTGTGGCGCAGCTTCCACAATGCGGCGCGGTCCTCAGAGCGATGGGCCCACTGGAAGCCCGCGCCACCAAAATCGGCCACCAGATCGCCAAAACGCTCTGCCTGCTCTTTAACCCCCGCCTCTGATCCGTGGAACTCTACCAGCAGATGCGGGGTCAAGGGCAGGTCGCGCCCGGCATAGGCGTTGAAGGCGCGCGCGCTTTCGCCATCGACGAATTCGATCCGCGCCATGGGGATGCCCGACTGGATCGTGGCGATCACGGTTTCCACCGCGGAGGTCATGTCGGGAAAGGCGCAGATCGCGGCGCTGACAGCCTCGGGCTGGCCTTGCAGGCGCAGGGTCAGTTCGGTGATCAGGCCCAGCGTCCCTTCGGCCCCGACAAACAGCCCCGTCAGATCATAGCCTGCCGACGATTTGGGTGCCGCCGTGCCGGTGCGGATGATGCGGCCATCGGCCAGAACCACCTCCAGCGCCAGCACATTGGACCGCATCGTGCCATAGCGCACTGCGGTGGTCCCCGATGCCCGGGTCGCAGCCATCCCGCCGAGCGAGGCATTGGCGCCGGGATCGACCGGAAAGAACAGGCCCGTGGCGCGCAGTTCGGTATTCAGCGCCTCACGCGTCAGACCGGGTTGGACCACGGCCAACATATCCTCAGGCCGGACGTCCATCACGCGCGCCATGCGACTGAAATCCACGCTCAGGCCGCCCTGCGGCGCCAGCGCGTGCCCTTCAAGCGAGGTGCCTGCGCCCCAGCCGATCATGGGCACGCCGTGGGCGGCGCAAATGCGCGCGATCGCGGCCACCTCATGTGTGGATTCGGGATAGGCCACGGCATCGGGCGGCATGGGGGCGAAATGGCTTTCGCTGCGACCATGCAGGTCGCGGTCAGAAGGTGATTGCGTGAAACGCGCCCAAAGCTGCGCGGCAAGTGCAGCGAATGCCTGTTCCTGGCCCATTATGCGATCCCCCTTAGCCACCTGCGATCACGCGCACCCGACCGATGCTGCCCCGCCCCAAGTGCCGCAGCACAACCGGACAGGCGCAAGCATCGGACATCAACAAGACTGTCAACGCATCCGAAAAAACGGTGCTACAGCCTTTCCACTGTGACTTTCAGCCCGTCGAATGCCAGATGGCCCGCGATCTTTTCGACGCCTTCATTCGGGGTCTCATAGGTCCAGGCGCCATCGTGGATCATGTTGCCGGGGCCGGAGATGTGAAAATACGTCGCGGCACCCTTATGCGGGCAGGTGGTTTTGGTGTTCGACGCCTCAAGAAAGGCCATCGCCACATCGGCGCGCGGAAAATAGATGATCCACGGGTGACCGGGTTCGTTCAATTCCAAAGCGTTGCTGCTTTCGGCGATCACCGCGCCATCGGCGCGAACGACCCACACGCCCTGGGCCGGATAAATGCGAATCTCAGTCATAGGTCTCTCCCGGAGTTGTGCCGCATCGTGGCAGATTTGACCCCTTCGTACAGGGCCAGATTGGCGCAGGTGGCATTATTCTACAGCGGCGCGGTCTGCCCGGCCAACCAATCAGCCGCCGCATCGCTTAGCAAGTGACGTAGATCAGAAAAAACCCGGGCGTGATAGTCATTCAGCCATGCAACCTCGGGGTCGGTCAGCGCATCAGTGTCGATCACGCGGCGGTCGAAGGGGGCCAGTGTCAGGGTCTGGAAGGCCAGCATGTTGCGGTCATCTGCACCGGGAAGATCCGGTGCGGGCACGACGGTAATCAGGTTTTCAAGCCGGATGCCGAACGCCCCCGCGCGGTAATAGCCAGGCTCATTCGACACGATCATGCCAGGTTCCAGCGGCACGGCCGAGATGCGCGAGACGCGCTGCGGCCCCTCATGCACCGACAAAAAGGCCCCCACGCCATGGCCGGTGCCATGATCGAAATCCAGCCCCGCCAGCCAAAGCGGATAGCGCGCCAGCGCGTCCAGATGCCCGCCGGTGACGCCGCGCGGGAAGCGGGCGCGCGACAGGGCGATCATGCCTTGCAACACGCGGGTGAAGGCCGCGCGTTCTGCGTCCCCCACCGGGCCGATGGCCACTGTGCGGGTGATGTCCGTGGTCCCGTCGCGGTATTGCCCGCCGCTGTCGATCAGCATCAGGTCGCCCGGACGCAGGGCGCGGTCGGTTTCCTCGGTCACGCGGTAATGCACGATTGCACCGTTCGGGCCGGACCCTGCGATGGTGTCAAAGCTGATGTCGTGCAACTGCCCGGTGGCGGCGCGGCAGCTTTCCAGGTGCCGGGCGGCGTCGATTTCCGTCACGCGGTGGTGGGCCGGGTCGGCGCATAGCGCGTCAGCCTGACCGTCCAGCCAGAACAGGAATTCCACCACCGCCGCGCCGTCGCGCAGATGGGCGGCGCGGGCGCCGTCAAGCTCGGCTTTGGTCTTGCGCGCCTTTGGCAGGGCGCAGGGGTCGGGGGCGCGGTGCAGGTCCGACGCCACCGTATCGGCCACAGCCACCGGACAACTGGCAGGGTCGATCTGCACACGGCCCCGCAGCGCCGCAACGGCAGGCACGAAGGCGGTGACCGGGTGGACCGAAACCTCTGGATCCAGCGTCAGGTCGGCCAGCTTGGCCGGGTCGGTGAACAGATCGACCTGCCCCCCCTCATGCACGATCGCAAAGCCCTGCATCACCGGGATGCGCGGAATATCGGCGCCCCGGATGTTGAGCAGCCAGCACAGGCTGTCGGGCTGGGTGAGGACACAGGCCGCGACCCCGGCGGCGCGCAAGCCCTGCGCCACATCCGCACGCTTTTCGGCGCTGGACCGACCCGCCAGTTCAAGCGGATGCGCCCATGCCCGGCCCGCCGGCGGCGCGGGCTGGTCGGGCCAGACGGCATCGACCGGGTTGCCATCCAGTGCGCGCAGGGTGATGCCTGTGCCCGCCAACGCAGCCTCCAGCTTGGCGATCTCATCAGGGGTGTGGAGCCAAGGATCAAAACCCAGAACCGCGCCGGGAGGCGCATGGGCGCGCAGCCAGTCGGCGGGCTGCACATCGGGCCAGTGCACCGGCGTGAACGCCACCGCATCGCATTGCGCAAGGACCTGCAGCCGGTAGCGCCCGTCGATGAACACCCCCGCCACATCGGCCAGCACGATGCAAAACCCGGCAGACCCGGTAAAGCCGGTCAGCCAGGCCAACCGCGCATCGCGGTCGGCCACGTATTCGCCCTGATGCGCATCGGCGCGCGGCACGATGCAGCCGTCCACGCCGCACGCCTGCAGGTGCGTGCGCAGCGCGGCCAGCCGGGGCGGGCCATCGGCGGGGTTGGTGGGGGCGGTGAACGACTGAAAGCTCATCGTGCCACCCGTCCTATCCCCATGATCCGCGCCCGCGCACGGTCATCGGCGTCAAACAACGCGGCCAGTTGCACCGTCATCGCGCCCGCGAGTTGTTCCACATCGGTGATCGTGACCGCGCGGCTGTAGTAGCGCGTCACGTCATGGCCGATGCCAATGGCCAGCAATTCCACCGCGCGGCGTTTTTCCACCATGGCGATCACATCACGCAGGTGTTTTTCCAGGAAATTCGCCGGGTTGACGGACAGCGTGCTGTCATCCACCGGCGCGCCGTCGGATATCACCATGAGGATCTTGCGCGCCTCGGGGCGCTGCAGCATACGGCGATGCGCCCATTCCAGCGCCTCGCCGTCGATGTTTTCCTTCAAGAGGCCCTCTTTCATCATCAGGCCCAGGTTGTCGCGCACCCGCCGCCACGGCGCATCGGCGGATTTGTAGATGATGTGGCGCAGGTCGTTCAGACGGCCCGGTTGCTGGGCACGCCCCTCGGCCAGCCAGCGTTCGCGCGCCTGCCCGCCCTTCCAGGCGCGGGTGGTGAAGCCCAGGATCTCGACCTTCACCGCGCAGCGTTCCAGTGTGCGCGCCAGGACGTCGGCGCAGATCGCCGCAATCGAGATCGGCCGCCCCCGCATGGAGCCCGAGTTGTCCAGCAGCAGAGTCACCACCGTGTCCCGGAATTCGGTGTCTTTCTCATTCTTGAAGGACAAAGGCGTGGTGGGGTTGGCCACGACGCGGGCAAGGCGGCCCGCGTCCAGCGTGCCTTCCTCCAGATCGAATTCCCAGGCACGGTTCTGCTGCGCCTGAAGGCGGCGTTGCAGCTTGTTGGCAAGTCGCGAGACCGCGCCGCGCAGCGGGTCGAGTTGCTGGTCGAGATATGCGCGCAAGCGTTCGAGTTCCTGCGCCTCGGCCAGATCCTCGGCGCGGATTTCTTCGTCGAAATCGGTGCAGAAGACGGTGTAATCGGCGCTGGCCTCGGAATGCTGCGCGGGGGGCGGGGGTTCCAGCGGGGCCTCGCCCTGCGGCGTGTCCTGCTCATCGGCCATCTCATCCTCAGCGCTGTCATCGACCGAGGCATCGGCCTGCGCGGCGTCTTGCGTGGCGCCGTCGTCTTGCTGGCTTTCCTGATCGTCGGCGCTGTCGTCCTCGCCCTGCGAATCCTGGCTTTCGGGGTCTTGGGCCGCGTCATCTTGCTGGTCGTCGCTGCCTTCCTCTTCGCCCTGATCATCAGGGTCGTCGCCCAGCTGGTCGCCATAGCCCAGATCGGTGATCATCTGGCGCGAAAACCGGGCAAAGGCGGTCTGGTCCTTCAGCACATCGCCCAGCCCGTCCAGCGTTCCCGCTGCCTGTTCCTCGATGAAGCCGCGCCACAGGTCCAGCACGTTGTCCGCGCCCTTGGGCAGCGGGCGGCCCGTGGCGCGCTGGCGGATCATGTAGCTGGCCGCAAGCGCCAGCGGCGCATCTTGCTGGTTGCGGATCTGGGCGTAGCCCTTGCGCTCTGCCTCATAGCCGATGCGCGCGTCGATATTGCCCGCGGTCCCGGGCATCACATCGGCGCCCACGGCCTCGCACCGGGCGGTTTCCATTGCCTCGTAGAGGTCGCGCGCCATCTGGCCCTGCGGCAGGTATCGCGCGTGCAGCGCATCGTCATGGAAGCGGCGGCGCAGCGCGAAGCCATCTGCCGTACCACGGGCCAGCATCACCTCATCGCGGGTCATGCGGCGAGTGACCTGCGGCAGGCGCATCTGATCGGCGCTCATGCCGGGCGGATCGACGGAATAGGTGATCGCCAGTTCGGGGTCATCGGCAAGGGTGCGCGTCGCCTCGGTCAGGGCTTTCTTGAACGGATCGGCAGGATTATCGAGCGGTTTGTTCATGGCGGCGGTCCGTGCAAGGGTATCTGGCCCAACAGATAGACCAGCGCCCGGCGCATGAAAAGGGGGCGGAGGCAAGTGGGCGCGCAGCAGACCGTCACGCCCAATGCCGAACAGCCGCGCGGGCACTGGGTTCATTTGGTAAAACGGGGCAGCGGCGGGCATGACCTTTCCCGCGCCGACTGCGAAACCGCGTGTCGACGGGGCCGCCCTCTGCAGCCGGATCAGGCCGTTGCAACCGGCATGATCCGGGCGCGTTCAGGTCAGTCGGTCAGAAACGGGGCGAAGGCGCCACGCAATTGACCCCGCTGTTCGCGCTACACCCGACGAAGATCCCGGTCATGCCGCCCAGTTCATTGCCAAAGCCGAAGCTGCCGGCAGCCTCTTCCGCATTCGGGCCATAGAATGCCCCGTCCAACTGGCCCGATGCCTGCTGGCCCCCGTAGGTCATCGTCGTGTCAGTTCCGTTGTAGATCGTCCCATCGACGCCGACCACGGCATCTGCAAATCCGGCGGCGACTGGAATGTAGCGCGTGGTCGTCGCGTCATAGAGGGTGCCGGTCATCGTCCCATCCAGCGAATGCTGGGCGAAATCGACATCCATCGCGATGGAGCCGTTGATGGTGCCGTTGCGCATCTGTCCGCCTTCGACCAGCCCGCCACCCGCCTGAAACCGGCCATTGTATTGTGTTTGCCCGCCTGAGGGCAGTTGCACCCGGTCGCGGCCCTGCCCGGTGGGCGAGGCATGCAGCGCGACGGTGCCGTTCTGGTTGCCGCCCGGGCCATAGCCTTCGACAACGAAGGTGCCCGCGTAGCTGTGACTGCCGCTAAGCTCATTGGTCAGGTAGGCGGCACGCGCGTTGCTCACGTCACAGCTGGGCACCACCGCCCCGCCGCCCGCGCGGCTACAGCGCACGCCCACGCCGGACATATCACCATTGTGAAAATCGACATGCGCACCGCTGGACCGACCGGAATTGCCGGCATAGGCCATCGTCGCCTCGACCCCGGCCAGAGGGTTCTCGCCACTGCGCGACAGCACGCCGCCGCTGTTGCCCTGCCCGGTAACCGGCAGCGTATCGCGCGGACTGGGCGTGCCCGGCGTAACAATTCCGCCGCCACCGCCGCCGCCACCGCCGCCGCAGGCACCGAGCGCCGTCACACCGATCAGGCCAATCACTGCAATATTGATTTTCATTGTTTCACTCCGGTCCTCAATGCCTTCTTTATTGTGCCATTGATGACAGATTATTGCGGTGCAAAAATGGCAGAAACAGCACAGCAAAGAAGAAACTTCCCAGCCGTGTCGATTGTGCCGCAGGCACATGGGAGGGCAGCCGTGCCGCAGGCACATGGGAGGGCAGCCTTGCCGCAGGCACATGGGAGGGCAGCCGTGCCGCAGGCACATGGGGTCTCTGCACCACAGGCGTGGCGTCACTGTGCCGCAGGTGACGATGTCCTGCATACGTTGCAGCCGGGTGGCGCGCAGACGCCCGCCCCGTGATGGATCAGCCGCCGATCAGCGGCGCGCAGACGGCCGGTGCATAGCCGTCGCGCAGCGCCGTCAGCGGGAAGGCGCGATCCGCGCCTGTGCCGCGCTGCACCTTGGCGTCTAGCTGGCCCAGCGTCAGTTCATACCCGCCGGTCAGCAGGTTCACATCGCATGTGCCGCCCGCGTCAACATCCAGCCTATCATAGGTGGAATAAGTGAAACCCGCCACGACGAACCCACCTTGACGCCAGGCGATCGTGATGTCCTGCATCCAGGCGTTGCGGCCGATGCCGGTATTCTCACTGTGCAGCGCAAAGCTGCTATCGCTGCGCGCGACAAGCCCGGGCAGCTGTCCGCCCATCATGCCCGCGAAAACCAGATCGCGGAGATGCGCGTAGGATTGCAGCCCATAGACCGGGTCGCCGGACAGGACCAGCAGATCTGCGAAAGCATCCCCGCCGCGCTGCAGTACGGCAGCATCGGGCGCGCCATCATTGTTCCAGTCGCCTGAAAGCACCGCAATCAACGTTCCGGGACGTTCATCGGCCCCGGTAGATGGCGGGGTCTGGGCCTGGGCCGCCGACAGCGCAGACCAGAGGATCAGGGCACCTGCCCCCATCTTCGGGCCGGACACGGAACAGGGGTGTTTGTACATGCGGTGTCTCCCATAGCGCGCGCGTGATTTGGACTTGGGTTGCGCGGTCACGCCGACCTGCAAGCCCCCCTTCTGCACCAGAGTATGCACCACGGCCTCAAAGCGTCTCAGCGGCATATCGTCCAAGACTGCATGTCGTGGCGCCCTGCCCTGCCCGAAACCGCCCTAGGCCAGCGTCATGTTCACCGCCGATTCCGGCAGCTCGGCGTCGAAACACCGCTGGTAGAACTCGGCTACCGTGCGGCGCTCCAGCTCATCGCATTTATTGAGGAAGGTCAGCCGGAAGGCATAGCCGACATCGCGGAAAATCCGCGCATTCTCGGCCCAGGCGATCACCGTGCGCGGCGACATGACGGTGGACAGATCGCCGTTCATAAAGGCGGTGCGCGTCATGTCGGCGACCGTAACCATCTGGCTGATCTCTTTGCGGCCGGTGGCATTGTTGTAGACCGGGTTCTTCGACAGGACGATCGCGGTCTCGGCGTCATGGCTGAGATAGTTCAGCGTCGCCACCAGCGACCAGCGGTCCATCTGGCCCTGGTTGATCTGCTGCGTCCCGTGATAGAGACCCGTCGTATCGCCCAGACCGACGGTATTCGCCGTGGCAAACAGCCGGAAGCTGGGATGCGGGGTGATGACTTCGTTCTGGTCCAGCAGTGTCAGCTTGCCATCCGTCTCCAACACGCGCTGGATCACGAACATCACATCCGCGCGGCCCGCATCATATTCGTCGAACACGATGGCGCAGGGGTTGCGCAGCGCCCAGGGCAGGATGCCTTCCTGAAACTGCGTGATCTGCTTGCCGTCCACCAGCTTGATCGCATCCTTGCCGATCAGGTCGATCCGGCTGATATGGCTATCAAGGTTCACACGCACGCAGGGCCAGTTCAGGCGGTTTGCCACCTGTTCGATGTGGCTTGATTTCCCCGTGCCGTGGTAACCCTGGATCATCACGCGGCGGTTGTAGGCAAAGCCTGCCAGAATGGCCAGCGTGGTATCTGGGTCGAACTTGTAGGTGGGGTCGGCTGCGGGCACACGGTCGGTGGCGTCGGCAAAGCCGCGCACGCTCATATCGCTGTCGATCCCGAAAACCTCGCGTACCGAGATATCTTCCGTCGGTTTTGCCTGTGCCGTCATATCGCTCAATCCGCCTTTATACATCGTGTCGCCGCGCGTCGCGCTTTCTTGCGTTATGGTTTGGAACATATCGCGCGCAGGTGCAAGGGGAAGGGGCAACGCGCGCGCCTGTCCCGAAACCCCATTGCTCCCACCCGGCACGCATGATCTAAACTGCACCCAACCTGAATATGAGAGAGAGCAGCCATGCCCGCAGATGACCTTCTGTCAGGCGACACCGCGTCTGACGCCTATGATGCCAGCGCCATCGAGGTACTGGAGGGGCTGGAGCCCGTGCGCAAACGCCCCGGCATGTATATCGGCGGCACGGATGAGCGCGCCTTGCACCATCTGGTGGCCGAGGTGCTGGACAACTCGATGGACGAGGCCGTGGCGGGCCATGCCAGCCGCATCGAGGTCGAACTGCATGCCGATTACAGCCTGACCATCCGCGACAACGGGCGCGGGATTCCGATTGATCCGCACCCGAAATTCCCCGGAAAATCCGCGCTGGAGGTGATCTTGTGCACCCTGCATTCGGGCGGCAAATTCTCTGGCAAGGCCTATGCGACCTCTGGCGGGTTGCACGGCGTGGGCGCGTCGGTGGTCAATGCGCTGTCGGACCACATGCGGGTCGAGGTGGCGCGCAACCGTGAACTCTATGTGCAGGAATTCTCGCGCGGGGTACCGCAAGGGCCGGTGGCCAAGGTGGGCCCCGCCCCGAACCGGCGCGGCACATCCGTCACATTCCACGCGGATGAGCAGATCTTTGGCTCGCACAGGTTCCGGCCCGCACGGCTGTTCAAGATGGTGCGCTCGAAGGCATATCTGTTCTCGGGCGTTGAAATCCGCTGGAAATCCGCGATCTCCGAGGGTGACACGCCGCTGGAGGCAACGTTCAAGTTTCCCGGTGGGCTGGCCGATTACCTGTCCGAACAGCTTGCGGGCAGTGTCGCCTATGCCGACCGACCCTTTGCGGGCAAGGTCAGCTTCGAGGAAAAATTCAACAAACCGGGCTATGTGGAATGGGCGATCAACTGGTCGCCCGCGCGGGACGGCTTCGTGCAATCCTATTGCAACACCGTTCCCACCCCCGAAGGCGGCACGCATGAGGCCGGGTTCTGGGCCGCGATCCTGAAGGGGATCCGGGCGTATGGCGAATTGGCGAACAACAAGAAAGCCGCGCAGATCACCCGCGAGGACATGATTACCGGCGGCTGCGCGCTGGTGTCGTGCTTCATCCGCGAACCGGAATTCGTGGGCCAGACCAAGGACCGGCTGGCCACCGCGGATGCCGCGCGGCTGGTCGAGGGCGCGGTGCGCGACCATTTCGACAACTGGCTGGCATCGGACACGAAATCGGCGGGCGCGATCCTGGATTTCCTGGTGCTGCGCGCCGAGGAACGGCTGAAACGGCGGCAGGAAAAAGAAACCAGCCGCAAATCCGCCACCAAGAAGCTGCGCCTGCCCGGCAAGCTGGTGGATTGCACATCGACCACGCGCGAGGGGACGGAGCTGTTCATCGTCGAGGGCGACAGCGCAGGCGGGTCGGCCAAGATGGCGCGCGACCGCAAGAACCAGGCGCTGCTGCCGTTGCGCGGCAAGATCCTCAACGTGCTGGGCGCGGCATCGGGCAAGATGGGCGCGAACAGCGAAATTGCCGATCTTTCCCAAGCACTTGGCGTGGGGCTGGGCACCAAGTTCCGGCTGGAAGACCTGCGGTATGACCGCATCATCATCATGACCGATGCCGATGTGGACGGCGCGCATATCGCCGCGCTGCTGATGACCTTCTTCTTCACCCAGATGCGTCCGATGATTGACGCGGGCCACCTGTACCTTGCCTGCCCGCCGTTGTTCCGGCTGACGCAAGGCGCCAACCGCATCTACGCGCTGGACGAGGCGGAAAAGGCGATGTGGCTGGCCAAGGGTCTGGGTGGCAAAGGAAAAATCGACGTGTCGCGGTTCAAGGGTCTGGGCGAAATGGACGCGAAAGACCTGAAGGAAACCACAATGCACCCCGACAGCCGCAAGCTGATCCGCGTCAGCATCGACGACGATATGCCCGGCGAAACCGGCGATCTGGTGGAACGGCTGATGGGCAAGAAGCCCGAGCTGCGGTTCCAGTACATCACCGAGAATGCGCAGTTTGTCGAAGAACTGGATGTGTGAAACATAGTCAGAAAACGACTAAAAGTGAATGGATGTTGACAAGTTTATTTGTTGGCGAGATTTTCGTGAAAACAAAAGAAATTCTTGGCCTAATTGACTTGCTAAACCAGCAACTGGAAGCAGCAAACAAGTCGGAGGAAATTGATCGCACATTCGGAGTATTCTTGCTCCTTCAGTCAGTCCTATTACACTCGGCTCAACTATCTATGATTTTCCACCCCACATGGAAGAAACGACGCCACAGAGGACATTTGCTACGGACTGCATTCAACATGCCAGATGAGATTGGTTTTCTTCAAGATAGGAAAATGCGAGATCACATCGCACATATGGATGAGCGTTTGCATGCTTGGTACGAAGAATCACCAAACAAAGTCTTCGTCCGTCGTTTTTTCGGCGAACGTGGAGGAATAGCTGGAGACGCGATAACTTCAGGTGATATATTTGAACAATACATTCCAGAAGAGAGAGTTTTTATTTTTCGTGGCGATGAGTATGACATGATACGTTTACTTAGTTGCACTCAGAAAATTATGAAAAAAGCGGAAATTATTAATAAGCATGCCTGGTGGACGGACGACTTCAAATCATATTTCTTAGAGTGATCCCAGACGCTCAGTATTTGAGCGCCTGAGCATCTACCAGTTGACTGGAACTATACCTAAACCCCCGCGTAAATCTGCGCCAGACGGTCCACAGCGGCCTCGGGGGGCATTTCTTCCGACTCGCCGGTGCGGCGGCTGGTCAGTTCGACCACGCCGTTCTTCAGCCCGCGCGGCCCGACGGTGATGCGCCATGGCAGGCCGATCAGGTCCATGCTGGCGAATTTTGCGCCTGCGCGCTCATCCCTGTCGTCATAAAGCGCCGTCAGGCCGCGTTTTGCGAGGGCTGCGTAGATGCCTTCGCAGGCCGCATCAGCGGCGCTGTCGCCTTGTTTCAGGTTCACGAGGCCTGCGTGATAGGGGGTGACGCCCTCGGGCCAGATGATGCCCTTGTCGTCGTGGCTGGCCTCGATGATCGCGCCCAGAAGGCGGCTGACGCCGATGCCGTGGCTGCCCATATGGACGGGGACGCGGGTGCCGTCAGCGGTGACAACGGTTGCGCCCATCGCCTCGGAATACTTTGTTCCGAAATAGAAAATCTGCCCGACCTCGATCCCGCGCGAGGTTTTGCGGCGCTCTTCGGGGATGGCGTCGAACAGCGCCGGGTCATGGGTTTCGTCGGTGCGCGCATAGGGCGCGGTCCACTCATTCACGATGGATTGGCACGCGGCTTTGTCGTCAAAATCCACCGCGCGGTCGCCGAATTTCAGGTCCAGAATGGCGCTGTCATAGAAAACCTCGGACTCGCCCGTGTCGGCAAGTACCAGAAATTCATGGGTATTGTCGCCGCCGATCGGGCCAGAGGCCGCGCGCATCGGCAGGGCTTTCAGGCCCATCCGCTCATAGGTGCGCAGGTAGCTGACCATGTGGCGGTTATAGGCGTGGAAGGCATTTTCCTGATCTACATCAAAGTTGTAGCCGTCTTTCATGTAGAACTCGCGCCCCCGCATCACGCCAAAACGCGGGCGGATTTCATCGCGGAATTTCCACTGGATGTGGTACAGCGTCAGCGGCAGATCCTTGTAGCTGCCCACATGGGTGCGGAAGATGTCGGTGATCATCTCTTCATTCGTGGGACCATACAGAAGGTCGCGTTTATGGCGGTCGGTGATGCGCAGCATCTCTTCGCCATAATCATCATAGCGCCCGGATTCACGCCACAAATCAGCGGGTTGCAGGGTGGGCATCAGCATCGGAATGTGGCCCGCCTTTTCCTGTTCCTCATGCACGATCGCCTCGATCCGGCGCAGGACGCGGTAGCCCAGAGGCAACCAGGAATAGATCCCCGCAGCCTGTTGGCGGATCATGCCCGCGCGCAGCATCAGGCGGTGGCTGACGATCTGCGCCTCGGAAGGGGTTTCTTTGAGGGTAGGCATGAAATAGCGGCTGAGGCGCATAAGCGGGACCTTTTATCGGCGGATGGCATTGGTTCCCCCGGGTGTAGGGCAGCCCCGCCGCGCAGACAAGAGGCGGCGTTAACCCCTGGCCTTCAGGGGCCATGGGGCGCTGTCTGGAAACGGTATGGAAAAGGTATGGCTTTGATACATACGCGGGGTGGGGTCCGACGGCGTTAACCTTTGGTGCGCGCCGGGTGTGGGGGCCTGCCGGGGGCCGACGTGCGGGCCGCATTTCCCACCCCCGCCGATGGCCCGCCTTGGCCGGGGACGGCCGATGCGGGGCGGGCAATGTGCGCTTTGGTGATGACGATGCGGCAGCTTCTATTCGGCGGCCAGCGGCACCTCTTCAGCGTCGGGCTGGCCAAGGGCACAGAGGTCGGCGATGATCCCGGTCATCAGTTCGCGAAACGCGGCGTAGTTGCGGCTGGGCTGGATGCGCAATTCGTCGAGGTAGAGCGCGCGGTCGATCTCGATCTGAACAGCATGCTGCCCGGCCGAGGGGCGGCCGTAGTGCTGGGTGATATAGGCCCCCGCGAAGGGCGCATTACGCGCGACACGCAGCCCGGCGGCGCGCAGCAGGCCCTCGATCCGGTCCACAAGCGGCGCGGCGCAGGACGCCCCGAAACGGTCACCCAGCACCACATCAGGCCGCGCACCGCCGCGCGGGCCAAAGCCCAGCAGCGCATCATGCGGCATCGAATGCATGTCGAACAGGATTGCCCGGCCAAAGCGCGCGGTAGTGTCGTGCATCATCTCGGCCAACCGGGCGTGATAGGGGTGCCAGTAGGTGTCGAGGCGCGCATCCGCCTCGGCGCGCGAGAGCTTGCCGCGATAGATCGCCCGCCCCCCGGCAACGACGCGCGGGATCACCCCCAGCCCGGAATTGACCCGCGGGCTGAGCGTGCCGCGCGGCAACCCGTCGATCAGCGCGGCATCAAGCTCTGACGCGGCGCGGTTGTAATCCACGTAGGCGCGGGGTACCCCGCCCAACAACAACGCCGCCCCGAACTGCGGCGCGGCCCCGATCAGGTCATCGACAAAGGCATCTTCGGACGAACGCAGGGTCGCGGCATCGAGCACCGAGGCGCGCAGCAGCTTTTCGGGATAGTTGCGTCCGCTGTGCGGGGACGCGAAAACCGCCGCCGTTGAGGGCTGCAACGGGGCGTGGTAGTGAAAAGCGGCTGGCATGCGCGGCGGACTCCTTGAAGCAATCTATATAACGCGAAAAATCAGAATGCCAAAAGCCCTTGATCCCGCCTGTGATTCCTTTTATAGCCCCGTTCATTGACGCGGTCCCGCCCGCGTCCTTGTTCGTTCTGGGGGACCGGATTGGCAAGGCAGGCGGGGTTTTGTCAGGGCGCGTAGCTCAGCGGTAGAGCACTACGTTGACATCGTAGGGGTCACAAGTTCGAACCTTGTCGTGCCCACCATCCAAGCCTGCGCATCCGTGCGGGATCACCGCCCCCGCGTGGGGCATAGCTATTCAAGGCGCTTGCGCGCCGCGAAGAGGGAGAAGGCCATGAAGGTCAAAAATTCGCTCCGCTCGCTCAAGCTGCGCCACCGCGACTGTCAGGTCGTGCGCCGCAAGGGCCGCGTTTATGTGATCAACAAGACGCAGAAGAAATTCAAGGCACGTCAGGGTTAAGCCGGGGTCCGGTTTACGCCTGAGAGGTGTCAGTAAAAGCCGCCAAGCCCCCGTGCTGGCGGCTTTTTGCTGCGCGGTGACTGGGTGAGGGACTTCCTGCACCGCCCGGGGATTGCCTTGGGGTTTTCAACCCCCTGCCCTAGCGCACGATCAGTTCCAGCGGGTCATAAAGCGGCCCGTCCGCGCCAAAAGCCACCTCGGCCAGCGAGTCGGGCTTTACCCGCAGCCCCGCCATCTCTGCCCGCGCGGCCAGGCGCCAGCGATTCACCACGCCCATGGGATCGCGCCAGTCAGGCGACAATGTCCCCGAGGTGATCGTGGCGCGGAAATAGAGGTCCACCTGGTGGAAGCCCCGCGTTGGATCGTGAAATTCATTCACGAGGCAGGGGGCGCCCACGGCGATGGTCAGGCCGGTTTCCTCGGTCACCTCGCGCATCAGGTTTTCGTGCAACGAGGTGCCGCGCTCGACGCCCCCGCCCGGTGCGCACCACAGATCGGATTGCGCGCCGGGCCAGGCATTGACGAGCAACAGCCGCCCGTCGGTCACGATGACGGCCCGGACAGCAAGGCGGACGGCAGCAGGCATGGGCGCGTCCCTTTCGGGGGTTTTGCGGGTCCTGGCGGGATGCGGCAGGATGCGGCGGGGCATGGTTTACCTGCCTTTAACATTTACCCGCTACGGTGACGCTGACAACCCATCATCCGGGCCACCATCCGGGCCGCACCCCGGATCTGTCACGGTTGCGTGTCGTGACTGGTCTGGTGCGGAAAGATTGGATATTCAAACGCTATGAAGACCCTGATTGCCTTGATCTTTGCCCTGCCCCTGCTGTTGGCCGCGCCTGCGCGGGCGGATTGCGTCGTGCTGATGCACGGGCTGGCGCGCACCAGCACCTCGCTGCTGGCGGTGGAAGAGGCGTTGGAGCTGCACGGCTACCGGGTCATCAACCGATCCTACCCCTCAACCCAGGCCGGGATCGCCGCGCTGATCGCCGCAGTGGGCGTTGCCGTGGCGGAATGCGGCGACGCGCGGACCCATTTTGTCACCCATTCCATGGGCGGCATCCTGGTGCGCGGGTGGCTGGGCGCGGGCAACCGCCCCTCACAGATGGGCCGCGTGGTGATGCTGGCCCCGCCCAACCACGGGTCAGAACTGGTCGATCTGTTTCACGATCTGGAGCCGTTTGAATGGATCAACGGGCCGGCGGGGATGGAATTGGGCACCAGCGCCGCATCGGTGCCCAACCAGATGCCGCTGCCGGATTACGAATTGGGCGTGATCGCGGGCGACTGGACGGTGAACCCGGTAACATCGGCGCTGATCAAGGGGCCGGACGATGGGAAAGTGTCGGTGGAAAGCACCCGGCTGGAAGGCATGGCCGACCATATCGTGCTGCCGGTGACACATACCTACATGGCACTGAACCCCGTGGTGATCGCGCAGGTCATGGCATTCGTGCAGACCGGGGCGTTCGACCACCAGATGACACTGGGAAGCGCGCTGCGCAATCTGTCCAACCTTTAGGGCATAGGCGCGGCGACCGCGCAGGCGCCCGGCGCCACATCTGGGGTGCGCGCCATTTGTCGGCTCCGCACCGGATGTTGGGGCCGCGCGATCCGGCGGGTGCGCGCCACTTGTCGGGTGTGCGGATCAGGGGCGTTCGCGAATCACCTTGGCGAAGGCCTCGAAGATCTCGGAATTCGCGGCGATCAGCGCGCCGGTTTCCAGGATGTCGGTGTCTTCGCGGATCGGGCCGGTAAAGCCGCCCGCCTCGCGCACCAGAAGCAGCCCGGCGGCGATGTCCCATGGGCTAAGCTCACGCTCCCAATAGCCGTCATAGCGGCCGGCGGCGACATAGGCGAGGTCCAGCGCGGCCGCACCCCAGCGGCGCACCCCCGCACAGGCAGGCATCAGTTTGGCCAGATCGTGCAGCGTGGCAGGCAGGGTGCGTTTGGCGCCGAAGGGCACGCCGGTGGCAAAGACCGCCTCTTGCATCCGGCCCCGGTTCGACACGCGCAGGCGCTGGTCGTTCATGAAGCAGCCCAGGCCCTTTTCGGCCACGAACATCTCGTCCTTGGCCGGGTCAAACACCACCGCCGAGACGATTTCGCCCTTATGTTCCAGCGCGATGGACACCGCCCAATGCGGCATGCCATGCAAGAAATTGGTGGTGCCGTCCAGCGGATCGACGATCCAGCGGCGGGTGGGGTCGGTGCCCGCGACGGGGGCGGATTCCTCACCGAGCCAGCCATAGGTGGGGCGCCCGGCCATCAGATCCTCGCGGATGATCCGCTCGGCCTCGATATCGGCGCGGCTGACGAAATCGCCCGCGGACTTGCTGGACACCTGAAGGTTTTCGACCTCGCGGAAGTCCTTGACCAGCGACCGCCCCGCCTTGCGCGCGGCTTTGATCATCAGGTTCAGGTTGGCGGTGCCTTGCATGGTCGGGACTCCTGTAATTCAGCGGCAGGCTATACGCGCGCGCGGCGCTGTTGTGAAGGGGTGGCGCGGCGGAAAGCCGCGCGCGGGATTGCGGCTTGCCAGACGCGGGTATTGGTCATATGTTTTTACCAATTATCAGGGGGATCACCACATGCAGATGCCAGTGCCCAATGCCAGCGTCATGGCGAAACGCGACCGGATCATTGCGCGGTTGCAACAGGTGCTGCCCGCAGATGCGGTGATCCATGATGCCGCCGAATGCCGCGCGTATGAATGCGACGCGCTGACCGCCTACAAATGCCCGCCGTTGGCCGCGGTGCTGCCCGCCAGCACCGAGGAAGTGGCCGCCGTGCTGAAGATCTGCCACGATGAGGGGGTGCCGGTGGTGCCGCGCGGGTCGGGCACCTCGCTGGCAGGGGGGGCGCTGCCGACGGCGGACAGCGTCATCCTGGGCGTGGCGCGGCTGCGCGACGTGCTGGAAACCGACTATCCCAACCGCTTTATCCGTGTGCAATCCGGGCGCACCAACCTGAGCGTCACCGGCGCGGTGGAGGAGGCGGGGTTCTTCTATGCGCCTGACCCCTCCAGCCAATTGGCCTGCGCGATCGCGGGCAATATCGCGATGAATTCGGGCGGCGCGCATTGTCTGAAATACGGCGTGACAACGAACAACCTGCTGGGCGTGACCATGGTGCTGATGGATGGCACGGTGGTGGAATTGGGCGGGGCGCATCTGGATGCGCCGGGCCTCGACCTGCTGGGCATCGTTTGCGGGTCCGAGGGGCAGTTGGGCGTGGTGACCGAGGCCACGCTGCGCATCTTGCCCAAGCCCGAAGGCGCGCGGCCCGTGCTGATCGGATTTGACGCCAATGAAGTGGCGGGGGAATGCGTGTCCGACATCATCAAGGCGGGCATCTTGCCCGTGGCGATCGAATTCATGGACCGCCCCTGCATCCGCGCAACCGAAGATTTCGCCAAGGCAGGCTACCCCGATTGCGCGGCGCTGCTGATCGTCGAGGTCGAGGGCTCGGATGCGGAGATCGACGCGCAGCTGGGCCTGATCGGCCAGATCGCGCATCGCCACAACCCGGTGGAACTGCGGCAAAGCCAGTCGGCCGAGGAAAGCGCGAAGATCTGGCTGGGCCGCAAATCGGCCTTTGGCGCAATGGGTCAGATCAACGATTACATGTGTCTGGATGGCACGATCCCGGTGTCGAGCCTGCCGTATGTGCTGCGCCGCATTGGTGAGATGTCGGCGGAATGCGGGCTGGATGTGGCCAATGTGTTCCACGCGGGCGACGGCAACATGCATCCGCTGATCCTGTTTGATGCCAACAAGCCCGGTGATCTGGAACGTTGCGAGGCCTTGGGCGCGGAAATCCTGAAGCTGTGTGTCGAGGTCGGCGGCTGCCTGACCGGCGAGCATGGCGTGGGGATCGAAAAGCGCGATCTGATGCATGTGCAATTCGCCCCCGCCGATCTGGAGGCGCAGATGCGGGTGAAGGATGTGTTCGATCCGCGCTGGCTATTGAACCCGGCGAAGGTGTTTCCGCTGGATGCCAGTGCGGGGCGGCGGGCGGTGTAGCTGTGGGCGGTGTAGCTGTGGGCGGTGTAGCTGTGGGCGGTGTAGCTGTGGGCGGTGTAGCTGTGGGCGGTGTAGCTGTGGGCGGGGGGCTGCGCGCCCCCCGCACCCCGGCGCCAAAGGGGGCGCTGCGCACCCCCTTTGGAAACCCCGCCCAGCGTTACGCACGTCGGAGGCGGATTGCAGATTATCAGGCCAGGGCAGGCAAACCGCAGGCCCAAGGCAGACCCAAGGCAGAGACAAGGACAGGTGACGCGATGCAGCCTGAGACCGAGGCCGAACTGGCCGCGATGATCCGCGACACGGACACGCCCCTGCGCCTGCGCGGCGGCGGCACGCGTCCTGTCGGCAGGCCGGGGCTGGGCGAAGCCCTGTCACTGGGAGCGATGTCAGGGGTGGAGCTGTATGAGCCGGGCTCATTGACCCTTGTGGCGCGGGCCGGCACACCGCTGGCCGAGGTCGAGGCGCTGTTGGCACAAGCGGGCCAGCGCCTGCCGTTTGAACCCATGGACCATCGCGGCCTTTTGGCGACGCACGGCACGCCGACGATGGGCGGCATGGTCGCGGCCAATGCCTCTGGCCCCCGGCGGATACAGGCCGGGGCCTGCCGCGACAGTCTGATCGGGGTGCGCTTCGTCGATGGGACGGGCGCGATCCTCAAGAACGGCGGGCGGGTGATGAAGAACGTCACCGGCTATGATCTGGTCAAGCTGATGGCGGGGTCCTGGGGCACGCTGGGCGTGCTGACCGAAGTGGCCTTCAAGGTGCTGCCGGTGCCCGAATGCCAAGCGACACTGGTGGTGCATGGGTTGACGCCGGCACAAGCGGTGGAAGCAATGGCGGCGGCACTGGGTTCGCCCTATGAGGTGTCGGGCGCGGCGCATGGCAGCGGCGAGACCTGGCTGCGGATCGAGGGGTTCGCGCCTTCGGTCGCCTATCGCGCGCAGGCGCTGCGCAAGGTGTTGGGCAGGTTTGGCGCGTTGTCGGAACTGGGGCTGGAGGACTCGGCCCGCATCTGGCGCGACATTCGCGATGTGGCGGTGTTCCACGGAACGGCAGGCGATGTGTGGCGTATCTCGGTCAAGCCGTCTGACGCGCCCGAGGTGTTGGACCGCCTGGGCGAGGACGCTTTGCTGGACTGGGGCGGCGGGCTGATCTGGCTGCACCTGGCGCCGGGAACCGATGCGCGCGCCGCATTGTCGGGCATCAGCGGCCATGCCACGCTGATGCGCGCCGATGCTGCGACCCGCACCGCCCTGCCCGCCTTTGCCCCCGAAGCCCCCGCCGTTGCCGCGCTGACCGCCGGGTTGCGGCGGCGGTTTGACCCGCGCGGTATCCTCAACCCCGGGCTGATGGAGTAGCCGATGCAGACCACCTTCACCCCCGAACAACTGAAAGACCCCGCCACCGCGCGGTCGAACGCGGTGCTGCGCGCCTGTGTGCATTGCGGCTTCTGCACCGCCACCTGCCCCACCTATGCCGTCCTGGGCGATGAGCTGGACAGCCCGCGCGGGCGCATCTACCTGATCAAGGATATGCTGGAACAGGGCCGCCCTGCGGATGAAAAGACGGTGAAGCATATCGACCGTTGCCTGTCGTGCCTGGCCTGCATGACCACCTGCCCCTCAGGCGTGCATTACATGCATCTGGTTGATCACGCGCGGGAATATATCGAAGCGACATATAAACGTCCCTGGTCCGACCGCGCGCTGCGCTGGGTGCTGGCGCGGGTGCTGCCGCATCCGATGCGCTTCCGGCTGGCGCTGGCGGGGGCAAAGCTGGGCCGCCCGTTCGCGCGGCTGATGCCCGATGCGCGGCTGCGGGCCATGCTGGAAATGGCGCCAAAGCATATCCCCCCGGTCAGCCGCAACGACGACCCGCAGGTGTTCCCCGCGCAAGGCCCGCGCAAGATGCGGGTGGCGCTGATGACCGGCTGCGCACAACGGGCGCTGAACACCGATATCAACGACGCCACCATCCGCGTGCTGCGCCGTCTGGGCTGCGAGGTGGTGATTGCCGAAGGTCAGGGCTGTTGCGGCGCGCTGACGCATCACATGGGGAAAACGCAGGAATCGCATGCCAGTGCGGCGCGCAACATCCGCGCCTGGACGCGCGAGATGGCGGGCGGCGGGCTGGATGCCGTCGTCATCAACACCAGCGGCTGCGGCACCACGGTGAAGGATTACGGCCACATGTTCCGCAACGATCCGCTTGCAGCGGATGCGGCAGCCGTGGCGGGCATTGCGAAGGATGTGTCCGAGGTGCTGATGCAACTGGACCTGCCCCAAGGCACCGACCGGGGCCCGCGCGTGGCCTATCATGCGGCGTGTTCGTTGCAGCATGGCCAGAAGATCAAGACCTATCCCAAGGACCTGCTGCGGCGCGTGGGTTTTGAGGTGGTGGAGCCCGCGGACAGCCACCTGTGCTGCGGCTCGGCGGGGACGTACAACCTGATGCAGCCCGAAATCTCGGGTCAGTTGAAGGCGCGCAAGGTCGCAACGCTGGAGGCACGGGCGCCCGATGTGATCGCCGCGGGCAATTTGGGCTGCATGATGCAGATCGGATCGGGGACGGCGGTACCGGTGGTGCATACGGTCGAATTGATCGACTGGGCGACCGGCGGGCCGGTACCCGCCGCGCTGGACGGGCTGCGCGCCAAGGCGGCTGCAAGTTGAAGTGTTACTTGAAGATATGCCCGCAAGTGACTGACTGAAAATGAGAGTTTACCTTGCGGCACCCGCGAAGAGATACAGAGGTTCTGCCATGATTTCGCCTGAACCTTCTGTTAAGCTATCATATGATAGCCCTTGAAGGGTGCACGGAACGGACAGGCAGCGATGGGCGCGGGTTTGGCGGGAATAACAGGGTTTGCTGGCAGGACGCGCGCGGCGGTGATCGCCATGCTGGCGCTGTGCCTGCTGTCCTTCGCCCCGCCCGCGATGGGGCCCGCGTTGGGGCAGGAAAGCGCGTTGCGCGCGCTCGACACGTTGCAGGCCGGGCGCGACTGGGCGGCAGTGGGGCGGCTGAACATTGGCGGGCGTGGGTTTTGCACCGGCACGCTGATTGAACCGCATCTGGTGCTGACGGCCGCGCATTGCCTTTATGACCGAACGACCGGCGCGCGCGAGGAAGATGCGAACGTGTCGTTCCTGGCGGGCTGGCGCAATGGGCGGGCCGATGCGGTGCGCGGGGTGCGCCGTTCGGTCGTCCACCCCGACTACAACTTTGCCGCCGACCCTGACACGACCGGGCGCGGCGTGGCCCATGACCTTGCACTTCTGGAGTTGGACAGCCCGATCCGGCTGGCCAATGTGGTGCCCTTCGCCGTCCGGTCCGAACCTGCGGCCGGCGATGTCGTGGGCGTGGTGTCCTATGCGCGCGGGCGGTCCGACGTCCCGTCGCTTCAGGAACAATGCCGGATTTTGCAACGCGATGTGCAGGGCGTGCTGGCGATGTCGTGCACGGTGGATTTCGGCGCATCGGGGGCGCCGGTCTTCGCGATGCGGCAGGGGCGGCCGGAAATCGTGTCCGTGGTGTCGGCCAAATCGCAGTCGCAATATGGCGAGGTGGCGTTGGGCATGTCGCTGGGCGCGCGGCTGGACCAGTTGCGCGTGGCGCTGGGGCGCGGCGATGCGCGTTTCATCCGGGTATCCGATTCGGCTGCGCGGGATGGCACCAGGCGCATGTCAGACGGGGGCGGCGCGCGGTTCGTGCGACCCTGAGAGGTGCCGATTGCCGGGGGCTTGCAAGATTTCCCTCATCGGGGGCGCAAGACCGAGGGGGCGATGCGTTGGGACCGGAGCGCATCGGGCCATGGCCGGCAGCACGGCGCAGGCCAACACCGGGTACGCATTTTCCGGGGGAATGACCTCTTGAAACGCACGAAATCCCCACCCATCTTGAACTCACCGGATGCCTGAAGAGGGTCCGGCAAACGCCAACCCGGCCCGTCGGACACCCGAGGGCCAGCCAAACATCGCTTTACGGAGGATGACCTATGCGTAACTTTGACCCGACCCCGCTCTACCGTGCCACCGTTGGTTTCGACCGCGTTGCAGACATGCTGGACCGCGTGATGACCACCGATGTTGCACAGCCGACCTACCCGCCTTACAACATTGAAAAAACGGATGAAAATGCCTATCGCATTTCCATCGCCGTGGCCGGTTTCGGCCCCGATGACCTCAATGTCGAGGTGAAGGAAAACGCGCTGCACATTACAGCACGCCGGGAAGAGCAGGAGGAAGGCCGCACCTATCTGCACCGTGGCATCGCCACCCGCGCCTTCCAGCGCCGCTTTCAACTGGCCGACCACATGCGCGTCACCGGCGCCGAGCATATCGACGGCATGCTGCATGTCGATCTGATCCGCGAGATGCCCGAGGCACTGAAACCCCGCCGCATCGAGATCGCGCGGCCCGCCAACGCCACCGCGCAGAAAACCGTCGCCGCCGCCTGAAGGCGCGATTGTCTCTGAGGCCAACCAACCATCGGCGCGCCCCTTACCGGGCGCGCCTTTTGCATGGCGCAGGGGCGTTATCGCTTTGCAATGCGCTGCCGACTGGCCACGCTTTGCGGTCAGGCAGCGCGGCGCGGCATCGTCCAATACCGCACCCCGGAAGCCGGCTGCGTGGCGAAATCAGGGCGCGATGCGCAAAGTCCCGGCCATCAGACCCGCTTGCGTGCCACCTTGCGCTTTGCTTTCGCCTTGCCCGTGCGCTCTTTCCCCGGACGCCGCGACACCACGCGCACCGACTTTCCGCGCCCGCCGGATGCGCCCGGCCCGCGCGGCAACACCGCGCCGTTGAGTTCCAGCAATTCCACCATCAGCCCGCCGGTGATCGGCACCGCCTCGGCCAATTTGACCAGCACACGGTCGCCCAGCGCGATGATCGTACCGGATTTGTCGCCCATCAGGGTTTGCGCGTCGGCGTCGTGGTGGAAGTATTCGTCGCCCAGCGACCGGATCGGCACCAAGCCGTCGGCCCCGGTCTCATCCAGTTTCACGAAGACGCCAAAGCGCGCGATGCCCGAAATGCGGCCCGTGAACTCCTGCCCGACGCGCTCTGACAGGAACGCGGCCAGATAGCGGTCGGTGGTGTCGCGTTCGGCCGTCATCGACCGGCGCTCGGTATCCGAGATCAGCTTGGCGGTTTCGGCCAGATTCTCGACATCCCATTGCGACAGCCCATCCTTGCCCCAGCCATGCGCGCGGATCAGGGCGCGGTGCACGATCAGGTCGGCGTAGCGCCGGATCGGCGAGGTGAAATGCGCATAATTCCGCAAGGCCAACCCGAAATGCCCATAATTATCCGGGCTGTAATAGGCCTGCGTCATCGAGCGCAGCGTGGACATGTTGATCAGTTCGTCGAATTCGGTGCCTTCGGCCTGATCGAGCAACTGGTTCAGGTGACGGGTTTGCAGCACCTGCCCCTTTGCCAGCGTGAAGCCCGAGGCCACGGCGAGTTCGCGCAGCGCGTTCAGCTTTTCGGGGCTGGGTTCTTCATGCGCGCGAAACAACAGCGGCGATTTGCGCGCGTTGAGCTCTTCGGCGGCGGCCACATTGGCCTGCACCATGAATTCCTCGACCAGTTTATGGGCGTCGAAGCGTTCCTTGAACGCGACCGAGGTGACCCGCCCATCGTCCGACAGCACGATCTGGCGTTCGGGCAGGTCGATGTCCAGCGGTTGGCGCCGCGCCCGCGCCGCGCGGGTGGCGCGGTAGGCGTCAAACAGGGCCTTGAGGTCGGCGGCAAACAATTGGGTGGCGTCGTCGAACCGCCCCTCATCCGCGGCCTGCGCCTGCTCATAGGTCAGCGAGGCGACCGAGCGCATCATGGCACGCATGAATTTGTGGCTGACCTTGTCGCCACCCGCGTTCAACACGATGCGCACGGCGATACAGGGGCGCACCACGCCTTCGTGCAGCGAACAGAGGTCGCCCGACAGCCGGTCGGGCAGCATCGGCACCACACGGTCGGGGAAATAGCTGGAATTGCCGCGCCGCCGCGCCTCGCGGTCCAGTTCCGAGCCGGGGGTGACGTAATGCGCCACATCGGCGATGGCGACCCAGACGATGAAACCGCCGGGGTTGGCGGCATCGGTGTCGGGCTCAGCAAAGAGCGCATCGTCGTGGTCGCGCGCGTCCCATGGGTCGATGGTCAGAAGGTTGATGCCGGTCAGATCGGTGCGACCCGTCATCGGGGCCTCTTGCGCAGCGTCGGCTTCGGCCACCACGTCATCGGGGAAGGCATCGGGGATGCCGTGTTGGTGGATGGCGATCAGCGACACCGCCTTTGGCGCCGATGGGTCGCCCAGCCGGTCCACGACGCGGGCGCGCGGCAGGCCCATGCGGGCGGGTCCGGCCTGCTCTGCCTCGACCAATTCGCCGTCTTGCGCGTTTTGGGTCGCGCCGGGCGAGACCATCCATTCGCGGTCGGCCCCTTTGTCGATGGGCACGATCCGCCCGCCTTCGGTCCCGGTGCGGAAAATGCCCAGGATGCGGCGGGGGTTGGTGCCGATCTTGCGGATCAGCCGAGCCTCATACTGGTGTTCGTCATGCCGGACCGACAACAGTTTCGCCAAAATGCGGTCGCCCGCGCCCAGCGCGGGGTCGGCGTTGCGCAGGGTCAGCAAGATGCGCGGTTCGGGCGCGTCGCCCCGCCATTCCACCGGCCGGGCGTACAGATCGCCGTCGGCATTGGGCGCCTGCACCAGCAAGATGCTGACGGGCGGCAGTTTTTCGGGGTCGCGGTAGGATTTGCGGCGTTTCTCCAGGAAGCCTTCTTCCTCCAGCTCCTTCAAAAGGCGCTTGAGGTCGATCCGCGCCGCACCCTTGATGCCGAAGGCACGCGCGATGTCGCGCTTGGCGGCTTCGCCCGGGTGCTCTGATATCCAGTCGCGCAGTTCGGATTTTGTGGGTATTTTTGTCATGCGCCCGCCTTATCATGCGTCCGGGCGCACGTCATGTGGAAAACCGCGCGCCGCTGAGCACGCAGGTCAGAGCCCCGCCAGCGCGGCGCGCAACAGGGCGCTCCCGGGGTCTGCCAGCCCGTCGATCACGTTGAAATGGTGGCGACCGGGGTCCTCGGTCACCGGCGCGTTCCATGCCGTGCCCAGCCAGCGTGCCTGATCGCGGAAGGCCGGACGCTCGGCGCTGCCGACCCATACATGGGCGTCGATGCCCGCACGGGGGGTGCGCAAGGCGGGGCTTTCGCGCGCGGCTTCGGCCGCATCAAGCCGCAGATCGGCGTTGAAATCGCATTGCATCAGCGGCCGCAGATCCGACAGGGGCGAGATCGGCAGCACCCGCGCCACGCGGGGCGCCGCAGCCAGTGCGACATCGGTGCAGGCCAACCGTGCCACCAGATGCCCGCCCGCCGAATGCCCGGTCAGGACCAGCGGCCCCGGCTGCACGAGCGCAATCGCATCCACCGCACGCGCAATCTGCGTGGTGATGGCACTCAGGCGCGCATCGGGCGCAAGGGTGTGGCACGGCATCGCCACCGCCCAGCCGCGTGCCAGCGCACCCGACGCAAAGGCGGACCAAAGCCGGGGGTCGAAAGCGCGCCAATACCCGCCATGAATGAAGACCAGGGTGCCGCGTGCGCGCGCCGCTGGCATGAACAGGTCGAACCAGTCGCGCGGGCCGGGTCCGTAGGGCTGGCCCAGCACCGCGCGGTCGCCCAGCGCGTCGCGGAACGCCGCCGCCTGTACGGTCCAGCGCGGCAAGAAATCCGCCCCGCCGGGGATATGGGCGGCATTGGCATATTCGTCGGAAAGGTCGGGCAATTCTGGCATTTCGTGTCGCGTCCCCGCCATTGTCTGGTACTTGCCCCGACGCCGCTTATATGGTCCCTTGACGCCAAATTCACAGATGCAAATTTCAAATGGGGGATGATATGCTGGATACTCAAACCGACTTGCGCGCGATACTCAAGGATGGATCGCTGCTGGAAACCCGCGCCTTTATCGGCGGCAAATGGGCCGATGCCGATGACGGCGCGACCTTTGAAGTCACCAACCCGGCGCGTGGCGATGTGCTGGCGAAGGTCGCAGACCTGACCCGCGTCGAGGTTGCACGCGCCATTGCCGCAGCAGAAGGCGCGCAGAAAGACTGGGCGCGCCGCACCGCGAAGGATCGCGCGGGGATCTTGCGCCGCTGGTTCGACCTGATGGTGGAAAATGTCGATGATCTGGCCGCGATCCTGACCGCAGAACAGGGCAAACCGCTGCCCGAGGCGCGCGCCGAGGTGCTTTATGGCGCGTCCTTCGTGGAGTGGTTCAGCGAGGAAGCGCGCCGCGTCTATGGCGACACGATCCCCGGCCACCAGCCCGACAAGCGCATCACCGTGCTGCGTCAGCCGATTGGCGTCGCGGCCTCGATCACGCCATGGAACTTTCCCAACGCGATGATTGCGCGCAAGGTCGCGCCCGCGCTGGCCGCCGGGTGCAGCTTTGTCGCCCGCCCCGCGACGGAAACGCCGCTGTCCGCATTGGCCATGGCGGTGCTGGCCGAGCGTGCGGGCGTGCCTGCGGGCGTGCTGTCGATCGTGCCGTCGACCCATGCATCCGACATCGGCAAGGAATTTTGCGAAAACCCGGTGGTGCGCAAGCTGACCTTCACCGGCTCGACCGAGGTGGGGCGGATCTTGTTGCGGCAGGCCGCAGATCAGGTGATGAAATGCAGCATGGAACTGGGCGGCAACGCGCCGTTCATCGTGTTCGACGACGCCGATATTGATGCGGCGGTTGAGGGCGCAATGGTGTGCAAGTTCCGCAACAATGGCCAGACCTGTGTGTGCGCCAACCGCATCTATGTGCAGGCCGGGGTCTATGACGCCTTTGCCGTCAAATTCGAGGCTGCGATCAAGAAGCTGCGCGTCGGCGACGGGCTTGCCGAGGGCACGACCACGGGCCCGCTGATCAGCGGCAAGGCGGTGCAAAAGGTACAGGCGCATATCAAGGACGCGCTGGACAAGGGGGCCAAACTGGTCGTCGGCGGCAAGCCGCATGATCTGGGCGGCACGTTCTTTGAACCGACGCTGCTGACCGACGTGACACCGGACATGGCCGTGTCGCAAGAGGAAACCTTCGGTCCCATGGCGCCCCTGTTCCGGTTTGAGACCGAGGAAGAGGCTGTGGCGCTGGCCAATGACACGATCTTCGGGCTGGCCGCGTATTTCTACGCCCGCGATGTCAGCCGCGTGACCCGCGTTCAGGAGGCGCTGGAATACGGCATCGTAGGGGTGAACACAGGCATCATCTCGACCGAGGTCGCCCCCTTCGGCGGGGTCAAGCAATCCGGTCTGGGGCGCGAAGGGTCGAAATACGGGATCGAGGATTTCATGGAGATGAAATACGTCTGCCTGTCGGTCTGAGGGCACCCGGGCTGTGCGGCCGCCAGGCTGTTGCAGCGCGGCTGAAACACCATCGCCCGGGGCGCGCGCACGGCGCTGCCCCGGGCGATGGTGGAGATCGAGCAAGGACTTTGGGGGCAAACTGTCAGGCGCAGCGCACCTTGGTGCGCCGTTTCGGGCCACCTCTTGGGGTCGTTGCGTCCTTGGGGGCGTTGCGTCAGGGCTGGGCGCCCTCGGCCCCGCCTTTGGCGCTGGCATCACCTTTGGCACCAGCTTCCGGTTCTACCCCGCCCTGCGCCGATTCCACGCGGTGCGCGCGTTTGCGCACCAGAACGTCGCGCAGATCATGCATGGCCATCAGCAGCGTGTCGGAGATCGTTTCCAGTTCGTCTGGCGTGGCGTTGAACTGCGCCCAATGCGCAGTCAGGTTAAGGTGATCGACCGTGCGGTGAATGTCGTCCATCTGACGGGCATTCAATACCGCGCGGCGTTGCGTGATCCAGTCCTTGATCAGCGCGTGTTCTGCCGCGCTGATCGTCTGGCCCTCATTGGGCGTGATCTGACCGTTGAAGACATTGATGCCCGCCACCCGCTGCATGTCCATGCGCCGCCAGCGCGGGTCTTCCACGATCCGGAAGAAGACCCCGCCGATGGGCTTGGTGCGGAAATAATATTGCGGCGCGGCGGCCATGCTTCAGGACAGGCCCTTGCAGAAAGCCTGAATCCGGGTGCAGGCCTCGGTCAGGTTCTCGTCTGATGTGGCATAGCTGACGCGGAAGGCGGGCGACATGCCAAAGGCCGCGCCGAAGACGACGGCAACGCCGGTTTCCTCCAAGAGCGCGGTGGCGAATGCCTCATCATCCGTGATCTTCGCCCCACCCGTGCTGGTCTTGCCGATACAGCCCGCGATGGTGGGATAGACGTAGAACGCACCTTCGGGCACCGGGCAGGTGATGCCGGGGGCCTCGTTCAGCATGGAGACCACCAGATCGCGGCGGCGTTGGAAAGTCTTGTTGTTTTCCGCGATGTAATCCTGCGGGCCGTTCAGCGCCTCGACCGCGGCCCATTGGCTGATCGAACAGGGGTTTGAGGTCGATTGCGACTGCACCTTGCCCATCGCCTTGATCAAGGCCTGCGGCCCTGCGGCATAGCCGATGCGCCAGCCGGTCATGGCATAGGCCTTGGACACGCCATTCACGGTCAGTGTGCGGTCATAAAGCTGCGGCTCTACCTGTGCGGGCGTGCAGAATTTGAAGTCATCATAGACCAGATGTTCATACATATCATCCGACATCACCCAGACATGGGGATGGCGCAGCAGCACATCGGTCAGCGCCTTCAGCTCATCCCAGGTGTAGCCCGCACCGGTGGGGTTGGAGGGCGAGTTGAAGATCAGCCATTTGGTCTTTGGCGTGATCGCGGCTTCCAGTTGATCCGGCGTCAGCTTGTAGGCGGTCTGGCTGGAGGCTTCGGCGATCACCGGCTCCCCGCCCGCCAGAAGCACCATATCGGGGTAGCTGACCCAGTAGGGCGCCGGGATGATGACCTCATCCCCCGGGTTCAGCGTCGCCATCAGCGCATTGTACAAGATCTGCTTGCCGCCGGTGCCGACCGAAACCTGGGCCGGTACATAATCCAGCCCGTTGTCGCGCTTCAGCTTGGCGCAGATCGCGGTCTTCAGTTCGGGAATGCCATCAACGGCGGTGTATTTCGTTTTCCCTGCATCAATAGCCGCTTTTGCCGCATCCTTGATGTTCTGCGGCGTGTCAAAGTCAGGCTCACCCGCGCCTAGGCCGATCACGTTCTTGCCCGCCGCCTTCAGCTCGGCCGCCTTCGAGGTGACGGCGATGGTGGGAGAGGGTTTAACGCGGGTCAGCGTGTCGGATAGAAAGGCCATGGGGCAGCACTCCGGTTTGTAACTTGCGGCTCCATCTTCTAGGTTGGCGACCAAGGGCGTTCAAGTATAATCAGGGAAAGGGGCCGTTGATGACCGAAAATTCTGCTGAAGAGCCGCGCACCGGCTGGTTTTCCGAGGAAGCCGCCACATTTGGTGATCGCATGGCGGCCGCGCGCGATGCGGGCGGCATGACGCAGGCGGCGCTGGCACGTCGGCTGGGCGTGAAGCTCAAGACGGTTGAGGCCTGGGAGAACGATGTCGCCGAACCGCGCGCCAACAAGCTGCAGATGCTTTCGGGGCTGCTGAATGTCTCGCTGCGGTGGCTGATGACGGGCGAAGGCGACGGGCTGGACCACCCGCCCGCCGATGCGGTGCTGGCTGCGGACGCGCGCGAGATACTGGCCGATCTGCGCCAGGTCCGCGCCGAGATGACGCGGTTGGGGGATACATTGGGCGGGCTGGAAAAACGGCTGCGCGCTGTGGTGAAGGAAGGATTGTGAGAATGGGGTCGCGTACAACAGGTACGGGTACAACAGGTTCGGGTGCAACAGGTTCGGGTGCAACAGGTTCGGGTGCAACAGGTTCGGCGGGGGAAATCAGCCCGCAAGAAGCACGGCTGAAAAAGCTGCGCATGCGGTCCTGGCGGCGCGGCATGAAGGAGATGGACCTGATTCTAGGGCCATTTTCCGACACGGGTCTGGCCGCGCTGGACCCCGTGGCACTGGACCTTTATGAGCGGATGCTGGGCGAGAACGATCAGGACCTCTACCTCTGGGTCACCGGCGCGAAGTCCGCGCCGGACCAGTTTACCGCCCTTCTGACGCATATCGGCGGCCATGTCGGGATCGCACCGCGCCCCAGCGCGGGCTGATCCCATCGGCGGGTGCCGCCGGTTCCCGCCCGGCCCCCGCCACGCATGCGCGCGGCGCAACGTCGTTTGACCCTGCCACACGGGCGCAGCCGGTGTACGTGCTGCATTCGCCTGACTTTTGACCAGATTTTGCATTACGCAACGGCGCTTAACCCGTTGTTGTGATTTGACGGTGTACGGTCCGGAACCTGCACCGAATCTGGAGACCGCAATGAGTATTCACACAGGCATCCCCGGCGCGTCGAAATCCGACGATCTGACGACATATATGGACAGCCTGGCCCTCGTCGAACGCCTCCACAGGTTGTTGCTGGACGTTATCAAGGATGAATTCGAGCGTCTGAACGTGCTGGACATCAACGCTGTGCAGGCCCTGTTGCTGTTCAACATCGGCGAGCAGGAAGTCACCGCAGGGGAGCTGAAGACCCGGGGCTATTATCAGGGGTCAAATGTCTCGTATAACCTGAAAAAGCTGGTGGAAACCGGATACATGCACCATCAGCGCTGCGACATGGACCGCCGGTCTGTCCGGGTGCGCCTGACCCCCCAGGGGCGGGAGGTGCGGGGCGTGGTGGCCGCCCTGTTCGCGCGCCATGCCGCAGGGCTGATCGAACGCGGCATCGTCACCGGTCCACGGCTGGACGAACTGAACGTGCTGCTGCGCCGGATGGAACGGTACTGGACCGAACAGATCCGCTACATCTATTGAGCACGCGGGCTGCGGCATTTGGGCCGGGTCTGTACAGGCCATGACCTTGAGGCTTGTCGCGGGGGCGGGCAGACCTAGAATTGCATCATGGTTGAAAAAGCATCATCCCCCCCGGCGAAGACCGAGCTGTCGGTCCTCTATAACGCCGCCTGCCCGGTCTGTGCGCGCGAGATCGACCATTACGCGCGCCATGCAGATCGCCATGCGCTGCCCATCCGTTTTGACGGGCTGCAAACCGCTGATCCGGCCGCTTATGGCGTCAGCGCCGACACGGCTGCGCGCAGGCTGCATGTGCTGCATGATGGCCGGGTGCTCAGCGGTGTGCCCGCGTTCGTGGCGCTGTGGCGCGCGATGCCGGGCTATCGCTGGCTGGCGCGGATCGTGGATCTGCCGGGGCTGCGCCAGCTTTCGGCAGCAGTATATGACCATGCACTGGCCCCGCTGCTCTATCGGCTGCATCTGCGCCGCAGCCGAAAACGCGACTGACGCCGCCCTACCCCGTTGTTTTGGCGCGGCTTTCGCGCCGCCCCCGCCACTTTCGCGTTTGGCGATGGATGCGCTTGCCCCTTCCCTCAGGCCGCGCGCCGCCCTATACCTGCGCGGACAACCGGAACGGAGAGCTTGATGCGCACAGCCACCATCACCCGCAAAACCGCCGAGACGGACATCACCGTCACCGTGGATCTGGACGGCACGGGCCGCTATGATTGCGAAACCGGCGTGGGTTTTTTCGACCATATGCTGGACCAACTGGCGCGGCATTCGCTGATCGACATGACGATCCGCGCCGACGGCGACCTGCACATCGACGACCACCACACGGTCGAGGACGTGGGCATCGCGCTGGGTCAGGCGCTGACACAAGCCATGGGGGACAAGCGCGGCATCACCCGCTACGGATCGTGTGTCCTGCCGATGGATGATGCGCAGATCGCCTGCGCGCTGGACCTGTCGGCGCGCCCGCATCTGGTGTGGAATGTCGCATTTCCAACCGCGAAGATCGGCACATTTGACACCGAACTGGTGCGCGAATTCTTTCAGGCCCTCGCCACCCATGGCGGCATCACGCTGCATATCGACCAGCGCCACGGCGTCAACAGCCACCATATCGCCGAGGCTGCGTTCAAGGCCGTGGCCCGCGCGCTGCGCGTTGCGCTTGAGCCCGATGCGCGAAAAAGTGACGCGATTCCATCGACTAAGGGGATGCTGTAGCCCATGCTGACGGTACTGGTAGATTATGACAGTGGCAATCTACACTCGGCCCAGAAGGCGTTTCAGCGCATGGCCGATGAGGTTGGCGCGGGGCAGGTGATCGTGTCGGACCGGGCCGAGGATGTGGCGCGGGCCGACCGGATCGTGCTGCCAGGTGATGGGGCATTCCCCGCCTGTGCGCGTGCCCTGCGCGCCGTGCCCGGCATGACCGATGCGCTGGAAGACAGCGTGCAGCGCCGTGCGGTGCCATTCCTGGGAATTTGCGTGGGAATGCAACTACTTGCCACCCGCGGGCTGGAATATTCGGACACGCCCGGGATGGATTGGATCGGCGGCCGGGTCGAGGCGATCATCCCATCCGATACGTCGATGAAAGTGCCGCATATGGGCTGGAACGACCTGGTGATCGACCACCCGCATCCGGTACTGGACGGGTTAAGTACCGGGGATCATGCGTATTTTGTCCACTCGTACCATTTCAGCGTGACCGATGCGGCCCAGCGGCTGGCGCATGTGGATTATGGCGCCGAGATCACGGCGGTGGTGGGGCGCGACACCATCGTTGGCATGCAGTTCCACCCGGAAAAAAGCCAGGCGGTGGGGCTGCGGATGATTGCCAATTTCCTGAAATGGCGGCCTTGACCGGGCGGCGATGGGTGCGTTGCCCCCACCGGGGCGGCCCGGAACGGGGCCGCGTTAACCAAAGTCCAAAGCCCGGATCCAGCGTCTGGAAACGATATGGAAAGCGTATGGCTTTGATACATACGCGCGCAGCCCGCAGGCTGGGTTAACGTTTTCACCCTGCGCCCTGCCCCGCACCCCACCCCGGGCCATAAACGGCATTGACGCCCGGCACCCGCCCCGCCATTTTGCGCGCCAACCGAAATTTCAGATTCGGGCCAGCCATCCGCCGGCGGGGCCACCTAATCGCGCGCGCCGCTTTCCGGCCCGCCGGGTCGGCTGTGCCGCGCTGCCCCCAACCGGCCGTTTTTCCGGCCCAGCCAAAGGACGCCGCCGATGATCCCCTCCAGCTATCCCGACCGCGCGACCATGGCCCGCCTGACGGCGCGCATGTTGCTCGACATCAAGGCGGTGCATTTCAACGCGACGGAACCTTTCACTTTCGCCTCGGGCCTGCGCGCGCCGACCTATATCGACTGCCGCAAGCTGATCAGCTACCCGCGCATCCGGTCCACCCTGATGGATTTCCTGTCGTGCACGGTGACCGAGGCGGCGGGGCTGGAAGCCTTCGACAATGTGGCGGGCGGTGAGACGGCGGGCATCCCCTTTGCCGCGCTGATGGCCGAGCGCATGGCGCTGCCCATGACCTATGTGCGCAAGAAGCCAAAGGGTTACGGGCGGAATGCGCGGATTGAAGGCGATATGACCGAAGGCCAGCGCGTGCTGCTGGTGGAAGACCTGACCACGGATGGCGGTTCGAAGCTGTCCTTCGTCGATGCGATCCGCGACACGGGCGCGGAATGCGGGCATACGGCGGTGATTTTCTACTATGGCATCTTCAACGAGACGCCGAAGCGGCTGGCCGACCATGGCGTGCGACTGCATTACCTGTGCACCTGGTGGGACGTGCTGACCGAGGCGCGGGCGCGCGGTGATTTCGATGGGCAAACTTTGGCCGAAGTCGAGAAATTCCTGCACGCCCCCCGGGATTGGGTCGCGCCAGGCAGCTAACGCCCCACCCAGATATTGACAAGTCACGCGTGATTGCCCCAGCATGTTGGGCGAAGCCCGCTGTCCACAGCTTATCCACAGGGTTGAGCCGGGGTTATACAATTTGCCAAGTCGCGCCCATCAGGGCATAGACGGCCACCACGACAGTTCAGCGGCATTTGGGGGACGATATCATGCGCCATTTGGGGAACGATGACGCCCGGAGCACCAGCCATGAATGAGATCACGACCATCATACCGAACGCCCTGCCCGAAGGCGCAACCGACACGCTGCCGCATAATATCGAGGCGGAACAACAGCTTCTGGGCGCGATCTTGACCAACAACGATGTGTATGACCGCATATCGAGCCTGATTAAACCTGACCATTTCTTTGACCCGGTGCATCAGCGCATCTTTGAAATCTGCGCGGCGCGGATCTTGAAGAATGCGCTGGCCACGCCCGTGACACTGAAGGCGTTCATGGAGGATGACGCGGGCCTGAAGGAACTGGGTGGCCCGGCCTATCTGGCGCGGCTGGCGGGGGCGGCGATCTCGGCCTATGCGGCCAAAGATTACGCGCAGATGATCTATGAACTGGCCGTGCGGCGCGATCTGATCCGGCTGGGCCAGGATATTTCGGCGCGCGCAGCGCAGGTTGATGTGGCGTCCGAGCCGAAGGAACAGATCGTCGAGGCCGAACAGCGGCTTTACAAACTGGCCGAACAGGGCAGCGCGGAACGCGGGTTCCAATCCTTCCTGAAGGCGGTGACCGATGCGGTGACCATGGCCAATGCCGCCTATCAGCGCGACGGCGGGCTGGCCGGGATTTCGACCGGGTTGATGGATCTGGACAAGAAGCTGGGCGGGCTGCACCCGTCGGATTTGCTGATTCTGGCCGGGCGTCCGTCGATGGGCAAGACATCGCTTGCCACCAACATCGCATTCAACATCGCCAAGGCCTACAAGCGCGGCATGCGGCACGACGGGGTCGAGGGCGCGGTGAATGGCGGCGTCGTGGGCTTCTTCAGCCTGGAGATGAGCGCGGAACAATTGGCCGCGCGCATCCTGTCCGAGGCCGCCGAGGTGCCGTCCGAACAGATCCGGCGCGGCGACATGACCGAGGTGGAATTCCGCCGCTTCGTCGAGGCCGCGAAGGCGCTGGAGGCTTGCCCGCTGTACATCGACGACACGCCCGCGCTGCCGATCAGCCAGGTCGCGGCACGCGCCCGGCGGTTGAAGCGGACGCATGGCCTTGATGTGCTGATGGTGGATTACCTGCAATTGCTGAAGGGGTCCTCCAAGGAGAACCGGGTGCAGGAAGTGTCCGAGATCACGCAGGGCCTGAAGGCGATTGCCAAGGAATTGAACATCCCCGTGGTCGCGCTGTCGCAGCTTTCGCGGCAGGTCGAAAGCCGCGAAGACAAGCGCCCGCAACTGTCGGACCTGCGGGAATCAGGCTCGATCGAGCAGGATGCCGATGTGGTGATGTTTGTGTATCGCGACGAATACTACAAGGAACGCGAGAAACCCGGCGATCATGAGCTGGACAAGATGGCGCAATGGCAGGCGATCATGGAGCAATGCCATGGCAAGGCCGAGGTCATCATCGGCAAGCAGCGGCATGGGCCGATCGGGTCGGTAGAGCTGTCGTTTGAGGGGCGGTTTACCCGCTTTGGCGATCTGGTGCGCGCCTATCAGCAGGGCGCGGATACGTTCTGAGGTTTTGGGCGGCGGGTTTTGGCCTGTTCGGGGACGCTTGCCTGTGGTGCGTGGCACTCAGGCAGCGCGCCGTCCGGGCCGGGTTTTGCGCATCAGCGTGCAGGCCGGACGATTTTGGCTTGACCCTGCGCATGGGCGTGGCAGAACGCGGGCATGGCAAGCGGAACATTAACGATTGATCTGGACGCGCTGGCGTCGAACTGGCGGGCGCTGAACCGGGCCTCGGGCGCGGCGGTGCAGACGGCCGCCACGGTGAAGGCCGGGGGCTATGGCCTTGGCGCCGGGCTGGTGGCGCGGACTTTGGCCGAGGCGGGGGCGCGGGCGTTCTTTGTCGCCATCGCCGAAGAAGGTGCGGCGGTGCGCGAAGCCCTGGGCCCCGGCCCCGCGATCTATGTCTATGGCGGGCATATGCCGGGGGATGCGGACCTGTTGGCGGCCGCGGATCTGGTGCCGATGCTCAATTCCATCGAACAGGTGACGCGGCAGTTCGAGACCATGCCCGATGCGCCCTTTGGCCTGCAACTGGACAGCGGGATGAACCGGCTGGGCATGGAGGCCGCCGAATGGCAGGCGGTGGCACCGCTGGCCCTGCCGCGCAGGCCCCGGCTGATCATGTCGCATCTGGCCTCTTCCGATGTGCCCAATGACCCGATGAACCGTGAACAACTGGCGGCGTTCAGCGCGATGGTCGAGGGGTGCGGCGTGCCCTGTTCGCTGGCCGCCACCGGCGGAACCCTTCTGGGCGCGGCCTATCATTTCGACATGACCCGGCCCGGGATCGGCCTTTACGGCGGCAGGCCCTTCGCCGAGGCGCGGCCCGTGGTGCGCCTGTCACTGCCGGTCATCCAGGTGCGCGATGTCGCGGAAGGCGAGATCGTGGGCTATAGCGGCACCTGGACCGCGCCCGCGCCTGCGCGCATCGCCACCCTGTCGGGCGGCTATGCCGATGGCATCTTGCGCAGTCTGAGCAACCGCACGACGCTGTGGCATGACGACATTCCCTGCCCGCTGGTTGGCCGGGTGTCGATGGATCTGCTGACCGTGGATGTCACGCATCTGCCCGAGGTGCCCGCAGCGCTGGACCTGATCGGGCCGCATCAGGGGATCGACGATCTAGCAGATCAGGCAGGCACCATCGGCTATGAGATCCTGACCGCGCTGGGCGGGCGCTATGCCCGGCAGGTGCTGGGCGGGGCCTGAAAGTCTGGCGGGCTGCGGGTCTGGCGGGCCCTGCGGGGCCGCGCGCCCCTGCCCCATGTCGAAGTGCCGCATATACAACCATTTTTGAATGTGTTAATGTCCGGTTAACAACTCAACGCCATTTCCGGCGGGACGGGTTTTGACAGGAGATTGAAATGTTTGCCAAAAATGTAGGCGGGATCGACCGGGTGCTGCGGATCGTGATTGGGCTGGCGCTGATCCTGGGGTTCTTCCTGAACATGGACGGGGCCTATAGCTGGCTGTACCTGATCGGCGTGCCGATTGCGCTGACCGGGATTTTCAGTACCTGCCTTGCCTATCGGATCATCGGGATGAACACCTGCCCGACCGAGAAGCGCTGAGGCCAAGATTGCCGCGATGCACCGCTTGATTGACGGGTGCTTCAAGCGCTGAGCCGCGCATAGACGGGCTGCGGTGCGGCGATCTGACAGGGGGGCTGTTACGGTTTATGCCGGAAATGTCCGGGACCGGGCAATGCGGCGCGCCGACCCTGCCAGATCGCCGTGCCGTGGATGCGGCCCGGCGATTTGCTGCGGCCTTGAGTCCGCGCGGGGTACGCTCGGCGCGACTGGGCGGCTTACCGCGTGAACCGCACGCCCCAGCGTCAGACCAGCGTCAGATCAGAGCCCCGTTCAAACCCTCAATCCGCAGGCACCTATGTCGCTGGCACCTCTGTCGCTGGCACCTCATCGCCCGAGCGCTGGCGCGCCCACATGGCGGCGTATTTGCCGTTGCGGGCGAGAAGCGCGTCGTGGCTGCCGTGTTCGACGATCACCCCATCCTCGAGCACCACGATGCGGTCGGCATCGACCACGGTGGACAGGCGGTGCGCGATGGTGATGACGCTGCGCCCGTGGCCCATTGCGCGCAGACTGTCCTGAATGGATTGCTCGGTCTGGGTATCCAGCGCGCTGGTGGCCTCATCCAGCAACAGGATCGGGGGGTTTTTCAACAGCGTGCGCGCGATGCCGACGCGCTGTTTCTCACCGCCCGAAAGTTTCAGGCCGCGTTCGCCCACCTGAGTCTCATAGCCTTCGGGCAGCGAGGCGATGAAGTCATGGATGCGCGCGGCGCGCGCGGCGGCAATGACCTCGGCCTCGGTCGCGCCTTCGCGGCCATAGGCGATGTTGTAGCGGATGGTGTCGTTGAACAGCACAGTATCTTGCGGGACCACGCCGATCGCGGCATGCAGGCTGGATTGCGTCACGTCGCGCACATCCTGCCCGTCGATGCGCAGGCTGCCGCCGGTCACGTCATAGAAGCGGAACAAAAGCCGCCCGATGGTGGATTTGCCGGAACCGGAGGGGCCGACGATGGCCACGGTTTCGCCCGCGCCCACGGTCAGGCTGATGCCCTTCAAGATGGGCCGCGCCGGGTCATAGCCGAAGGACAGATCGCGCAGCTCTACCGCGCCGCCCTGTACTTTCAGGGGCTGCGCATCGGGCGCGTCGGTGACATCGGAGGGCTGGCCGAGCAGGTCGAACATCTCGCCCATATCCACCAGCGCCTGCCGGATTTCGCGGTAGACCGTGCCGAGGAAGTTCAGCGGCATGGTGATCTGGATCATATAGGCGTTGACCATGACGAAATCGCCCACGGTCAGATCGCCGCGCTGCACGCCAACGGCGGCCAGCACCATGACCACGACCAGCCCCGAGGTGATGAGGAAGGACTGCCCGAAGTTGAGGAAGGCCAGCGAATAATTGGTCTTGATCGCGGCGGCCTCATATTTCTGCATGGCGCTGTCGTAGCGCCGGGCCTCCATGCCTTCGGCGTTGAAATATTTGACGGTTTCGAAGTTCAGGAGGCTGTCGATGGCCTTTTGGTTGGCATCGGTATCCTGGGCGTTCATCTCCCGGCGCTGTTTCACGCGCCATTCGGTGATGGCGAAGGTGAACCAGACATAAAGCGCGATGGTGACGACGACGGTGACCAGATACCAGACGTCGAACAGCCAGAACAGCACGACCGAGATCATCAGAAGTTCCAGAACCAGCGGCCCGATCGAGAACAGCAAGAACCGCAGCAGGAATTCCACCCCCTTCACGCCGCGTTCGATGATCCGGCTGAGGCCCCCGGTCTTGCGCGTGATGTGGTAGCGCAGCGACAGGCGGTGGATATGGGTGAAGGTTTCCAGCGCCAGCGCGCGCAGGGCCCGCTGGCCGACACGGGTGAAAAGCACATCGCGCAATTGCTGGAAGCCCACCGACATCAGCCGCGCCATGCCGTAGGCCACCGTCAGCCCCACCGCGCCGACGGCAAGCCACCAGCCCGCGCCCTCGCCCGACAGGGCATCGACGGCGGTCTTGTAGAAGAAGGGCGTGGCCACCGCGATGACCTTCGACAACACCAGCACCAAGAGGGCCAGCACGACGCGCTGGCGCACCCACGGCGCATCGTCGGGCCAGAGGTAGGGCGCAACGCGGCGGATGGTGCGCCAGCCGCTGGCACGTTCGCGGGCAGAGGTGGTGGCGTCGTCGTCGGCTTCGGTGGCTGGCGGCATAGGGCACTTTCCGTTGGCTTTCGCGCAATCTAGTCAGGCCGCAGGGTAAAGACCAGAGGGCGGATGCCGCAGGGCTGGTTTGGGGGCAGGCGTTGCAGGGGATGCAAGCGTCCCTGCCCTGTCGCTGCGGGCTGCCGGGTTCGGTGCGAGGGACCAGGACCAGGGGGGGCAGTAGCGGGATCGCCTGGGCGGAACTGTAGCGATGCGCTATTCCGGCAGGGTAAACACCTGCCCGGGGTAGATCAGATCGGGGTCGCGGATCTGGGATCGGTTGGCCTCGAAAATCCGCACATAGAGGAAGCCATCGCCATAGGTCTGGCTGGAAATCCCCCAGAGCGTATTGCCGGGCTGCACCGTCATCGCCTCGATGCGGGGGGTGTCGCTGTCGGCGTCCGACGCGGCGCGCAACAGGGCGGGCGCCTCACGCTGGAAGGGCGTCTCGAACCGCGAGGAGACGCGGCCCGCATCGTCCAGCGCATCGACGCGCAGGGTGTACACCCCGGTATCCACATCAGGCAGCACCGTGCGCCATGAGCGGTCGGCAAGGCTGCGGGTGTCGGTCACAAGCTGGTTGTCGAGATAGACGCGCACCCCCGCTTCGGGCTGCGGCGTCTGGCCCACCAGCCGCACATCGCCCTGCGTGTCATAGCTGATCGCGTCGATGCGGATGTTATCGGTGACCTGCGGCAGTGTCGGGGTGCTGGCCTGCCCCAGCAGGCGGATGTCGCCGTCCGGGCTGATGAGGAGCGCAGGCGGGGCGGCGGGTTGCGGTGTGGATTGCGGCGCGGATTGTGGCGTGGGACCGGATGCAGCGTCAGGCACAGACGGGGCGGCGGGGCCATTATCGCGGGCGTTGGCGGCGGCCAGCACTGCGGGGGATGCGGCCCCCGGGGGGGTCGGCGCGTCGGGGGCTGGGGCCGGTTCGGTTGCGCGCCCGATGTCGGCTTGGGGCGCGGCGGAGGCGCCTGCCGGGCGCATCGGGGCTGTGGCTTGTGCCCCGGGCTGATCGTTGGCACCCGGCTGATCGTTGGCCCCCATTGCGCGGGGCAGATCACTGGCGCCGCCGGGGCGCGCGGCGGGATCGTTGCCTGCAACTGCGTCGGACAGCAGGGCCACTTGCGGCGCTGCAGCGGGCGTGTCGGTTCCGGTTTCCGCGCCCGAGGTGCCGATCGTTGTCGCGTTCAGCGCCGGGGCAGGCTGTTGTGTACCCAGAGGACCGGGGGAGGGTTGGGTTTCGGCCGTTTGTTCGGGGGCGGGCTGCGCGGCGTCGGTGTCCGCTTGCGCCAGTTGCGTGCCTTGCGCTGTGGCGGGGTCGGGTACATCCGACACGGGTACATCAGAATCGGGTACATCAGAATCGGGGGCTGCGGCATCATCCGCCTGCGTATCGCCGGGCATCGCTTCGGTATCCGCCTGCGCGATTTGCGGGGCAGCATCCGGCTGCGCGGGCGTGGGGGCGATCAGCACGCTTTCGTCAGACGCGATCTGCGCGCCATCAGCCAGCCGCATCGACAGGGTCATCAGCCGCGCCGTGGCGCTGGGCGAAAGGTCGAAGAGCGTCACGAAACTGCCCTGCCCGTCGATGATGGTTTGCGACACGCTGTCGCCATCGACCAGCACCGCCAGCCCGGCATCGGGCGTGCCCTGCCCCGCGACCAGCGCCGCGCCGTCGGCGGCGATGCGCACCACGTCGAAGCGCGGCGGCGCGGGCAAGGCCGCATCCGGGGCCGGGTCAGACGCGGCATCGGCCATGGTGTCGGCCATTGTGTCGGCCATGCTGTCGGGCGCATTGGCAACATCCCGGGCAGCCCCCTCAGGGGCCTGCCCACGCGACAGCATGAAAATGCCCGCGCCGAGGCCCGCGATCAGCACGGCCGCGCCCAGCATCTTCTTGCTACTTACCTGACCTGTCGCCATGCTATTCCGGTGCTTGTCCATTTCATCGCCGCAGGGTCGCTTGTCGCGCCAGCGTTAACCCCTTATCAAGAGCAAATCTCGCAACAATACAAGGTTTTGTCACGATGGCCCGTCCAATTCGCTCGGTCTGTGTTTTCTGTGGTGCCCGCAACGGCACCCCGCCCGCCTATGTCGCCGCCGCCCGCGCGTTAGGGGCGGTGCTGGCCGATGCGAACTGGCGGCTGGTCTATGGCGCGGGCGATGTCGGGCTGATGGGCGAAGTGGCGCGCGCGGCGCAATCCGAAGGGGCCGAAACCTTCGGCGTCATCCCCCAGCACCTGATGACGCGCGAAGTGGGGCGGCGCGACCTGACGTCGCTGGTGGTGACCGAGACGATGCATGAGCGCAAGAAGGTGATGTTCGTCAACTCGGACGCCATCGTGGTGCTGCCCGGCGGCGCGGGCACGCTGGATGAGTTCTTCGAGGTGCTGACCTGGCGGCAATTGGGCCTGCACGGCAAGCCGATCTTCATCCTGAACATCGACGGCTTCTGGACGCCGCTGCTGGCGCTGATCTCGCATGTGATCGCGCAGGGCTTCGCCGAGGAGACGATACACCACTATTTCACCGTGGTAGAGACCGTGCCGGATTTGGCGCGGGAATTGCACGCCGCGCTGGGGTGAGGTTTCTGAGGGGCGCCGGAGCATTGCGTTGCGCCCTGCCCCGCCTTGCGCTCTGCACTGCCTTGCGCCCTGCACTGCCATAGTCGCACCAGCGCCCTGCGCTTCGCACAAAGGAGCGAAGCGCCATGGGTGCCTATGTCAGATCGCCAACGCTAGGGGCCCGCAGGTGGTGTGCCTGCCGCGACCCGCGCGCGGCGGGCGGCGCGGTCATTGCGCAAGGTTTCCGCGGAATAGAGCGCCAGCGCCACCCAGATGACCCCGAAAGCCATGCCGTGCCAGGGGCTGAACGGCTCCAGAAAGATGAACGTCGCCACCACCGCCTGGATCGTCGGGTTGAGGTATTGCACCAGACCGATGGTGGCGTAGGTGACACGTTTGCCCGCATAGCTGAACAAGATCAACGGCCCGCCGGTCAGCGGCCCTGAAAGCATCAGCAACGCGGTGTCGGACCAGTTGCGCCCGAAGGCACCAGAGGCCGCGCCCTGCCCGCCCCACCCCAGTGCGTGCGCGCCGTAAAGCCAGATCAGCGCGAGAGGGGCGAGAAGCATCACCTCGGTCGTGACCGACACGACCGGCCCGGCGCTGACCCAGCGCTTCACCAGCCCGTAGCACCCGAAGCTGAACGCCAGCACCAGCGACACGATGGGCGCCACCCCCAGCCCCCAGGTCAGCCCGGCCACGGCGAGGGCGACAAGCGCGACGGCACTCCATTTGACGGGCGACAACCGCTCGCCCAGCACAGCCGCGCCCATGGCCACCGCGACCAGCGGGAAGATGTAATAGCCCAGCGAGGCCTCTAACGCGCGGCCGGCCTGCACCGACCAGATGAAGAAGAACCAGTTGACCGAGATCAGCAACCCCGACAGCGCCACCAGCCCCAGCATGCGCGGGCTGCGCAGGATGTCGCGCACAAGGTTCAGCCGCCCCTGAAGCGCCAGCACGCAGCCAAAGAACACCAGCGACCAGAGGGTGCGATGGGCCAGCACCTCCAGCGGCGGAACGTGGGAAAGCAGTTTGTAATAGATCGAGGACAGCCCCCAGATCACGCAGGTCGCCACCATGGCCATGAGGCCGCGAGAGGTTTCAGAGAGCATGGGGTTTCCTGTGGTTAACGCGGGGCGGTATTGGCGGGATGGCCGCAGGTGGGTCGGGTCCGAGTGGTCGGGTCTAAATGGTCGGGTCTAAATGGTCGGGTCTAAATGGTCGGGCGCAAATAGATCGGCGGCGGGCTTCAGGGCGCTGTGGGTGCAGGTCGGCTCTGATGTGACGATTGCTCTGGCCGAGTCTTACTGCACAGGTTCAGGAAATTACATTCGTATACTATTCCCCCTTGCCGCGCCAGTCCGTCACGGGGAAGCGGGGATCGGGGGCGGCCTGCATGGATTGCCCTGCGTGTTGCACCGATGGCACGGCCAACGCTTCACCGGGGCAGTCTGCGGGCCTTGGCGCGCTGGCGTCAATGCTTTCGCCCAGCATCCTTGACCCCGCCGCCCCTTCCGGGGCGCCCGTTTCCCCCGAACGCCCGCGCAAGGGGCGTTTGGTTGATGGTTGACACCTCGCCAAATTGCGACTAATTCTCATTATCAAATAAGGTCCGAAAGGAGTGCCCATGCGACAGACCCTCACCCTCGTCCCGCTTATGGCTGCGCTGAGCGTCGCCGCCCCGGCGCGCGCGGCGGATACCGCGCCGTTGCAGGTTTTGGCGACGGTGGGCATGGTGGCCGATCTGGCGCAGCGCGTGGGGGGGGGCTGTGCCGAGGTCGAGGCGATGATGGGCGCGGGTAGCGATCCGCATCTCTATCAGCCCACGGCATCCGATGTGTCGAAACTGCAGGCGGCAGAGCTGATCCTTTATGTCCATCCGACGCTGGAGGCGCGGCTGGCCACGGTGCTGGAGCGTTTTTCACAGCGCACCCCCACGCTGGGGCTGGTTGCGGCGACCTATGGGCCCGATGACCTGCGCGCGGCGAGTGGCGGGATCGACCCGCATATCTGGATGGATGTTGCGCTGTGGTCGCGCATCGTGCCGGTGATTGCCGAGGCGATTGCCGAAGCGCGCCCCGACTGCCGCGCGATGCTGGACGCGCAGGCCGCAGCGCTGGGCGCGGAACTGGACGCGCTGCACGGGTGGGTCACGGCCAGCATCGGCAGCATCCCCGACGGCGCGCGCCAATTGGTCACCGCGCATGACGCGTTCGGCTATTTCGCCACCGCCTACGGGATGGACGCATCCGAGGGGATCGAAGGGATCTCGACCGAATCCGAGGCCAGCATCGGCGATATCCGCGAGGTTGCGCAATTCGTGGCCGAGATCCGCCTGCCGGCGGTCTTCGTGGAAACCACGATCAACCCGCGCACGGTCGAGGCGATGGTGGCCGAAAGCCGCGCGCTGGGGCATGAAGTGGCGATCGGCGGGGCGCTGTATTCCGACGCGATGGGCGCGCCGGGGATGGCGTCGGGCACCTATATCGGCATGATCCGGGCCAATACCGTGGCGATCACCACCGCGCTGGGCGGCACCCCGCCGCCGCTGCCCGGGGCGCTGGCAGGCTGGGCCGCATCATTTGCGGATGAGCTGGCGGGGCAATAGGGCCGTTGCAGGGGCTGGTGGCGCAGGGAATGACCCCGGCGCCGCGCAATCAGCCCGGGCACGCAATGGGCTGAAGCCGGTGCGGTGCGATGCCTTCGGAGCCAGCGCGCCCGGTCGCCAGCCCGGTCCTTGGCCGCCCGGTTGTTGGCAGCCCGGTTGTTGGCACAGTCGCCGGACCCGTGGACCGTCACGCCCGCCAATGTGCCGCCGGATACCTGCACCAACGGCTGGTACCTGCGCGCGACCGGCCTATAGTGCTGTGCAAAGCCCTGACGCTTCATGGTATGCGCTGGATATCGGGCGCTGTATCCTGGGCACCGTATCCTGGGCGCCGTGCTGACCGAACCGATGTCCGATCTGATCACCCACACCCTGGGCCCCCGACCCGACCACCCCGCCTGAAACCCCCTTCCCCCGCAGAGGCCCCATGCCCGACCAGACCCCGCACGAGCCGCAATTCGCCCTGCATGTCGAAGACCTGACCGTCACCTATGGTGCGGCGCCCGCGCTGTGGGACATTGACCTTGACGTGCCGCCGGGCGTCATGGCGGCGATCGTGGGGCCGAATGGATCGGGCAAATCAACCTTGCTGAAAACCGTGTTGGGGCTGGTGCGCCCGGTGGCGGGGCATGTGCGGCTGTTCGGCCACCCGATGCGCGGCATGCGGGGCCGGGTGGGCTATGTGCCCCAACGCTCTACCGTCGATTGGGATTTCCCGACAACGGCGCTGGATGTGGTCACCATGGGGCTTTACGCCCGCATCGGCTGGCTGCGCCGCCCGGGCCGCAGCCACCGCGCGCAGGCCATGGCCGCGCTGGAACAGGTGGGGATGCAAGATTTCGCCGCGCGCCAGATCAGCCAATTGTCGGGCGGGCAACAGCAGCGCGTCTTCATCGCGCGGGCATTGGTGCAAGATGCCGATATCTACTTCCTCGATGAACCCATGGCCGGCGTCGATGCCACGACCGAGGCGGTCATCATCGCCCTGCTGCAACGGCTGCGCGACGCGGGCAAGACGGTCATCGTGGTGCATCACGACCTGTCGACGGTGCAGCAATATTTCGACTGGCTGGTGATGCTGAACGTGCGGATCATCGCGCAGGGCGCGGTATCGCAGGTCTATACCGCCGAGAACCTGCGCCGCGCCTATGGTGGGCAATTGGCGCTGATCGAGACGCCCGCGCCATGATCGACATGCTGTCAAGTTCGTTGGTGCAGACCGTCGCGCTGGGCGCGGCGATCCTGGGCGTGATCTCGGGCACGTTGGGGGCTTTCGCGGTATTGCGGGGCCAAAGCCTGTTGGGCGATACGCTGAGCCATGCCGCCCTGCCCGGCGTCTGTCTGGGCTTCATGGTGGCGGGCACGCGGGATCTTGGCGCGGTTCTGGGCGGGGCCTTTGCCTCGGGCGGGGTGGCGGCGCTGGTGGTGCTGTTGATCGCGCGGCGCACGCGGCTGAAGACCGATGCGGCGCTGGGCGTGGTGCTGAGCGTGTTCTTTGCCATGGGCATCGTGCTGTTGACGCTGATCCAGTCGCGCGGCGGCGCTGCGGGGTTGGGCCTGTCCGGTTTCCTGTTCGGGCAGGCGGCGGCGATGCTGCAAAGCGATCTGTGGATCATGGGCGGGCTGACCGCGCTGGCGCTGATCCTGGTCCTGGCGCTGTGGAAAGAGTTCAAGCTGATCACCTTCGATCCGGTCTATGCCCGCAGCCTTGGGCTGCCGGTGCTGGCGCTGGAGGTCGCGCTGACGGTCATGGTGGCGCTGGCCATCGTGGTAGGCTTGCAGATGGTGGGCGTGATCTTGATGGTCGCGCTGCTGATCGCACCGGCGGCGGCGGCGCGGCAATGGACGCGGTCGCTTGGCGGGATGGTGATGCTGTCGGCGGCGTTTGGCGTGATCTCGGGCGTGGGTGGTGCGCTGATCAGCGCCACGGCGCGCGGGCTGTCCACGGGGCCGGTTGTGGTGTTGATCGCCACCGCGCTGGCGGCGGTGTCGATGCTGGCCGCGCCGGGGCGCGGGCTGATCTGGCAGGCCTGGGCGCGCGGCGTGCGGCGGCAGCGGCTGGACGCGGGGCGCGTCCTTCTGTCGGTGCGGGGGCTGAGTGCTGTGCATGACGATGTGCGCTATCCTACCGAACAGGGGATGCTGAAGGCGCTGCACGGGCATGGCACCGGGCGCGCGCTGTCACGGTTAAGCGCGCGGGGGCTGGTGCGGTCGGTCGCCCACCCGCCCGAGACGACGCCCCATTGGGAACTGACGAACGCAGGCCAACGCGCCGCCGACCGGATGGCAGAGACCGGCGACACCGGCGAGGACAGCGCGGCGGATGCGCGGACGGAAGCGCTGGCGGATGCGCCGACGGATGCGCTGGCGGATGCACCGACGGATGCAACGACGGATGCGCCGACGGAGGGACGTCGATGATCGCCGCGTTTTTCGACAACATCCCCGCCATGATCTTGCTGACCGGCGCGCTGGTTGCCGCGTCGGGCGCGCTGCTGGGCACGTTTCTGGTGCTGCGCGGCTCGGCCATGCTGACCGATGCGATCAGCCATTCCATCGTGTTCGGCATCATCATCGTCTGGCTGCTGACGGGCGCCACGGCGGGTATCATCCCGGTGCTGGGCGCGGCGCTGACCGGGGTTTTGACCGTGATCTTGTCCGAAGCGGTGACGCGGTCCGGCCTTGTGCGGTCGGACGCGGCGGTGGGGCTGGTGTTTCCGGCGCTGTTTGCGGCGGGCGTGATCCTCATCAGCCTGTTTGCGCGGGACGTGCATATCGACGTGGACACGGTGCTTTTGGGCGAGATCACGTTTGTCTGGCTCGATACGGTCGCGCTGGGCGGCGTGCCGGTGCCGCGCGCGGTGCTGACCCTGGCGATTGTCTTCGCGGTCAACCTGGGCTTCGTGCTGGCGCTGTGGAAGGAACTGAAGCTGACGGTGTTCGACCCTGCGCTGGCGGCCGCGCTGGGGTTCTTTCCCGCGCTGATCTTCTATGCGCTGTTGACGCTGACCAGCGTAACGGCGGTGGCCAGTTTCGATGCGGTGGGGGCGGTGTTGTTCATCGCCTTCGTGATCGTGCCGCCGGCCACGGCCTTCTTGCTGACGCGGCGGCTGGGGGTGATGGTGCTGCTGGCGGTGGGGTTCGGCGTCGCCTCGAGCGCGGCGGGCTATGCGCTGGCCGTCGCATGGGACGTGTCCATCGGCGGGATGATGGCCAGCATGACGGGGGTGTTCTTTACCGCCGCGCTGCTGTTTGCGCCGCGCGACGGGCTGATCGCCCAGACGCTGCACCGGCGCGTGCAAAAGCTGGACAACGATTGCATCACGCTGGTGGCGCATCTGTATACCCATCAAGACGATGCGAATGCCGCCGAGGAGAATACCGCGACCGCCCTGCACACCCATCTGCGCTGGCGCGCGCCGCGCGTGCAGGCGGCGCTGTTGCGCGCGCTGGACCGCGAAATGATCTGGCGCGAGGGGGAGCGGCTGCACCTGGCCCCCAAGGGCAGCGCGACCGCCCGGCAGATATTCGAGCCATGGGGCATGGGCGCCGACGGGAGCGAGGGCGGGTCCTCGCTGGCCCGGGACAGGGGCCGCGGCGACGCTTAGGGCTTCATTGCGCAACGGGGGCCGGGGGGCCGCGTCCGCCGCCTGAATCTGCCATTGCGGCCCTTGACTGCGTGTGTGCCGATGTCTCGCAGGTCCGCGACCGGGCACGGCCTCCTGACTGCCCCGGTGCGGTGCGGCTACCGGAAGCGGTCCATCAGCTTTTGCAGCGGTGATTTTTCCGGCGCGGGTTCGGGCTGTGGTTCCGCCTTGGGTTGGGAGGGCGCTGCCGGTTTGGGCTTTGGTTCAGCATCAGGTTTGGGTGCCGCGTTGGCCTTCGGACCCGAGGCCCCCTGCCCCGGCTTTCCGCGTGTGCCCGCGCCCTCGCCGCCCCCCGACCGCGCGGGGGCCACGCGGCGTGCCACGGCGTTCTGGAAACCCGGCCCGTCGCCCGCAGCCAGTGCCACCGCGCCGTCGGAGATGCCGCGCAGCAGGTCGTCCAGCCAGTCGGCATCCGCCTTGGCGAAATCATGCAGCACATATCCCGCCACGCGGTCCTTATGCCCGGGATGCCCGATGCCCAGCCGGACGCGGGCATAGTCCGGCGACAGGTGCTGGTGGATCGAGCGCAGGCCATTGTGCCCCGCGTGCCCGCCACCGGTCTTCAGCCGCAGCTTGCCGGGGGCCAGGTCAAGCTCATCGTGGAACACGGTCACCGCGCCCACCTCCAGCTTGAAGAACCGCGTGGCCTCGCCCACCGACTGGCCCGAAAGGTTCATGAAGGTCTGCGGTTTTTGCAGCGTGACGCGCGCACCACCCAGCGTCCCTTCGGCGCACAGGCCCTGAAACCGTGTCCGCCAGGGCGCGAAACCATGGTCTTGCGCGATCCGGTCCAGCGCCATGAACCCGATGTTGTGGCGGTTCTGCGCGTATTTCGCGCCCGGATTGCCCAAACCGACCCATAGCTGCATGCGCATTTCCTTTCATGACTGCCCCGCGCGCCCCTGCGACAAACGCCACCCCTGGGCGCGAGAGGGGTTGACCCGGCCCCCCTGATGCCGTGAATTGCCGGATAAATCCACCCCAAGGGGCAGCCGGGCATATATCATGTATCTGACGATCAACCGCTTCCGCATCAAGCCGGGGCAGGAAGACACCTTTGAAGCGATCTGGACCGGGCGCGACAGCCAGTTGCCCAAGATCAAGGGCTTTGCCAGTTTCCATCTGATGCGCGGCGAAAGCACCGCCGCGCACACCATCTATCTGTCGCACACGATGTGGCACAGCCGCGAGGATTTCGAGGCCTGGACCAAATCCGAGGCCTTCCGCGCCAGCCATCGCGGCGCGGGGGCGCATGGCGATATCTACCTTGGCCCGCCGGTGCTGGAAACCTATGCCAGCGTGCAGACCATCACTGCCTGAGCCTGATACCTGCAAAGGTTTCCCCATTGAAAGTGTTGCGGTGCCCGCCTTCACGCTGAACGACATCACCCTGGAGATCCCGGCGGAATGCCTTGGCAAAAACGTCACGGCCGCGCTGCAAAAGGGCACCTTCGAGCATGGCGAGGCGCGCGCGCTGTCCAGCCAGCTGCTGCCCGGCGACCGATTGCTGGAACTGGGATCGGGCACGGGCTACCTGGCCTGTCTGGCCGCGCGGATCATCGGCGGCAAGGCGATCACCGGGGTCGAGGCCTTTCCCCGCATGGCCGAGGTGGCGCGCGCCAATCTGGCCCGCAACAAGGTGGCGGGCGCGCAGATCCTGTGGGGGGCGGCGGTGCCCGACACCTATGCCGGGGCCAAGGTCAGCTTCAGCGCGCGGCAGGAATTCTGGGGGTCCTCCATCGTGGGGAACTGGGCCGACGCGGCCCCTGAGACGCAAGAAGTCCCCGCGCTGAAGATCGGCCCGCTGCTGGATGGCAGCCGGGCCACGGTGCTGTCGTGCGATATCGAGGGCGGCGAGCTGGCGCTGTTTGACCAGCCGCTGCCCGACCGGCTGCGCATGGTCATCATGGAAATCCATCCCCGGATCTATGGCAATGCCGGGACCAAACGCATCTTCGATGCGCTGTCGCGCAACGGGCTGACCTATTACCCCTACGGATCGCAGGGCCCGGTGGTGGTGTTTCAGCGGGTCTGAGGGGGGCGCTGCGGGCAAAAGCCTCGCCGCTATCGAAACCGGTGCTGCACGGCTGTTTTGCTGCGGCGCAGGTTAACGCTGGGTTACAGTGACAATTGACCCGGTGCCTTGCGACCTCTGGGGGATCCTATCCCAAGCCTGCGATATAACCCCACAATCCCGTGCCCAAGGCGCGGCCTGGCGGGCTGCGCCCTTTATTCCGGGCAAAAATGGTGGCGCGCAAAACGATTACGTGGTGGGGTGATCGCGGAACCTTTGGCGGGACTCTGGTGTCAGGCGGCGCGGAACAGGCGCGACAAACGTCAGGGGCATTGAACCGCACAAACAAAAACGGGGCCCGAAGGCCCCGCTTTCAATACTTTGCCGAAGCGCGCGATCACGCTTCTTCTTCGGCATCCTCGGCTTCATCCTCGGCACCCTCGGCCTTCAGGCCGCGCGGTGCGGTGACGTTGCCGATCACGAAATCACGGTCCACGGTCGCGCGGGTGCCGGCCGGAAGCTCGATGTTCGAGATGTGAATCACATCACCGATTTCGAGGCCCGTCAGATCGACGATCAGTTTCTCGGGGATGTCGGACGCGGTGACTTTCAGTTCGACTTCGGACCGCACGACGGTCAGCGTGCCGCCGCGTTTCAGGCCGGGACATTGTTCGTGGTTGATGAATTCCACGTTGATGAACAGGTTGATCCGGCTGGTACGGCGCAGGCGCATCAGGTCGACATGGGTCGGCAGACCCTTGACGACATCGCGCTGCACACCACGGCAGATCACCCGCACGTCGTCCTGGCCTTCAACCTTCAGGTTGAACAGGGTCGACAGAAAGCGGCCTGCTTTCAGGTTCTTGATCAGGTAGTTGTATTCAAAATTCAGCGGTTGCGGGTCGACGCCGCCGCCATAAACGATACCGGGTACAAGGTGCTCACGACGAGCTTGACGAGCGGCCCCCTTGCCTGTCCCCGTCCGTACCGCAGCTTGAAGATCAGGGATCTCACCAGCCATTGGACTCTCCATATGTCAAATTAAGGCCATCCTCCAAGGGTGCATGGCCATTTCCGAACCTGCGCGTTAGACCAGATTCGCCAGAAAGAAAAGGGCAAACCCGCAGGAAGCGCGTGAAAGACGCGCGCGGTCCGGGGCGATGATCCACACCAAGGACGGCGCAGGTCGGGGGCGCGCAGACGGCATCTGCCGCGAGCGGGCCGCCAATAGACGCCCCGGCCCAACGCCCCCGGCCCCGGCCCCGCGCCTCCGACCCAGCGCCCTACCGCGAACCGCCCCTCAGGCCAGCACTTCGTAGAGCCGCCTGAAGCGGGCATGCGCGTCCTGGAAGGCCGCGCGCAGCTTTGGTTCGGGCATGATCGTGCGGTCGGTCGGGGGCGGCGTGCATACCGTATCGGGGGTGGCTCCGGTGGCCGCCATCAGGCCCAGCCGGGCAGCGCCGAAGGCCGCGCCGAAATCGCCGCGCGCGGGCAGGTCGACGGGCATGTCGAGGGCGGTCGCAATCGCCTTGAGCCAGTAATCCGACTGCGATCCGCCGCCCACCGCCGTCACCCGCGCGATGTCCGCCCCGGCCGCGCGCAGCGCCGCAAGGTTGTCGGCCAGTGCGAAGGCCACGCCCTCCATTACCGCGCGGGTCAGGGCGGGGCGGTCCGCCTCGTGCCCCAGACCGGCGAAAGCGCCCCGGATGCGCGCGTCGTTATGCGGCGTGCGTTCGCCCGATAGGTAGGGCAGGAAGGTCACGCCGCCGGGCGGTTGCAGGGTGGTCCCTACCTCGCGGTCGAGCGCGGCGGCATCCATGCCGCAGATCCTGGCGTGCCAGTTCAGCGCATCGGTGGCCGACAAGATCACCCCCATCTGGTGCCAGCGCCCGGGCAGCGCGTGGCAAAACGCATGCACCGCGCTTTCAGGGCGCGGGCTGAAAGCGTCATTGGCGGCAAAGAGCACGCCCGAGGTTCCCAGTGACACAAAGGCCTGACCGGCGTGCACCATGCCCATGCCGATGGCGGATGCGGCGTTGTCGCCTGCCCCGCCCGCAACGGTAACTGGGCCGGTCAGCCCCCATTGCGCGCGCAGGTCGGCGCGCAGCTGCCCCGAGGGTTCGGACCCTTCGACCAGCCCCGGCATCTGATCGCGGGTCAGGCCGGTCGCGTCCAGCAGCGTGTCGGACCAGTCGCGCGCGCCGACATCCAGCCAACTGGTGCCCGAGGCATCGGACATTTCCGACACCCGGTCGCCGGTCAGCCACAGGCGCAGCGCGTCCTTCGGCAACAAGACACAGGCGGTCTGACGAAAGATCTCGGGTTCATGCCGCGCGACCCAGACGAGTTTCGGCGCGGTGAAGCCGGGAAAGACGATGTTGCCGGTCAGGGCGCGAAAATCGGGCTGGGCGTCCAGTTCGGCGGCCTCGGCGGCGGCGCGGGTGTCGTTCCACAAGATCGAGGGGCTCAGCGGCTGGTCCGCCTTGTCATAGAGCGTCGCACCGTGCATCTGGCCCGAGAGGCCGATGCCCCGAATGGCGGCGAATTCCGTGGGGTGCGCGGCCCTCAGCCCCGCAACCGCAGTTTCGGCCGCCGCGATCCAGTCGCCCGGCGGTTGTTCCGACCAGCCGGGATGCGGGCGCGCAACCGACAACTCGGCGCTGGCCGAGCCGATGATGCGCTGCCCCGCGTCGATCAGCAGCGCGCGCAGGCCCGAGGTGCCCAGATCAAGCCCGAGGTACATATGGCATCCTTTCGCAGGGTCGTGTGCGTGTGGAAGTGTATCGCGCAACCATCGCAATTCCAGAATTTCAGAAAATACCCATGGCCGGAAGGCCCGGCCATGGGGAGGTCATTGTGGGATCAGACCCGCATCAGAACGGGCTGTCGGGGTAGTAGAATTCTTCGGCATTTTCCTGGGTGACGAGCACCGAGCCGATGATGAATTCACCCGAGACGGGGGTCTGCGAGACCATGCCCAGCGCCGTCACCTCGATCGCCGAGGCGATCATCGAGGGCGGATAGGTCACGTTGGCAGGGATCATGCTGTCGCCTTCCATGGCGCGCTGGATCATCTCTTTCATGCCGGCACCGCCCAGAACGAACTGGATGTCATCGCGGCCCGCGGCCTCGATCGCGGCCAGAACGCCGATGGCCATGTCATCATCAGATGCCCAGACGGCGTCGATGTTTTCATGGCGCGACAGGAAGTCTTGCATCACCGTAAACGAGGTGTCGCGGTTCCAGTTGCCGTGCTCCATGCCCAGGATGTTGATGCCCGAGCCTTCGATCGCTTCCTCGAACCCGGCAACGCGCTCGTTGTCGATGGTGGTGGGGATGCCGCGCAGCACCACGATGTCACCGCCATCGGGCATCTGCGACGCCATGTATTCACCCGACACGCGGCCAAAGCCGGGGTTGTCGCCCGCGACATACAGATCTTCGATGCCTTCGACCGACAGGCCACGGTCCACAACCGTCACCCAGACGCCCGCATCGGCCACGGCCTGCACCGGGCCGGTCAGGGGTTCGGATTCGAACGGCAGCACCACCAGCGCGTCGATGTTGCGGGTGGCCAGCATGTCCTCGATGTCATTGACCTGACGCGAGGGGTCCGATGCAGTGGACAGCACGAAATCCAGTTCCGGATAGGTCGCTTCCAGCCGGGTGATCGCGGCCTGCGCGAAATAGTTCATGCCACCGGCCCAGCCATGGGTCGCGGCCGGGATCGAAACCCCGATGACCTTGGTTTCTTGCGCGAATGCCGGGGACACCAGCGCGGTGGACAGGGCAAGTGCGGATATCAGACGTTTCATGGTAACTCCTCCCAAGAGTGGTTGACCGGGTCACAGACCCGGCTTACGCCCCCGCTGCAAGATAACAGCGAGAATGATGATTGCCCCCTGAATGGCGCCATTCAGGTAAGGCGAAACGAAATCGGTCAGGTTGAGGATGTTGCCGATCAGGGTCAGGATCAGCACGCCGATCACGGTCCCCCAGACCCGGCCAAAGCCCCCCTTCAGCACGGTGCCGCCGACGATGACGGCGGCAATCGCCTCCAACTCCCACAAGAGCCCGGTGGCGGACGATGCCGAGCCAAGGCGCGGGACGTACATGATGGTGGCCACCCCAACCAGCAGACCCAGCATCACATAGGTCAGCAGCCGCACCCGCGCGACCCGCACGGCAGAATAGCGCGCGACCTGATCGTTCGACCCGATGGCGGCGCAGTGGCGGCCAAAGGCAGTGGCACGCATCAAGACCTCACCCACCACAACCACCAGCGCGAAGACGATGATGGGCCAGGACACGCCGAAGATGCCGCCGTAATAGACCGGCTGATAAAAGGTGCGCAGCGTGAAATCGAGGCTGAGCGTGCCGCCATCGGCAAGCCAAGTGACAAGGCTGCGGTAGATCCCCATGGACCCCAGCGTGACGATGAACGCCTCGATCCCCAGTCGGGTGATCAAGATGCCGTTGAGCAACCCGGCCACGATGCCCGCCAGCAGCGCCACCGCCATGCCCAGAAGCACGATGGGAATGCCCACGCCCAGCACCGGCAGCGCCGTGTTCATCACCAAGATCATCAGCCCCGCGATAAAGGCGGCCATGGACCCTACCGAAAGATCCAGCCCGCCTGCGGTAATCACAAAGGTCATGCCCACGGCAATGATCCCGATGAAGGCCGAGCGCGCAAGCACGTTCGAGATATTGTTCCAATCCAGAAAGTTGGAATTCATCAGCGCGCCCGCGATCACGAGGAGTATCAGTGCGAGGATCGGGCCGATCACGCCCATCGATACCTTGCGCGGCGCTTTTGCACTTGTGTTCATTCAGAGGTTTCCTTCTGGCGGTTGCCTGTCGCCGGAGCGGCCGCGCCGACCCCCATGGCAAGGCGCACGATGGCATCTTCGGTCATTTCCGGCCCGGCGAGTTCACCCGCGATCCGACCCTGGCGCATGACCAGCACGCGGTCGGCAAGGCCAATGACCTCTTGCATCTCGGACGAGATGACAATGATCGCGCGGCCCTCGGCGGCCAGTTTGCGAATGAACTGGTACATCTGCTGCTTGGTGCCGATGTCGATGCCGCGCGTGGGTTCGTCGATCACCAGGATGCCGGGATCGGACAGCATGATCTTTGCAAACAGCAGTTTTTGCTGGTTGCCACCCGACAGGCTGCCCACATCGACATCGCGGCTGCCGCGAATGTCGAAATCGGCCACGGCCCGGGTCAGGGCGGCGTCCTCGGCACGCTTGTCCAAAAGCCAGTTGGAAAAGCGGTGCAGCGCCTGCAGGGTCAGGTTTTCGCCCAGACCCTTTTGCAGCAACAGGCCCCGGGTCTTGCGGTCTTCGGTCAGGTAGGCAAGGCCCATGGCCAGCGCTTCCCACGGATGGCGGATGGTGACGGGCGCGCCGTCAATGCGCACGACGCCGTGCCCGGGGCGCAGGCCCGCCAACCCCTCGAACGTCTCGGTCCGGCCCGAGCCCATGAGGCCCGCGACGCCCAGGATCTCTCCCTTGCGCAGGGTGAAGCCGATGTCTTGCGCAAAGCCGGGCACGCGAAAACCCTCAACCTCCAGCGCCAGCGCGCCTTGGGTGGCGGTCTTGGGGGGGTAGAGGGTCGAGATTTCGCGGCCCACCATCGCCTCGGCCATCTGGTGTTCGTCCATGTCGCGGGCGGGCCCCGACCAGACGACCGCGCCGTCGCGCATGATGGTCAGATCATCGGCAATGGCCGAAACTTCGTCGAGCTTGTGCGAGGTGAACAGCACCGCCGTGCCGTGGTCGCGCAGGGCGCGCACCTGTTCCAGCAAAACCTCGGTTTCCGTGCGGGTCAGCACGGCGGTGGGTTCGTCCATGATCAAGATGCGGGTGTCACGCAGCAGGGCCTTGGCGATTTCCACCATCTGCTTGTCGGAATTCGACAGCGTGGAGATGACGCTGAGCGGGTCCACGTCGCAGCGCAGCCGGGCCAGCAATTCGCGCGATTTCGCGCGCATCGCGGCCTTGTCCAGTAACCAGCCGCGCCGCAATTCCGCGCCCAGAAAGATGTTTTGTTCCACGGTCAGTTGTTCGGCGAGGTTGAATTCCTGATGGATCAGGGAAATCCCCTGCGCCTCGGCCTGGCCCATGTCAGTGAAGGTGACGGGCGCGCCGTCCAGCAGCACGCGGCCGGCGCTGGGCGGCTGATAGCCCGTCATGATCTTCATCATCGTGGATTTGCCCGCGCCATTCTCGCCGATCAGCGCATGGACCCGGCCCGGGTGCAGCGCGATATCGACGCTGTGCAGCACCTCGATGGGACCAAAGCTGCGGCTGACCTGCGAGAGGGCGAGGATGGGTGTGCTCACAGCGATACCCATGCCGCGTTGTCGTTCGAGGACCGGATCGCGGCGGCGATGAAGCGCATGCCGTCCAGCCCCGCATCAAGCCCGGGCAACAGCGACAGGTCAGGGGCCTGCCCGGCATCCGCCGCACGGATGGCGTCAGCTGCCCCCGCGTAGATATTGGCGAAACCTTCCAGATACCCCTCTGGGTGGCCGCCGGGGATGCGCGAAACGGCATTGGCCGCGTCGCCCGCCCCTGCCCCGGCCCGGGTCAGCAGGCGCTTGGGTTCGCCAAACGGGGTGAACCACAGGTAATTCGGGTCCTCCTGCGCCCATTCCAGCCCGCCCTTTTCGCCGAAAACCCGCAGACGCAGGCCGTTTTCGCAGCCCGGCGCGACCTGAGACGCCCAGAGCATGCCGCGCACCCCACCGCCAAAGCGCAACAGCATGTGCGCATTGTCATCAACCCGGCGCCCGGGCACGAAGGTTTGCAGATCGGCGGCAAGGCTTTCGACCTTCAAACCGCTGACGAAGCACGCAAGATTGTGCGCATGGCTGCCAATGTCGCCGATGCAGCCGCCCGCGCCCGACCGTGCGGGGTCGGTGCGCCATTCGGCCTGTTTGTTGTCCCCTGTCAACTCGGACGCCTCGGTCAGCCAGTCCTGCGGGTATTCCACCTGCACGACACGCAGCGCGCCCAGATCACCCGCCGCGACCATGGCACGCGCCTGACGGATCATCGGATAGCCGGTGTAATTATGCGTGAGGATAAACAGCGCCTTTGCCTGACCGACCGCCGTGGCCAGTTCTTCGGCCTGCTCCATCGTGGCGGCCAGCGGCTTGTCGCAGATGACATGGATGCCGTGTTTGAGGAATTCGATCGCAGGCCCGGCATGCATGTGGTTTGGCGTAACGATGGACACGGCCTGAATGCCGTCCGGGCGCGCAGCCTCGGCGTTGGCCATTTCGGCGTAGCTGCCATAGCAGCGGTCCGGCGAAAGGCCCAGCGCCTGCCCGCTATCGCGCGATTTCTCGGGCGTCGAGGAAAGCGCCCCGGCCACCAGATCGAACTGCCCGTCGATGCGCGCGGCGATGCGGTGCACACCACCGATAAAGGCATCCTTGCCGCCGCCGACCATTCCAAGACGAATTTTATCCATAGCTCATATCCCCAGCATACGGCGGTTGGCGGCTTCATCCGTCCCGCCGCCCGCGAAATCGTCGAACGCCTTTTCCGTGACCCGGATGATGTGAGAGCGCACGAATTGCGCGCCTTCGCGCGCGCCGTCTTCGGGATGTTTGAGGGCGCATTCCCATTCGACCACAGCCCAGCCGTCAAAGTCATTGGCCGCCATCTTGGAGAACACCGCGCCGAAATCCACCTGCCCGTCGCCCGGGCTGCGGAAGCGCCCTGCCCGGTTGACCCAGGACTGAAAGCCGCCATAGACGCCTTGCCGCCCCGTGGGATTGAATTCGGCATCCTTGACGTGGAACATGCGGATGCGGTCTTTGTAGATGTCAATGTTGTCAAGATAATCAAGGCATTGCAAGATGTAGTGCGACGGGTCGTAGAGCATGTTTGCCCGTGCGTGATTGCCGACGCGTTCAAGGAACATCTCATAGCTGATGCCATCGTGCAGGTCTTCGCCGGGATGGATTTCATAGCAGATGTCCACGCCGCAATCCTCGGCATGGTCGAGGATGGGCAGCCAGCGGCGCGCGAGTTCGTCAAACGCGGCCTCGACCAGACCGGCAGGGCGCTGTGGCCAGGGATAGATGAAGGGCCAGGCCAGCGCGCCCGAGAACGCTGCCTGCGCGGTCAGCCCCATGTTGCGCGACGCGGTGAGCGCCAGCTTCATCTGGTCTACCGCCCATGCCTGCCGTGCCTTTGGGTTGCCGCGCACTTCGGGTGCGGCAAAGCCGTCAAATGCCTCATCAAAGGCGGGGTGCACGGCGACAAGCTGGCCTTGCAGGTGGGTCGAAAGCTCTGTCACCTCGACCCCGTTGGCGCGCGCGACGCCCTTGAATTCATCGCAATAATCGCGGCTTTCGGCGGCGCGGGCCAGGTCGATCAGCCGCGCATCCCACGATGGCACCTGCACGCCCTTGTAGCCGCAGTCCGCTGCCCATTTGGTGATGCTGTCCCAGCTGTTGAACGGGGCCTCATCCCCGGCAAACTGGGCCAGAAACAGGGCCGGTCCCTTGATCGTCTTCATGGTTATTCCTCCCTCTCAGACGTAACGATTGACGAGATTTTCCAGTATTTCCTGCCGTCCTGACACAGGCTGCGGGTCGATGCCGCGCGCATCGGCGCTGTCGGCAATGGCGCTCAGGCTGGCGCCCGGTGCCAGCATCGCCTGCGCATCGGGGTGCTGCCACCCCGCGTAGCGGGCGCGCCGCAGCCCTTCCAGCCGATCCTCCTGAAGCATCTGGGCTGCCGCCTTGAAGCCGCGCGCACACACGTCCATCGCGCCGACATGGGCCGCGACCAGATCCTCGGCATCCAGCGATTGCCGCCGCAGTTTCGCGTCGAAATTGGTGCCGCCAGTCGTGAAGCCCCCGGCGCGCAGGATCTCATAATAGGCCAGCGCAGTTTCCGGCACGTTGTTGGGAAACTGATCGGTGTCCCAGCCCGATTGGTAATCGTTGCGGTTCATGTCGATGGAGCCAAGGATGCCCAGCGCGCCCGCCAGCGCCAGTTCATGTTCAAACGAATGCCCGGCAAGAATGGCGTGGCCCTGTTCGATGTTGACCTTCACCTCGCCCTCCAGCCCGAAATCCTTCAGGAAGCCGTAGACCGTGGCGACATCGTAATCGTACTGATGCTTGGTGGGCTCTTGCGGTTTGGGTTCGATCAAGATGGTGCCCTTGAAGCCGATCTTGTGCTTATGCTCTACCACCATGCTGAGGAAGCGCCCAGCCTGAAGGCGTTCTTGCTTCATGTCGGTGTTGAGCAGGGTTTCATACCCCTCGCGCCCGCCCCACAGGACGTAGTTTTCGCCACCCAGCCGGTGCGTCACCTCCAGCACCGTGCGCACGGTGGAAGCCGAATAGGCGAAGACATCGGGGTCGGGGTTGGTTGCGGCACCTGACATGTAGCGGCGGTTGCTGAACAGGTTGGCGGTGCCCCAGAGCAGTTTTGGCCCGCCTGCCGCCATCTTCTGCGCGAAGACATCGGCAATGCGGTTCAGCCGGTCGTGGCTTTCGGCCAGCGTCGCGCCTTCGGGGCGCACGTCATGGTCATGAAAGCAGAAATACGGCACGCCCAGGATGCGGAAGAAGTCAAAGGCGGCATCGGCGCGCGCTTCGGCCAGCGCCATGGTGTCGGCGGGAAACCACGGGCGGTCAAAGGTGCGCCCACCAAACGGATCGCCGCCCTCCCAGCAAAAACTGTGCCAATAGGCCACGGCAAAGCGCAGATTTTCGGCCATCGGTTTGCCCAGAATAACCTCATCAGGGTTGTAGTGCCGGAAAGCCAGCCCTTCAGCCTGCGGGTCATAGCTGACGGGGGCGATATCGCTGAAATATCCGCTCAAGATGTCTCTCCTTTGCTGCCGCACTGAGGCAAGTTATCGGCCAAGAAAATGGTGGGAATGATGTCGCGTGCCGGGTCCTGCCAGTCGCGGCCATCGGCGAGGGCCTTCATCACGTCAATCGCAGTCGCGACCTCTTGCGCAGGTTTCTGGTCGATCACGGCGTCGATCAACCCCTGCTCCAGCCCGGCGCGGGTGGTGGGCGTCAGTTCGTGCGCCACGATGAAGGGGCGCGGGCCGGTCATGGCGCCGACCACCTCGATCAGTCCGCGATTACCTGCGCCGATGGAATAAATGCCTGTGATTTCCGGGGTTTCCATCAAGGCGCGGATCACCCCCGTGCGCATCAGGTCGGGCCGGTCATGGACGCAAAGCGCGGGCAACACCCGCAGCCCCGCGCCGCCTTCGGTCAGCACGGCGTGCGCGCCTTCCAGGCGTTCGCGGTGATCGCGCGCGCTGAGCGCGCCCAGCACCGGCAAGATACAGCCAGGGCGCACGAAATGCGCAAGGCGCATCAGCCGCCCCGATGTGGCGCCCGCGACAACATTGTTGATGCCGACATAGGCCGCACGGGCCTCAGGCGCGGCATCACCGACCAGTGTGACAACGGCAATGCCGCGTTCGCGCAGCGCGGCGATGGCCTTGGTGATGCGCGGCGCTTCGGTCGCGACGACAGCCAGGCAATCGCAGGAAAGATCGGGGGATTCGAGCGCCTCGGCCAGCGCCTCGGGGTCGAGGGCGGGCACTTCGGTGACGGTAATCAAGATACGATCGACCCGGCGCGCGGCCTGCTGCTCATCGACCGCAGCGCGCAGGGCATGGAAGAAGCTGTGGTCGGCTTTCGGCAACAAGAAGCGGAACTGATAGACCCGGCGCCGCGACAGGTTGGCGGCGTGGAGATCACGCTCATACCCCAAGGTTTCAATGGCTTCCTGCACGCGCGATGCGGATTTCTGCGCCACCCCACCGCGCGCATTCAGCACACGGTCGGCGGTTGCGTAGCTGACACCCGCAACCCGGGCAACATCTTGCAATGTTGGCTTGCGCATTCCGATTCTCCCCCTAAGCACACCATGCGCGCCACGAATGACATACGTCAATCATTTTTTGACAGACGTATATCATTTTGCACTGCGGCGAGGGCCCGCCGTGCCTGCCGATGGGTTGAGTAACGGGGCTAAAGGTGGGGACGCAACAGCCCCAGCGCGCGATCCCGCAGCCGCGCCCAGCCGCTTTCGCGGTCCAGATCGGCCTGCGAAACCTGTCGCGACTGTGCAAGATCCGCTTCGAACACGCCGATCTGTTCGGCCACGAAGGCGGCGTCATAGACGTTGAGATTGGCCTCATCATTCAACCGGAACGACCGTTCGTCAAAATTCGCCGACCCGACCGAGGCGAAACAATCATCCACCACCACAAGTTTTGCATGCAGAAAGGTCGGCGTGTATTGGTGAATGTTCACGCCCGCATCAAGCAAAGCACGCCACGACAGGCGCGACACCCGGCTGACCAGATAGGAATCGGTGTGCTTGCCTGCGATCAGCAGATCGACCGTCACCCCGCGTTTGCGCGCCGCGATCAACTGGTCGACGGCGACCTGATCGGGCACGAAATAGGGGGTGGAAATGCGGATGTGCGACTGTGCCGCCGCCAGCGCCGTCATGAACATCAGGTGGATTTCATTGCGGCTGCCGGTATTGCTCTTGACCATCTGCACCCGGGCGTCGCCTGTCGGGTGCAAGGGCGGGTAGAAATCCGGTCCACGCAGCACTTCGCCGCTGGCCTCGACCCAATTATGGGCAAAGGCGTTCTGCATCAGCGCGACGATCGGCCCGGTGACGCGGTAATGCGTGTCGCGCCACTCGTCGGGGTTGCGCGCCTGACCCCGCCAAGCATCCGCGATACCCACCCCGCCGATAAATCCGGTCTGGCCGTCGATGACCATTACCTTTCGGTGGGTTCGGTTGTTCAGCCGCGTCAGGGTGCGCGGCCGCATGGGGCGGAACATTCGCAGATAAACACCGGATTCGTGCATCCGGTCGATCAGATCATCCTCCATCGGCAGACCGCCAAACCAGTCGATCAGCACCTTGACCGTCACCCCGGCCCGCGCCTGCGCAATCAGCGCATCGCAGAAGCGATCGGCGATCTCTCCGCTCCAGTAGATATGCGTCTCGAAGGTGATGGAGCGCTCAGCCCGCGCGATCCCGTCCAGCATGGACGCAAAAATCGCATCGCCGTTGCGCAAGGTGTCGAGGGTGTTGCCCTCCAGGATCGGGCTGCCATAGAGGCCAGCCATGTCGCGCGCGAATTGCGGATCGTTCGCCGGGGAGGCCGAGGGAACGGGGTGCCGCAATTCCCGCCGGTAGGGCAGAATGGCCACGAAATAGACCCAGAACAGGAGGGTCGCCAGCACCCCCGCGACAGCAACGCGCAACTTGCGCTGGATGCGGCGCGAGAGCCTGGGCTTTGCAGTTTGCGGCGCGGGGGGGGCGTTGTGAGGTTGCATCATGGCTCAGGGTTGGGACAGGTCCTAGGCAACGCGGGGCCGTGTGAAACGGTTCCACAGAGCGGCACGGAAGGCATCCCCTGCCCCAGCGGCAGGCTGCAAACGCGCGCCGGGGTGGCCCCCGGCGCGCGCGCATCCTGTCGGCCACGACGAAGCCGACAGGTATTTCAGTCGGCTGCCGTCATCACGGTGATGTCACGCAGGGTGACGTCCAGGCCCTCGATCTCCCACGATTCGGTGATCGAACCGTCTTCGAGCGAGATCGTGTGCAACATGCCGTTGGCCGACAGCCAGGCGGTGTTCATACCTTCGGCGTCGGTCACGATGTCAAAGGCTACCGGGCCTTCGAACATCACGTCGGGCATGCCCAGCACCGTGTTGTCACCATCATTCGGCGCGGTTTGACGCAGAAGCGCGTGCAGCTCGGTGTCGATGTTATACATCGCCGTCGCCTCGGGACGGCCGAACGAGTTGCTGTATGCGGTGCCGCCGACCATCGGCATGCCTTCGGTCCCGTCGGTGAAGCTGAGATCACCATCGACCATCACGGCACCGGTCGTCAGGTTGACCCGGTGGTTGGTGATGCCCGACATGAAGCGCAGCGCATCGGCGGCAGGGTTGATGTCGACGATCACCACGGCGCCGTCTTCAATCGGCAGTTCGGTGTCCATGGTGACCAGCGCTTCCCATGTTCCGGTCTCGGGGTCGATATTGACCACGTCGAAACCTTCGGTCACGCCGATGAGGGTGTCGGTGGCGGGACGATAGTCGATGCCATGCAGACGCCCGTCATAATCCACCTCGGTCACGCCGGTGACCTGGCCCGTGGCAAGGTCGATGCTGACCAGGCTGCGATCACCGGCCAGGCCGATGGCGGTATCCGCGAAAACCGGGGCGCCCGACAGGGCTGCGATAGCGGCGGGCAGAAGTAGCTTTTTCATAATTCTCTCCAGAAGTTAACCGACCATGAATGGCCTGATGTGGGGAGAACGAGCGAAGTTGCGCGGAAGTTGCGTGATTGGATGATAACGGTTTCGTGAGGAGGCTGGGCGCGCTTCCTGCGCGCGCATGTTATTCCCAATTGCCCCAACAGCGGCGCGTATCCCACCAAAATGGGCGCACGCAAACCATGACCGCGAGGTGGTCATTTAACGCGGAAATATGTTGGAGAAAATTAGCAGATGACGTTCAAAACGTGGCAGCCCGAGGGTTCTCTAATCACATGGAACTGTAATTCGCACTACTAATCTGATGTATATCGGGAGATGATGCGATGGTGGGGCTTTTGGCAGACGAGGTCGTTCTGAGCGACGATGAGCGCGCCTTCCCCGAAGGACAGGTTCGGAGGCACAAGGCGGGGCGGTCGCTTTCGGACCGGTGCAGGATGATCTTGCTTTGCGCGGAAGGGCTCCAAAGCAAGGAGGTTGGTGCGCGTCTCGGGGTGCATGAGCACACTGTTGGCAAGTGGCGCAGGCGGTTTGTGAAGGACCGGACCGAGGGTCTGACCGACGAATACCGCCCCGGTCGGCCACGCATCGTATCGGACGACAAGGTTGCCGCGGTAATTGAGCGCACGCTGAACAGCACGCCGAAGGATGCCACCCATTGGTCGATCCGATCGATGGCCGCAGCAACGGGCCTGTCGCAACTGGTACGCGCCGGGCTGACCCCGGGCTGGATGCTAGGCGCTGTGCCGCGCTGCGTGCCGGTCGCGACCAAGACCAACCAGCAGGGTGAGCGGTCAACCACGGTGGTGGTCGACAGCGAGCGCGTGGTGACACGCAGCAAATGGCGCACGGTCGAGGTCTTAGCCTGCCCGGTCATCTGGAGGCCATGGTCTGCCCCCAACGAGTGGTCCAGTTTGAATGTTAGTGCATGGTTGGCCTTTGGTCTATTGGGACGATGCTTTTGGGCGCTGGTGGACGGTATCCCAGAGCGCTGTGTGGTCTGACGGTGTTGTAATGGCGACGCCATCGCTCGATCAGGATTTGGGCCTCGCGCAGCGATGAGAAGACCTCGCCGTTCAGCAACTCGTCCCGAAATCGGGCGTTGAAGCTCTCGCAGTAGCCGTTTTCCCATGGCGATCCAGGCGCAATGAAGGCAGTTTTGGCACCCACCGCGCCGATCCAGGCGCGCACCTTCTTGGCGATGAATTCTGCGCCATTGTCTGACCTTATGTATTCCGGCGGACCGCGCAGGATGAACAGGTCAGTCAAGGCGTCGACCACGTCGACGGAATTGAGCTTGCGTTTGACACGGATCACCAGAGCCTCCTTCGTGAACTCGTCGATGATGTTGAGCGTGCGGAAGATCCGCCCGTCATGGGTTCGATCCTGGACGAAGTCATAGGACCAGACATGGTTCGGACGCTCCGGTCGCAGCCGAACACACGACCCATCGTTCAGCCAGAGCCGACCCTTCTTGGGTTGTTTTTGCGGGACTTTCAGCCCCTCCGCCGCCAGATCCGTTCGACGCGCTTGTGATTTACATGCCAGCCGCTGTTGTTCAGCATTCCGGTAATCATGCGATATCCATAGCGTCCGAACTCTTCTGTCAGTGCGATGATGTCATCGGTCAGCCGTTCTTCGTCCGGCAGGCCGAGAGGCACCTTGCGCTGTGTCGAGCGATGCTGACCCAATGTGCGACAAACCCGGCGCTCTGATAAGCTGAGAGTCTGCCGCACATGGTCGATACATCGACGGCGGCGGGAAGGGCTTAAAAGTTTCCCCGTGCAGCCTCGGTCAGGATCACCTTGTCCAGCGTCAGATCCGACACGGCACGCCTAAGCCGGGTATTCTCAGTCTCCAGCTCCTTCAGCCGTTTGAGCTGATCTCGACTCATGCCACCATACTCTTTGCGCCATCGATAATAGGTCGGTTGTGTCACGCCGATCTGTCGAACGGCATCAGCAATCGAACGTCCTTGCCCTTGCAGCACTTCAACCTGCCGCAGCTTCAGCACGATCTCTTCGGGGTTGTCTCGCTTTCCTGCCATCTCTGGTCCTCCTGAAATGGGATAATACTATCCCAGTTGGTGGACCACTTCAGTGGGGGCACTCCAGCCACATCCAGAACAGATGTCCTCGGCGCGCCTGTGGGGATTGGTGGCAGGCGCTGGGACGGGTGTGGGATGGGCTGGCGGGCAGGATGCTGCGGCAGACGGAAGTGATTGCGGTGATGCCGAAAGAGCGGGCTTTGCTCCAAAAAAAGTTCAAGCCGTGTACATCCGAATGAGAGGCAATGATTGTTATTTTATCGGTCGCACACCGGTGTTTTCATCGCTGCGTTGATGAAAATTAGTGTCAGGGGTGATCATGACGGCAGTTGATCGAGTTCTTCAATTCTACCGCGATGCTGCCGTCACCGAACGCGACAAGGGCACCTAATTTGAGCGCCTCGCGTCGGCCAACTTCCTGAACAACCCTGTTCAGTCAGAGCAATACGAAGCTGTTTGGTCCTGAGCCGACTGGGCCAAGGCTAATGGTCGTGACGCCAAAGATGTCGGAAACGACCTGGTTGTCAGGCTGCGCAGCGAGGATGGGTTCGCCGCGATCCAGGCCAAGTTCTACGCCGCCGAGGGGACCGCTCAAAGCCTGTATTACAGCTGGTCGAAGGCGTTTATCGAGGCCTGCAAAAGAAACTAAAGGGCCAAAGGCAGGAATTGGTTTGGCAAGCTATCGGTCAGGCGAACTTCATTATCTCCCGTGAGCCCCTCTGCGTAGCCACTCATGCACGAAAACAAGCTTACGCTGCGCGACATCTGAAAGCATGAAGGGATAGATGTCGGGCAATCCCATGGAGCGATTGGCGTGGTTGATCCCTGTGACAACAGAGACTGCGACGCGGATCAACAGGTTGGCATTTGGCTCCGAATAGGGATCCCAGCCAGAATACGGAAAATGCTGTGAAGACAAGCCTGAGGCAATCACGCTGTCGGTTATATCAGTCAGATGCAACAGGTGGGCGGCGGTCTCGGCCCAGTCTTCGTGAGGATGCGCGGACGCGTATGTGGTCAAATGGCTCAATTTCCAATCTGCAGGAGGTCCGTCACCGTAATGGCGTTGTAGCGCAGCCGCATAATCCGCGCGTTCGTCTCCGAATACTGACCGGAAGGCTTCCAGAAAATCGGCGCGCAGGCTGAGCCGCCACCACAGCATGTGCGCTACCTCGTGGCGCATATGACCGATCATGGTTCGATAAGGCTCTTCCAGCGCTTCGCGTCGGGTTGTACGCAAAACCTCGTCAGCCTCGGCCACGCTGATTGTAACCACCCCACCCACATGCCCCATGGCAACAGGTGTCGGACCTTCAGCCAGCATGTGAAAGCTTGGAGGAGCGCCGGGATCTTCGGGGCGAAACCAATGCCACCGACCAAGATTGTCCAAAAGCCACCGCTTCGCCGCCTCGGTTTGCGCCCAGTTGGGAATGGCATTCGGAATCGACACATCTGGCGCCACTGCAGTCATGGCGCAGGAACGGCAAAAAGCTCCCTCTTCCGGTGCAATCCAATTACAACCGATGATATCGCGATTCACGCAAAACGGCGGCATGGGAAGAAAAGCGCGCGCTTGAGGATCGTACGCAACTGGAATCCCGTCGGCGGTAGCCAGATTGTCGAACCAAAGCGAACCACCTCCTACAGGATTGGCGAAAACACGCATATCAAGACAAGCTCCATGTCATTATTCGTCCGGACAGCTTTCCATGTTGTCAGGCGGTTTGGTCAAGCCTTTGTCCGCTTCCTATAGTTTGCTACGCGCAACTTCTGTCACCTGCAGTAATCACCGGGGCGTATTCGCTCTCGATATTATCTACGGGTAACTTGGCGCCGGCAGCGGATTTCGGGCTCAGGCGTCACGGGTACCCGGCAAGTAAGCACCATCTTCATCATGGACTTCTCGACCGGTGACAGGTGGGTTGACCGAACAGATCAGGCGCATGTCTTCAGTGCCGCCCCGCAGGGTGTGCTGATCGTGTTTGCCCAACGCGTAGAGAGTGCCATCACTGATTTCATGGGTCTCGCCGGTGGCTTTGTCCAGAATGCTGCCGTTGCCAGAGACACAGTACACTGCCTCAAGATGATGCTTGTACCAAAGATTGAGTTCTGCACCCGCCGGAATGATCGTCTCGTGCATGGAGAACCCCATGCCATCTTTTTTCAGCAGCATCCGGCGGCTGGTCCAGCCAGGCCCATTCACTTCACGCTCGGTGCAAATAATGCCTTGAACTCGTGCGAGTTTCATGCTGAGCCCCTATTTAATGTCTAATGAGAAATCAAAGCACCTATGCCGCACTAATTCAACCCGGAATTATTTAACTTCAGCAAGCGCTGGTTGAATCACCGCAATCCCCGGGAATAATATTTTTGGCTTAAGTCATTTTTTCGCTTTAATATCAGATATTTACATGTTGATCTCTGACTGCGTCGGCAAACAACTTTTGACCAAGTTATTGCTACCTTTTGGGGGATGATTGGGTCGAAGGGTAAGATAAATTGGCCAAAAATAGTTTCAACTCCTCGAAAATTGGCATCAACGGCATTACCTTGCATAACAATTGGAACAATCACAGCTGACATGAACGATTACGAGTCAGGTTGTGGCGCAACCCAGAAGGAGAGTATTTATGGGGAAAAAGGCAGAAGTCCCAACGGTCGCAGAGGTGTCCGGCTGGACGGATCCGACGATGGATTCCGTACGTGGAACTGAAACACCAAAAGACTCGAACAAGGGTCACGTTGCACTGCTGGGCTGGAGCGTGAATGCCATTAAAGCTGCTCAGAAATTCGACCGTCGCTACGTGGTCGTTGCGCCCGAGTGGGCCGCAGATTTCTGCGAGGCAAATAATATCCCGTATATTCCATGGGACTTTTCGCGCCTGAATGATCGGTCCATGGAGATCGCCACGCGACTCAAAGAGGCTGGCGTCGATGTTGCCATCCCCCTATTCGAAGAGACAGTGGAATGGTCAGGCGCGATCAACTCTGTGCTCATGGACAAGCCGCGCATGTACGGGCAATCCATCCTGTTCCGGGACAAGGCATTGATGAAACGTCGCGCCCAGCTGGGGGGTATACGCGTCGGGATCTTTGAGGAAGCCCACGAAAAGGAAGACGTCATTCGCTTTATGAAGCGCGTCAATCAGACGCTGCTTAAGCTCGACGGCGACCCTGATGACCCTATTCACGTCAAAGCCTTCGACAAAGCCGGCTGCCTGGGGCACCGCATGATCCGTGACATTGAAGATATCGACAAGATTCCACTTGAAGAGTATCCGCTGCTTATGGAAAGTCACCTTGACGGTTGGGAATTCGCTGTCGAAGCTTGGATTCACGACGGTGAGATTAAATTTCTGAACATCTCCGAGTATGTGACGCTCGGCTATTCGGTCTTTGTGCCCGCCACCAAGGAATTGGAAAGCTGGCGCAATGAGATTACCAAGCAGATCGAGAAACTTATCAAAACTTTTGATATCAAATTTGGTCAGATTCACCCGGAGTATTTCGTGACCTCCGATGGTGAAATGTACTTTGGCGAGGTTGCCTACCGTCCGCCCGGGTTTAAGGCGTTCGAGTTGATCGAGCGCGCCTACGGGTTCAGCGCCTACCAGGCTTCGATTCTGGTGTTCGATCCCAAGAGCACCAAGGAAGAGGTGGATAAATTCTTCCCCCGCGCGGTGGAGGACGCAAAATGCTACGCAGGGTGTTTCGGTGTCTACCCACGGCGTCGCGTGGTGAGCAAACTGGAAATGCCTAAAGAAACAACTGACCACCCGTATTTCGAGTCTCACGAGCTGATCGCGCCAGCAGAGGAAACAGTGCCGGATCGGTCTGCGTTTGGCACGCACTGGGGCTTGCTGTTCTTCGCTGGGGACGATCCCATCAAATTGCGGGATCTGCTCAAAGCACAGGAAGAGCTGGACTTCTACGTCTGACGAACGCTCCGACGTCGCTACCATACAATTGTCAGAGCAACATGGGCAATCGCGCGCAGGCCGCGCGGTTGCCCTATATCTGTTTCACAGTGTCACCAGACAGGGTAGGCATCCCGATCCTTGGAGGCTCGGAACAGATCATGGCGTAACACGCCACCATTCATATAGTTGAACTTTCGGTCTCTGACATGGATCGCCACTATTACGAGACCCATAAACTGACCGTTGCGAACGCGCGGCCAAGGGCATGGCGTGCGATCATCGGGCCTTCATCGGTGCGGCCACTGCTGGCCTCTTCCAGCATCGGGCGGGTGACGCGCAGGGTGGGGGGACAGCATTATATCAACGCGCTCACTCTGCCGGTGCTGTCGGTGTCATCGAGAAGGGATGCCCCAGTGCAACAGACAGCGCATCGAACACGCGACTTGCTGGCGCGTTGCATGCAAGCTCACCGGGGTTATCCGGGAGCACGTCCTCATCCCCGCAATCGCCCGAGGGGATGTCGCTGTTGGCCTGCACCACCACTGTTGTGTCCGTCGTCGTATCGTAGAAAACGGTCGTGTTGTAGCCCGGCAGTTCGCCCGTGTGACCGATCCAGCCGTTGACGCATCCCATGGCTATGCCATAGCCCGCCGGCTCGGGGAAGGATCGCAGGCGCTCCTGCTGTGCTTCGGCGCCCAGCAGATCCTTGCCCGTGCCAAGGGCGCGGCCATACACCAGCAGGTCGTCGAGGGTTGAGATAATTCCGCCCGCGGCCCACGCCCAAGAAGGGTCCCAATGCGTCGCGTTCGAAGGTGCCTCGGGAGTGGCAGCATCGCCCTGTAAGGTAAGGCCCTGCGAGTAAGGCTCAGGCAGGTCGGCGGCGCCGTCGGGTCCGGTGGTCTCTGTCAGGCCCAAAGGTTCCAAAATCATCGAATTAAAGGCGGTGTCTATATCCTGTCCGGTCACCTGTTCGATAACGAGGCCCAGCAGCACGGTGTTCGTGTTCGAATAGTCGAACCGCGCCCCCGGGGCAAAGATCGGCGAGCCGGACAAAGCAAAGTCGAGCAGATTCTGCGGCGTATAGTGCAAGCTGGGGTCTGCAAAGAACTGGTCGAGGAAAGGCTCTGCCTGGGTATAACTCGGCAGGCCGCTGGTCATGTTGGCCAGATGGCGCAGAGTGATGACGTCGCCGTTGGGCACACCTGGCACATACTGGTCAATCGAATCCTCGAGAGACAGCTTGCCGGCCTCGGCCAGCTGCATCAGAGCGGTACCGGTGAACGTTTTGGTGACCGAACCGATCCGCGTGTGCATGCCGACTTCCATCACGGCACCGGTTTCGGGGTCCGCGACGCCCCAAGCACCGCGCCAGCTTCCCTCGGGTGTGACGACGCCGGCAATGATCCCCGACGCGGCAGCCCCGTCCAGTGCCTCGCGTACGGCCGTGTCGAGGGTGCGGACCAGCGCAACGGGCAGCGGCGTGTCGGGTGGCGTGGTAGCCGCGCGCGCCGTCACAACGGCCGGATCAGTCACGCAGGACTGCAGCACCTGATCCTGAGCGTGTGCTGGAACGGAGACAGCGAGGGCAAAGATCATGGCGCAAATCGACAGTCCGGGCCGATGTCGGCTGGCCCTTTTGTATTGGGTTCGGATCGTTGTCATGCGTCTGTTCCCTCGTCCGATTACATTTTCTGCGCGTATCGTCTAGAGTTTAGTGTTGCATATTGTTGTAATTAAACAAAAATATAAAGGGTTCACCGCGTTTGCCATCCGGCGGCGGCATGCAGACGGTTTCAGGATCGAACCAAGTCGAAAGCGACATGCTGCCTCATCCGATTTTCCCCGGAAAGAGGCGTTGAGTATCCGTCGCTTTAAAAGCTATCGCGAACCATTCCTACCGCATCGGCGGCCGGTTCTGAGGGTGAATGAGGGCCGCCATTAACCGTGCTGTCTCATCCGCCCGATTTGCCGGTCCGATGGTCCAGTCCTGAGTTGATGCCGCAGTGTAGGTCACGGCGACAGCTATCGTAATCCGTCCTTTGTCGGAACGCTCTTCTGGCAGCGTGCCGACGGAGGATGCATAGCCACCAAAGGACGGTGTCTGAAACACCCAGTCCCCCTGCAACATTACACCCAGACCGTAGCTGAATTCTTCCGTCATTTCGTGACAACTTGGACACCCCGGCAGCGGAGCGCCAAAACCGATCAGAAACGGCGTGATCATCTGCTCACGCGACTGCGAGGAAAGGAACCCGTCATGCCCTACAATCGCATCAAAACTGCGTGCCATGTCAGAGATTGTGGTGACCTGTATCGCGCCACTCGGGAGCGTCCAGGACGGGTTCCAGAAGGTCGCGTCCTCCCAAACCCCTCTCTCGCCTGTAAATCCGTGGATGACCGAGCCGGGGATTTCAGCAGTGTCGAACCCGAACGTCCGGGTCAACTCAAGCGGCCCGAGGACATACTGCTCCATCATGTCATGCAGCGGCTGCCCGGTCGCGGCTTGCAGCACCTGCCCCAGAATGACGTAGCCGCTATGCGAGTAATCCCAGTTGGTACCAGGCTCAAAAAGACGCGGCGTGGACAGACTGACGGCGATGAGCTCATCTGGCGTCCATTCCAAGAATGGGTTCGCAAGGAACGGCTCGACAAAGCCCGCTTCGTTGGCAACATGGTCAGGGTAGCCTGCAGTCATATCGGCGAGCATGCGCACTGTTGCCGTGTCACCTCCGGGCAGTTCTGGCAGCCAGCGCGCGATTGGCTCGTTGAGATCAAGCAAACCTTCTTCGGCAAGGCGCAGCGCCACTGCGGCGACATAGGCCAAAGCAACGGCCCCGTTGCGAAATTGGCCGTCCGGCGTCGCTGGCACGCCGGTCATCGCGTGGCCGAGCGCCTCGGTCAGCACATCTTCGCCATCTATACGCACTTGATAGATAAGTGAGTTCAGCTTGTGGCTGTCAAACTGATCCTGCGCAATGGCTCTGAGTGCATCAAATTCTGCCAACTCCAGTGTCTCACTCTGGGCAGCGTCTGCCCCGGCCAATAGCAAGAGAGCGGCTGAAATCGACGCTAAACTGATCTGCATCGCAACCTCGCAGTTAAAATCGTAGTGAACCGGTGCAAGAAAACGCTCTGAGCCTCGTCAGATTGTTTCTCTCGGGTTGGCACCCTAATGAGGCGGCTTGTTTTCAACGTTGTCGTTTTCATGCATCGCCCAAGTAAAGACGGCTTGCTGTCGTCAAAGAAGAGACACTTCTCCTGTACCGATCTCATAAATGCCGGCCACCGACTTCAGCTTTCCCTCGGCATGCAGCTGCGACAGGATAGGACCAGAGGACATCGCGTATTCGGCGTTGTTGACCGCATTCTGCGCAGTTGCCGCTGTCATCAGATCGGTTGGATCGTCCTTCATTGCGTCGTAGACCGCCGGGCGGATGGCGTTTACCAGGCTCGGCAAGTGTCCAGGCGGAAGGATGTTGTCCTGGATTGAAGAAATTGTTGCCCTGACCGCCCCACAAGAGCTGTGCCCCAGCACAACAATCAGTTTCAGCCCGAGCACCGCAGCGCCGAACTCCAGGCTGGCGAGGCCATCTTCGTTAATGAAATTGCCGGCCACACGCACGACGAACAGCGCCCCCGGACCCTGATCAAATACCAACTCCGGCGCCACGCGAGAGTCCGAGCAGCAGACGACGGCGGCGAAGGGCTGTTGCCCTGCCGCCCGCTCGACCCGGCCCACCGAATGGTCGGTGTTGATTGGCTTGTTGGCGACATAACGCGCATTGCCCTCGATCAGGCGTTGAAGGGCGTCATCAGGAGAAACAGGCGCTGCTTCTTCAGTCTGCGCAGCAGCAGGCGTTACCATTGCACCGGTAGTCGCGATAGCAAGGCCACCTGCAAGCAGGCCACGTCGGCTTACGGTTGTTTCTGAGCAGTCTTTACGCATAGATTTCTCCGATGATCAAAAAGTTTGCCGCGTTACTGTACGGCCAGTTGATGAGGTCGTGATCAATATCTGGCCCAGAACCTCGGTTCGGGTGCCCACTGCTGCCGCGGCGATATCTGTGCCGTCCTGAACGAAAGCGGCGGTCAGCGCTGGCATGATGTAAGCGGTACGAATGTTTTCAAGGTGGTCTGAGATATTCGTCGGTTGCGCTTGCACAGCAGACGCAACCAGCCCGGCCGAAATGGTGATGCTCAAAATAGCCGTTTTATACTGCAGAGCAGATTGTCGGGGCCATGTTCCAGGCATCAGCTTTGCCTCCATGGCGCCCAAAAATAATGTCGTCGAAGCCGCTCGATTTCGAGTTATACTGTCGAATATTAAGCTGCGCAAACTTCAACCGCTATCCGATAACCGCAAAAATGACCTGTGTTCGGTAGGCTACAAGGCATTCAGCTGGCCAGCGTGGTCGAGGGCGTTTCGCCGAACAGGCGCTTGTAATCACCTGCAAAACGACCAAGATGCCCGAAACCAAATTGCATTGCTATATCTGTAACCGACGTCGCCTCGGGCTCATTATGCAGCAATACCGTCCGCACTTCATTCATACGGCGCACCTTGAGGTAAGCCAACGGCGACATGCCGACATAATCGCGAAAAGCATATTGCAAGCTGCGCTCTGACACACCAGTAGCGGCGCAGAGATCAGCGACACTGGGCAGATTTTCTGCATCAATCCGGTCCTCAACAAATGCCTGAGCCTTGCGACAGATGTGATATGCCCGCCCTCCGGAAGGCGGTGTGGAGTCATCTGGCGTTGCTGCGTTGACCAGATAAAGCACTGCCTGAAATATTTCTCTCCCTAGAAACCGGGTATCCGGTGGGCACCCGCTTGCCGCTGCAGTGTTCGTCGAAACGAACCAGCCACTCACTAATTTTTCGAATGCCGCCTGATATACAGTACTGAACGTCGACACTTGCTGGGGCATGTTCTCCCAGTGGCGCGGATTTAAAGCCCGCGCGGCCTGCAGGAATGCCTCCTGATCGAGGCTGATGTAGGTGGTCTGTGCGCCTTCTGGAACGAAAATATCAAATTCCGTATTCTCGGGCATCAGGAATATCTCCGCCTCCCTAGCCCCGCGGTGATCCGAAAACCGCAAGCCGGGCTCTGGGGTGCAATACGAGAGGGTGCATAGATTGCTCGGCGTCGCTCCCAATTTCTGAACAGCAGCGTGTTGGCGCTCACGCACGATCTGCTGGGTGCTCAGGTCAAGGCTTTGAAGTTCGGCAACCTGTTGACCCGGACTGAGCTGAAAGCACTCCATCTCGATCCAGGGCTGCATCGCTGCCTGCATCCCCGCATCATCAATTCTTGCAGAATATAGCCCATTACAGTTTGCCGCATTGTGCGGTGACAGCCTCCCGCACGGGTCATGAGCATTCTTGGGCAAAATCATCAATCTCACTCCAATTAAGAAGGGGTAGAATAACTCTCTCATTCGTCGAGCTTAGGAGTTCATTCCCGGCATCTTGTGGATCGGGTCGAGGATGAATCGATCCGGCTCTGATGTCCAGATCTTGCAGATGTACGCGTAGGGCGTGAGGCCGCCGAGGGTCTTAAGCCTGCGCGTGAAGTTGTAGGCGGCCATGAAGTCGGCGAGATGGGTGCGGAACTGATTGTGGTCATCGTAATGGAAGCGCTTGACGGTGGCGTCTTTGATGGTGCGGTTCATCCGCCCCACCTGACCATCGGTCCACGGGTGGTTGGGCTTCGTCAGGCGGTCTTCGATCCCGTTGGCCTCGCAGATCATGTCGAAGCGCATAGGCCTGGAACAGATGGTGTTCCGGTTTCTGACCCACGGAACAGGCGGCGCAAACTTGCCGATGTGGTCGCCGCTTTCGACATGCTCTGAGAGTGTCCGATCTTCTGTGTAACTGGGATCTGGTCCATGCTTCCTGAGAGGAGCAAGGACGATGACGATTTCCAAGGAACTGCTGGACGAACTTCTGAAGGGCTGCGAGCGGCCTGAAGATTTGCTTGGCAATAACGGCTTGATGAAAGAGCTGAAGATCAAGCTGATGGAGCGGATGCTGGGCGCCGAACTGACCGCGCACCTGGGCTATGAGGACGGCAAGGAGGCGCCGCCCGATCAGGTTAACCGCCGCAACGGCTCATCCGCCAAGAGACTAAAAGGCCAAGACGGCGAACTGCCGATTGCCGTGCCGCGTGACCGGGACGGCAGCTTCGAGCCTGAACTGGTGAAGAAGGGCCAGACCCGGATCGATGGGATGGACGACAAGATCATCGGGCTCTACGCCGCCGGTCTGACGGTGCGTGATATCCGCGCCCATCTCGAGGACGTCTATGGCCTTCAGGTCTCGCCTGACCTGATCAGCCGCGTCACCGACGCCGTGCTGGACGAGGCGGAATGCACCGGGCGCTGGACCGAATGTATCCCATCGTCATTTTCGACGCGCTCCGGGTGAAGATCCGCGATGCTGATAGCCGCATGGTGAAGAACAAGGCCGTGTATGTTGCCCTGGGCGTCTCACGGGACGGTGTTCGCGAGGTTCTGGGCCTGTGGATTGCCGAGAACGAAGGGGCCAAATTCTGGCTGTCGGTGATGAACGAACTCAAGAACCGGGGTGTCCAGGATATCCTGATTGCCGTCGTGGATGGCCTCAAAGGCTTCCCGGAAGCGATCACCGCCGCCTTTCCCGATGCCACAGTCCAGACGTGCATCGTTCATCTGGTGCGCCATTCCCTGAATTTCTGCGCCTGGAAGGATCGCAAGGCAGTCGCCGCCGATCTGCGCCTGATTTACGGCGCTCCAACCGCCGATCAGGCTGCCGCCGAACTGGATGCTTTCGAGGAAAAATGGGCCGAGAAATACGCCTCCATCGCTCCGGCATGGCGGCGGGCATGGCAGGAGGTGATCCCGTTCTTTGCCTTCGATCCGGCGATCCGCAAGATCATCTACACCACGAACGCCATCGAAAGCCTGAACCGTGTGATCCGCAAATCGATCAAGACCCGTGGTTCGTTCCCGACCGAGGAGGCTGCGACCAAGCTGATCTATCTGGCGATCCGCAATTTCGAGAAAGGTGGGCGGAATGTCCGGGAATGGTTTGCGGCCCGAAACCAATTCGCTATCATGTTCGACGAACGCTTCAACGCGTGACTGTATCTGAAACCCGCATGGACCGGGCCAGATACACAGAGTTCATGACACTCCCCATGCTCTGCCCAAAGCCAACCTCCATTGCCCAAAGCCAACCTCCATCGATCACGCTAATCCCCTGCGGCGGCATCGCTAAACCTGCAATTCGCGCAAACGCGCGGCATTTGCAGTTTGTGGGCATTTCTTGTCATACCCCCGAGTATCGCAGTGCATCGACAATCACCCGGAATGCCGGCAGGTTTTGTCGCCGGCTTGGATAATAGATATAATATCCTGAGAAAAACGGCGACCAGTCATCCAGAAGCTGGATCAGGTCACCCGTTGCGATGTGATCCAGAACCATATCCTCGGGGATATACGCGATGCCATAGCCACTAAGCGCTGCATCCATGATCGCGTTCGAAGACGTGAAGGCAAGCTGGCCATCGACGCGCACGCGCAGATCCTGACCGTTCCGCGCGAATTCCCACGCATAAAGACTGCCTGCCTTGAGGTGTCGGTGATTGATGCAATTGTGGCGGATCAACTCTTGTGGGTGAAGCGGCACGGGATGGGTTTCAAGATAGGCAGGGGACGCCACCGCCACCAATCGCCAGTCCGGACCGATCCGCACCGCGATCATGTCCTTTTCGACACTTTCACCCAGCCGGATGCCCGCGTCGAAACCGTCTTCGACAATATTGCGAAATCCATTGTCGATGTTCAGCTCAAGTTTGATGTCAGGATAGTCGATCAGCACAGGCTGCAATCTGGGCCAGACGTAGCCCTGCAGCGCATGATCAGACAGCGTGATGCGCACTGTTCCAGCGGGCTTGTCGCGGAATTCTGTCAGTGATGCAATTTCCGCCTCGATCTCTTCAACGCGGGGCGCGAGCGTCAGGCGCAGACGCTCTCCTGCCTCTGTTGGTGCCACGCTGCGGGTCGTGCGGGTCAACAGGCGAATACCCATCTGCGCCTCCAGCCGCTTGATCGTGTGACTAAGGGTCGACTGCGCAATGCCAAGCTTGGCCGCTGCGCGGGTAAAGCTGCGCTCTTCAGCGACGGCCAGAAACCATAGCAGATCGTTGAACTGCCCTCTTGCCATGTGCAGCCCCCTGACCTTTGGCACATTCATGCCTCTGATCGATTAATGCAATCGCATTTCTCTGTCTAATCCATTTGTCCTCTGGCTGCTATGTCTTGCTTATCGAAAGTTGGCTCTTTCGTCACAAGCGAGGCGCAAAATGTCCACGACCCTGTCATCCGTCATCACCGACACACGCGCCGCATGGGGTGCGGTCATGTCGATGGCACTTTGCGTCGCTGTCCTGATTGCGTCGGAATTCATGCCCGTCAGCCTGCTGACGCCCATCGCAGGTGAGCTTGGCATCAGCGAAGGGCAGGCAGGCCAGGTGATCTCGATCTCCGGCTTGTTCGCGGTGATCACCAGCCTGACGATTGCCGGACTGACCCGGAACATCGACCGCAAACAGGTGCAGTCTTTCTTTGTCGCCCGGCTGGCCGCCTTTTTTGGCGAACATCTCGCGGCCTGAAACGCGGCGGGCTGGGTTTGCCTTCAGCAGCAGACCGATCCCGCCCCTTTACGCTGAAAGGATTGTAAGATGTGGAAATCAACATTGGGCGCTGCCAGCCTCGCCCTTGGAATGTCAGGATCTGCTGTCATGGCACAACAAGAAATTCAGATCTCGTCCGACTGGGGCAGTGTGACCGCTACGCTTGCCGACAACGTTGCCGCCGATGCACTGCGGGATATGCTGCCGCTGACCATCGACATGCGCGACCATCTGCGTCAGGAAAAGACCGGGTTCCTGCCATCTGCCTTGCCGGAATTGCCGGCATTGCCGCGACAACGCGATTTCGCGACAGGCACGCTTGGCCTGTGGAACAGCAATGACCTCGTGATTTACTACAGCGCTGGCAGCGTCCCATCGCCCGGGATCATCATTCTGGGACAGATCATAAGCGATGTGTCGATCTTCGACAGGCCCGGCGACATCACAGTCACATTAACCAAAACGGAGTGAGCTTCGCAGCCACCATCAAAGGAGAACAACATGACCGACAACATAACCGGAAAAGTCATCGTCATCACAGGCGCGTCCAGTGGCATGGGCGAAGCCGCAGCGCGCCATCTTGCGGCCAAAGGCGCCAGCATCGTGCTGGGTGCCCGGCGCGCAGAGCGGCTGGAAGCACTTGCAGCCGATATCATCAAGGCGGGTGGCAAAGCCATTGCCGTCGTGACCGACGTCACAAAACCTGCAGATCAGCAACGGCTGGTGGATACGGCGGTCAAAACCTATGGCCGCATCGACGTGCTGATCAACAACGCCGGGGTGATGCCGCTGTCCCCGCTTGACCGTCTCAGGGTCGATGAATGGGACCAGATGATCGACGTCAATCTCAAAGGTGTGCTTTATGGCATCGCGGCGGCCCTGCCCTATATGAAAGACCAGAAGTCGGGTCACATCATCAACCTGTCATCTGTCGCGGGCCACAAAGTGTTTGCTGGCTCCGCAGTCTATTCCGCAACAAAATACGGCGTGCGCGTGATCAGCGAAGGGCTGCGCCAAGAAGTGAAGCCCTATAACATCCGCACCACGATCATTTCGCCCGGCGCGGTCAAAACCGAATTGCTTGACCACATAACCGAAAAGGATTTGCAAAAGGCCAATCAGGATTATGTCGGCCAAGTCGGTATTCCCGCCGCGACATTCGCGCGACTGGTGGACTTTGCCATCAGCCAGCCCGAAGATGTCGATATCAACGAGATTCTGTTTCGGCCAACGGCACAGGAACTCTAAAGGCCACCTAGAAAATCAGCTCTCCGGTCAGCGTCGGATGCCTGACGAACCAATTTTGCCTGCCGGTTGTTGAGCGAGCATTCTCGCTCGCTCCACTGAACTAAACGAAAGAACTATACCGTGCAAACCCGCAAGTTAGGTCAAGGTCTTGAAGTCTCTGGGTTGTCGCTCGGCGCTATGGGTTATGGCAAGTCCCGTGACATCCCCGACCGACCGGCGATGATTGCCCTACTTTGCGCCGCAGTCGAACACGGGATGAATTTCTTCGACGCGGCTTAGGTCTATGGGCCAATGAGGAAATGATCGGTGAAGCATTCGTCGGCATGCGTGACAAGGTCATCATCGCCACCAAGTTCGACTGGGATATCGACCGGCGGACCGGTGAACATCGTGGATGGGTTGAACAGTAAACCGGACCAGATCAAACGGGCATTCGACGGCAGTTTACAGCGCCCCGGGACCGATCATCTCGACCTCTATTACCAGCACCGTGTCGACCCAGATGTGCTGATTGAGGACGTCTCTGGCACGGTCAGGGAACTGATCACTCAGGGTAAAGTGCGTTATTTTGGAATGTCGGAGACGATCCGTCTGGCACATGCGGTGCAGCCGGTTGCAACTATTCAAAGCGAATACTCCTTATGGACTCGGGATCCAGAGGCGAACATTCTGTCCGTTTTGGGAGGACCTTGGCATCGGTCTTGTGCCATTCAGCCCCCTCGGCAAGCCACAGCAACCGGGAAATTGTTGCGCCGGGCAGGTAAGAAGCGGCACGGAGAATGTGCTCGTTGCGCGGAAGTCATCCGATTGACCGACGCAACTGGCGAAGTGCTGACTGGGCGGCATTTCAACTGCGGCATGTGGCTAAAGTTGCTCGACGCCATGTGCACCATGACAGGCAGCGGGGCGAACGGAGCCGCCGTTGCCCGCCCCCCCCTGTTTCTGGCGCGTGAAGCCAACCAAGAAACTGTACCGCCTCCAACGGGCGCGCAAAATAGTAGCCCTGCGCCTCCTCGCATCCCATCTCGCGCAGCAGCATCGCGATTTGGGCAGACTCCACACCCTCGGCGACCACACGGTATCCCAACTCCTGCGACAGCTTGACCATAGAGCGGACCAGCGCCTGATCCTGCGCGCTCTTGCCTATGTGCGTTACGAAGCTCTTGTCGATCTTCACGACATCAGCCGGAAGCTTCCGAAGATAGGCAAGGCTGCTGTGACCGGTTCCGAAATCGTCGATGGCCACGCGGACGCCCAGGTCCGACAGTTTCTGCAATTGTGCCAGCGCATAGGCCGGATTATGCATGATAGCACTTTCGGTGACTTCCAGTTCCAGACGTTCAAATGGTATCTCGTGATGTCTGACCGCGGCTGCGAGAGTGTCCACGAAATCGGTTTCGGCCAGGTTTGACGCAGAAATGTTCACCGAAATGGTCAGCAAAAGTCCGGCCTCCTGCCAGTCGCGCATCTGTCGGATCGCAGCGCCCAGCACATAGGCCGTCAAAGCCGATGCACGTGACGAACGCTCTGTCATCGGAATGAAATCGTCTGGCGGAATGTTGCCAAGCACCGGATGTTCCCACCTCAGCAAAGCCTCGGCCCCCAGACATTTCCCGGACATCAGGTCGATGCGGGGCTGATAGACCAGCCGAAGCTGATCAGGCGATTCCAGCGCCGTGGCGAAATCCTCCAGCAAATGATAACGCCGCTGGTAGATGCGGTCGGCCGCGTGTGAATATACGCTGATGAGGTCCGGCGAGTTCCTGGCATCCTGAGCAGCGCTGTGCAAAGCGCGCAACAGGTCACGTGGAGTTCTTTCATGCGGCTTGAAGCTCACGATCCCGATAGCACCGTCGGCTGGTGATCCATCTCCTGCGGGCGAGCTGCGACGGTATTCATGGACAACTTTGACAAAACTCTCCGGTGTCGCACCCGGTTGTGCGAGCAGGACAAATTGCGCCGTGCCAACATGGTAGACTGCCTCGCCCGGAGCAACGCTACGGCGTATTTCGAGAACCGCTTTTCTGACCAGTTCGTCGACGCGGCCCGGCCCCATGACGCGCACATAATCGCTGATCTGTTCAAGGCTGAGGAGATCCAGCAAAAACGCAACCCGCTCTGCCGACTCAGGCGCGTTTGCAAGATCAGCCATGTCTTCAAGGAACTGGTTTCGATTGGGCAGCCCGCTGACCGGATCAACACGCCCGAAGGCATGATGCAGCTCGATCTGTGCCATAACCATCGCGGCCAGATCCTTCAGGGCCGCCACCTCTGCTTTGGTGATATCTCGCGGTTCCCTGCCAAGAACACACAAGGAGCCGAGGCCGAAGCCGTCACGGGTGATTAGCGGAGCGCCCGCATAAAAGCGCGTCCCGTTCTGGCCGAGAGGGCTGTCGGCATAGTACGTATCCGTGGAAAAGTCGCGGATAACCAGAAACTGCCGGCTGTCAGCCACTTCTCCACAGGGTGCCTTTTCTCGGGGAATAGAGCTGTGGTCGATCCCAACCCGGGATTTAAACCACTGACGGTCACTGTCGGTCAGCGAGATCGCAGCAACGGGAAGGTTGAAAATCTGGCTCGCCATCCGCGTGATGCGATCAAAGCTATCACTCGAAATTGTGTCGAGCAGCTTGAGTTGATGAAGTGCATCGAGTCGCAAAGCTTCATCGATCTTGACCATCTGCTCGCTACTTTCTGAGTCGATCTCACGCGCAATTCACGCGCCACACGCATAAGTTGCATACGCTCTCACAGGTTGCATGTCACAAGTCAACAAACATTGAGTTGTGCGGGCATCACGGATGCAGCTCAGCCCGCCATCCTACCGCAATGCGTAGAAATTTCAGTTGCCGTGCCCGCACATGTTGCAAATAGAGAGCAATATCTTCTGGCTATTGCGGCGTGCGCCAGATGCGCAGTCAGCACTCCGAAGGCCTACGAGTACATCTGCAAGATCGGGACATCAGAGCCGGATCGATTCATCCTCGACCCGATCCACAAGATGCCGGGAATGAACACCTAGCAACTGGATTTTTCAGTTCTCTTTGACAGCCGATTGTTGACGGTTCTGGGTTAACAAGTTCGCTACGGTAGCGCAGTAGCGCTTACGTTCACCGGCGCGGGGTGTACTTTCGTACACGATATCAGTGTGTTAAGCGGAAACCCCTCTGGTTCAGGTGGATTCCTCGGGGGAAGCCACCTGAGCCAGTTTGAGGAAGCCACTTTGACCGAAAACCAGTTCCTGAAGGGTACGTTTCAGTTCGCCACAATCTGTCGCAGCAGCGGGGTAATGCGGCGCACCGTCGCGCGGCGGTTGCTTTCTTCCGCAGACTGCGTCTCCACTTTCAGGAACGCTTCTCCATAGCCCTGAACGATCAGGTTTTCAGGCGGAATACGGAATGCTTCGGTCAGGGCGAGCGCCACCGATTCCGCGCGCCGGTCTGACAGGGCAAGGTTATAGCTTGCGCTTCCCACCGCATCGGTATGTCCCTCGATCAGAAACACCTCGCGCGGGTTCTCGAACAGCTGTTCCTCGATCACAATCCCGAGCATCACGAGGCTACGGTCCTGTCCTGCCGGGATTGCGGCAGAGCCTGTCGCAAACGTTACCGTATCAAGATCAATCGCCGGAACGAGGCTGCGCACCTGCTCGATTTCGCGGATCTGGCGCAGGCTGAACGTCCGGCCCGCATCATAGGCCATTTCTTCCCCAATCGCCGCACGCAAGGCATCTCTATCGCTCGTTGCCACCGATAGCCTGCGAGGGGCTGGGCGCGTTTCCTGCAATTGGCGCACATTGACCGCCGGTGCCGGTTCAAGGTCGTCGAAGAGTTCGTACCGCGTACCATCAGGATAGATTACGACACGGCGCAGGACCCGCCCGCGGACATCACGAATTGTCACCACCTGAGACCCGTCAACCCGATCAAGCGTATTACGGGTGGAACCGTCAGAAAAGGTCTCGTTGCGGATGTTCGCCCCGGGTTGGCGCAACAACGCGTCGTCGTCTTTGTAAATGGAAAGCCCCCTCGAACCTTCGACGACAACGCGGTCGCCGGTATTCTCCACCACGCGGTCGCCATTTCGCAGCAACGAACCGACGGCAACGGCACCAAGGCCCAGCAATAGCGCCTTCTCGATGGTGCTTAGCCCGCTGTCCTGCGCTGGGGTTTCGGTCGTACCATCGACAGCGGTTTCGAAATCTTCCTCACTGGTGCGGACAGACTCCGCATCCAGGGTTTCCTCGACCACATCTACAGGTTGCGCCGTTGCCTCCTGTGTGGCTGCGATTGGCGTCTCGCCCTCTTCGGCCACGGTCGGATCTTCCTGAGCCATTTCCTCGGCTTCTTCTTCTGTGAGCTGATCCTCAGCTTCCGCTTCCGCTTCTGGTGTCGCTTCTGGTGTCGCCTCTGCTTCAGCCTCTGCGGCAGCTGCGCTCTCTGCCGCCTGCACCTCGGCCTCCGCTTGTGCTGCCGCCTCTGCTTCTGCCTCCGCCGCAGCCGCATCCACTGCCGCTTGCGTCTCAACTTCCACTTCTGCTGCCGCCTCTGCCTCAGCGGCAGCCGCGTCTTCTACCGCCTGCGCCTCGGCCTCCGCTTGTGCTGCCGCCTCTGCTTCTGCCTCCGCCGCAGCCGCATCCTCTGCCGCTTGCGCCTCGACTTCCAATTGTGCCGCCGCCTCTGCCTCAGCGGCAGCTGCGTCTTCTGCCGCCTGCTCCTCGGCCCCCGCTTGTGCTGCCGCCTCTGCCTCAGCGGCAGCCGCGTCTTCTGTCGCCTGCGCCTCGGCCTCCGCTTGTGCTGCCGCCTCTGCTTCTGCTTCCGCCGCAGCCTCTGCCGCTTGCGCCTCGACTTCCAATTGTGCCGCCACCTCTGCCTCAGCGGCAGCCGCGTCCTCTGTCGCCTGTGCCTCCGCCTCAGCAGCAGCCGCGCTTGCTTCTGCCTGCGCCTCGGCTTCCGCTTCGGCTGCCGCCTCTGCTTCGGCCTCAGAAGCAGCCACGTCCTCTACCGCCTGCATCGCGGCCTCCGCTTCTGCTGCATCGTCCGCCAGCAGCCTTGCAGCCTCTTCCGCCTCTGTTGCCTTGAACTCTGCCCGTTCCTCCAGGGTCGAACCTTCTTCCGGCTCCCCTTCCGGGCAGGGTGGTTTGCTCTCGTCGAGGCAGAGCAGCTCGGCGTCCTGCGCCCACGCTCCAGTGACAATCGCAGGGTGCGGCAACAGCAACGACAAGCTGGCGACAAGCGCTGTCGTGGTCTTGAGCGGTGAATGAGACATTGTGTATTCCTTTGCTTTCGGTTGGACCGACCGTGATCAACGTGGTGCGGGTTGAACAGCCGGCCAAAACGCGGACGCGCTTTTCTTGAAAACACCATGTGGCGCATCAAACGAGCACAATTGAAACCAGGCTAGCTCAATAGGGGATGTTATCCAAATACATGACCCGCGTTATCCGAATACACGGCCTTCTGCGGGTGCGCCGGGTCCAAGATCGACGCATCCTTTCTGGAGCCCAAAACATGAGGAATTTGGCGGACAGACAAACGAAATCTAGTAGAAGGCGCGACAATCCTCAGCCAGCAGATAGACACGCTGGAACATATCCCCGTCGCCATCGAAAAAGCTGTTGCGCAGAGTCACGCCCATCTCGAACATCTCCCGGCCATCAAGGCAGATCACCTCGGCACGCGATTCTATCATGCTTCGCGTGTCGATGGCAGTGGCGCGCGAATACGAGGAGCTTGTCACGTATACATACTCCATAATGCGCATGCGCGGCAGGAAGAAAGCGTCGTTGAGCGTCAACGTATCCGTCACCGCCGTCGGCAGACCTTCCCGCGCGTTGGCTGCCACCTCCTCCAGAAATGCCTCCTCGTCAGGCGCACCGAGCGCGGCCGGCTCGGCGGGCGGCACTGGTTCAGGGATGGCTATTGCTTCAATATTCGCGGTTGGCGATGCGGGTGGCCTTCCTTCGGGAACCAGCACGAAGTAGCCGACCACAGCCAATCCCAGAACGCCAAGACCGACAATGTATTTCATCATATGAATGCCTCCCATCTCATTCAGTCTGACTGTTATCGGCTTCTGGGTTGAAAGCAAGGTTACGAGCTGGGCGCAACGGGCCTCAGGATAGTGGAGTTACTGACACATTGGGCGGATTGTGTTGAACAACTCTGTTTTCGGCACTGTTCGATGATAGTTTTCGCCGTACAGGTCGACTAGCTTTTGCTGGCGAGAGGTTCGGCCAGATTAGCCTTTCGCCGCTCATGTGCCAGCTCTCGCAACCTGACGAACGATCTACTCTGACTTCTTGGCTTGATGGGCTTTGGCCCGGAAATCGTGTTGTCTGAATTTCGGAGTTTTTCAACAAAATGGGCGGGAACCGGGCCTTTGCTGCGATAGCAAGGTGAATATGTGGGGAAGCTGGGAGCTGACCTTCATATTGGCCCGGTGGAGGCCAGCACGCTGAACGAATGCAACGCAGCGAGAGCCGATCTGACCGATTTTTTGCAATAAACCGAACAACTGCGGTCTTAAGGATCGCGCCATTTCGTGACGTGCCTGGCGCAACTGTTGGTGCTGAGTCCATGACCAAGGGCCACGGCTGGACTAGGGGTGGGTCTATTGGGCGTTTGAAGGGATCTCAACTTACCTCTTGCAGCAGCCCATTTTGGTCCAACGTGTCGAGGGCAAATGCGATCATGCTTTCGATGGCAGACGCGGACATCCCGGCGTCGCGCCCAGTCAGTGCGGCCAGCATGATCGGTGCGAATGTCAGGTCGAGAAAGCGTTCAGCAACGAACACCGCCTGGTCCGAGGGCCCGTAATCTTGATGGCTTGACGTCACCGCACGCGCGACGATGTCGACCACCCGAGATCGCGCCATGCCATCCACCTCGGCGATGAGGTCTGGAAAGCGACGCGCCTCTGTCAGAAAGAGACGCATCAAGGCGAGTGGAATTGGAGATATGGCCTGCGTCAGCACCGCCTTGCCCACGGTCGCAAGTCGATCCCTTAACGTGCCATCTGGTAGGGTAGGTGCATGCATGGAGAGCGCACTGCTGTCGACAGCATGCCGGACGACTGCAGTGAAAAGCGCATCTTTGCCCGCGTAGCGTGCATAAAGGCTGGCCTTGCCGACCTGCGCCTGTGCAACGACGGCTTCACAACTTGTCACCGCCACTCCGTCTCTCAGAAATAGATCGGTCGCAGCGGCAAGGATGCGAGAGGTAACTTCGCCTTCGTCCTCGCGTCGAGGGCGTCCGCGACGTGTGCTGGTCTTGGGATTTTGCTCTGCTGTCATGAGCGTGGTGATAGCAGGTCGGCAGGAGAAATAAAACTGAACGACACCGTTCCATTTATCGAAATGCGATGTATATCACATGGCAACGGCACGTTGGCAAAGGGGCGGACATGAAAAGCAACACAGTGATTCTGGCAGGTGCCACGGGCGACCTGGGCGAGCGCATCGGTCAGGCGCTCCTGCGCAAAGGTGCAGAGGTCCGCGCGATCGTGCGCCCCGGCACATCACAGAACAGGAAGCGACATCTGGAGACGCTGGGGTTTGCGCTGGCAGAGAGTGCATATGATGAACCTTCACTAACCGCGATCTGCGCGGGTGCTGACTGTGTTGTTTCGGCCTTGAACGGCCTGGAAGACGTCATCATTGACCAGCAAAGCGTGCTGCTGGATGCGGCGGTCGCCGCGGGTGTTCCCAGGTTCATCCCGTCTGACTTCTCCCTCGACTACACCCGGACCCGCCCCGGCGAGAACCGCAACATGGATTTGCGCCGCACGTTTCGGGCGCGCCTTGATGCAGTACCCATCCGCGCGACCTCGGTGCTGAACGGTGCCTTCTCGACCGTTTTGACTGACGACGCGCCTATCCTTCTGCCACGGGTCCGGCGCGTGCTGCACTGGGGTGATGCAAACCAATCGCTCGACTTTACGACCAAGGATGACGTGGCCGACTTTACCGCCGATGTCGCCCTGGACGCCGACGCACCGCGAGACCTGCGCATCGCCGGTGGCAGTGCGTCGGCGACGGAACTGGCGGCGATCGCAACCGCGCTGTCGGGGCGGCATTATCGCACCATCCGGGCGGGCGGCATGGGCCTGTTGGGGTCGGTGATCCGGCTGACGCAGCGGGTCGCGCCGGCCGAAGGCGAGGTGTTCCCGGCATGGCAGGGCATGCAATATCTGCGCGATATGATGAGCGGGCGCGGACAGCTGATGACCCACGACAACGCACGCTACGGCAAGGCCGACTGGGCGGACATCCGCACCATGATGTCTGGCCGGGTCTGAAGTTTCCAACAGCAGGACTGAACATGACAGACGATATCACGCCACATACCCGACGACGCACTCGCCATTCATGCAGACGGACATGGTTCGAATCAGCTCCACTTCGAAACCCAATACAGGGGTAGTGAGAGGTGTCGGAGAGGCCATCGGCCAATGAAAGCGCAAGACACTACCACAGCAATTGGACTTGGAAGAGCCAGCCCAACGGCCTAAGATCGGTCTCAAATCAGCGAGCAGGGATCAAAGCTATGTCATTGACAACACGTGCCTTCGGATCGAGCGGCATCGACACAACCGCCATCGGGTTCGGGGCTTGGGCCATCGGCGGCACCTGGGGCGAAGTGACGGAAGTAGACGCCAAGGCAACGCTGAACGCGACGCTCGATGCCGGCGTGACCTTTCTCGACACCGCCGACGTCTACGGCGATGGTCGGTCCGAGCGGCTGATTCGCGACGTGCTGGCCATCCGGTCCGGCCCTCGCCCATTCGTGGCGACCAAGGCCGGACGACGCTTAGACCCGCATGAGGCGCAAGGATACACCAAGGACAACCTGACGGCCTTCGTGGACCGTAGCCGCGACAATCTGGGCATGGACACGCTGGATCTTCTGCAGCTTCACTGTCCGCCGACGGCGGTCTACTACGAGCCTGCGGTATTCCGTGCGCTGGACGCGCTCGTCGATGAGGGAAAGATCGCTCGCTACGGCGTCTCTGTCGAGAAGGTCGAAGAAGGACTGAAGGCGATCGATTTTCCGAACGTCGCCTCTGTTCAGATCATCTACAACATGTTCCGCCAGCGTCCGGCCAAACTCTTTCTGAACGAAGCCCGGCGCCGCGGCGTCGCCGTCATCGTGCGCGTTCCGCTGGCCAGCGGAATGCTGACCGGCAAGATGACCCGCGAGACCGAATTCGCGCAGGATGACCACCGCAGCTTCAACCGCGACGGCACCGCCTTCGACAAGGGTGAGACTTTTGCCGGCGTCCCTTACGATGTGGCTCTCGATGCCGTCGACGAGATCCGTGCGCTGGTGCCGGGCGACGCGACGATGGCGCAGATGGCGCTACGCTGGATCCTGATGAACGAAGCCGTCTCGGTCGTTATTCCCGGCGCACGCAGGCCTGATCAGGCCCAGGCGAATGCAGATGCCGACGCACTCGCGCCACTCTCGCCGGAGACGATGGACAAGGTGCGCGGCATCTACGAGGCGCGTATTGCACCGCACGTCCACCATTTGTGGTAGCCTGACGGTCCGGCAACGCCCTGATCTGCCTCACGCCACCCGTCATTTGAAGGGGTCGAGGATATCCCAGCCATCGGCGCTGTGGATGTTGCCGTGCCGCGCAGTGCCCGAATGGCTGGTGAGTTTGATGTGTGCATGGCTGATCGTCCGATACACCAGCCCACCCACATCGACAAACCGCCGCTTGTGCCCTTGCAGCGAAAGCAAATTACATCCCGTTCGGTAGTGGGTCACTTTGAAATATCTTTTTTCTTATAGGGTCCGCGCTTCTTTGGCGCTGCGTCTTCTGCCTTTTCCACCAGCGCCACGATATCCTCAACTTCCCAAGGCGTATCGACAAGGCCAGCGGCCATGGCTGGTGTCATGCGCAGGGTCTTGTGGGTGCGGACGAAGTTGTAATGCATGAAGTGCAGGGCAACCGCGTAAGCGTGGTTCTCCGCCTTCTTTGAGAAAGCATTTGTCAGGCGCGTGAAGCGGCGCATACCCATCCGCATTGTTAGGTTCTGGCGTTCAATGTGCGATGTCCCAACATCTTCCATGATCGGGTTGCCAAAAATTGCCTCTTTGGTAGCGCCCGTGCATTCCGCTGGTGAATACTTGCGCTCGTGGCCCTTTGTACCTGTAGGGTTGCCGTAGTACTTAATCAGCATGGCGTAGTCCACATCGCCAGAGAAAGCGTCTGTGACCGCCTTGAGGTAAGCGCCGTGCCCGTCTGTGGTCAACTGGATGCGGTTTGCAACGCGCGCCGCCAGATCAAACATGAACTCACGTGCTGTTGCGCCGGAGCGATCCCCGATGGTGTAGCTGATCATCAGCTTGCTATCGCGGTCCATTGCAGTCCATGTCCAGATATCGCCAGCGTCAGATGGAGCAGCTTTTGCAGTCTCCACGTTCTTTGCCTTGGCGTAGCAGAACGACCATATCTCATCGGCCTGAACGTGCTTGGCCTCAACGCCTTTGACGTTTTCATCATGGTAGGCGGCACAGGCTTTGCCCGCGTCCTCAAGCAGCTTGGTGACGGTGTTCTTGGACACGTCAGCGATACGCGATGTGGCGCGGATGGAGTTACCCTCCACCAGAAGGCGGATGATCAGGGCGCGGGATTTTGTGTCAAGTTTTCTCATAGGTTCAACCTAATTTTAAACTGACCAACAGTCAAGCATTTTATAAGTTCGTGCGATTAATCGCATGTTGTCTATTGCCTGCAAAAGATGAGCGATCTATACAGCATCATGGACAAAGAAGAATACAAATCTCCGGGCCAGCTAGTGGCCGCTCTCCTCGCAGATCGAGGGTGGACCAAGAAAACCTTGGCGATCATTTTGGGCGTGGATGAATCCCTTGTCAGCAAGACAGTCTCCAATGTTCGCAAGGTTGATGCCTCAACAGCCATCATTTTTGAGGAAGTGTTCGACGTTCCTGCTGTGCGTTTTCTATCCCTGCAAAAGGATTATGATCTAGCTGTTGCTAGGATTGAAAGCACACCGGACCCCAAGAGACAAATGCGTGCAGAACTGATTGGGAAACTGCCGATCAATGCAATGATCAAAAGGGGCTGGCTTGAAGCGGAGTCAGTTAAAGATATTGAAAGTGTCGAGAGTTCATTGCTTCGCTTCTTTCAAGCCAACCGCCTTGAAGACATTGAAACGCTCCCACATGCGGCAAAGAAAACAGAAGTCAGCATAGCCGCAACACCAGCGCAACTCGCGTGGCTTTATCGTGTCAAAACCCTTGCCTCCGAAATGATGGTCGCACGTTATTCCCCTGCATCGGTGAAGTCGGCCATAGCCGAAATAAAGAACCTCGTTCACTCCGCAGAAGAATTGCGGAAGGTTCCCCGAATATTGGCAGAAGCGGGTATCCGCTTTGTTATCGTTGAAGCGTTACCGTCCACCAAAATTGACGGTGTTTGCTTTTGGTTGGATGGCAACTCACCCGTTATCGGCATGTCATTGCGCTTTGACAGGATCGACAACTTTGTCTTTGTTTTGCGTCACGAACTTGAGCATGTCCAAAATCGAGATGGGTTAATCGAGATGATTTCAATGCTTGATGTAGATATTAACTCTGGTGAGGCTACGCAGATCACGCAGGAACTCAAAGACCAAGAAGATCGCGCCAATGCCGCAGCTTCTGAATTCTGCGTCCCAAGAAAATGATGGATGCCTTTATCTCGCGCAAAGCACCAGTTTTCGCCAAACGTGACATCATAGGGCTGGCGAGAATGCTCAAGGTCCACACTGGCCTAGTTGCTGGACAGCTTCAATTCAGAACTCAAAAATACCACCTTGGGCGGGAATATCTCGTCCCTGTTCGCTCAATTGTAACACCAAATGCCGTCACTGACGGGTGGGGTGATGTTGCCCCTACTGATGCCTATTAGAAAGGGGCTTTCACCATGAGTAAGAAAAAAGATCTGCAAAGGCTAATTCGTCACTACAAAGACGAAACAGGCGAAATCCAAGTTGATATGAAAAAGGTGGCAAAGTTCGCCCAGCTTATGGGCTGGGATATGCCTGTTCCCAAAGACCCACTTGATGTTCTTGCCCAAGAACTTTCCCGCGCAGCACGGGACGAGATCAAGCATGATGATGATAGTGGTCGCCCTTACAGGGTGAACCATGCGGTGCCAATCAAGCAAGGCCAGCAAACGCTGTTTGTTTGGATTGATATCGATGAAGCGCCACGGAATATGATGCAAAAATCTCTCTACCTACGCCGAGAGCAAATGGTCGGTGATGGATTGCAGTTGAGCTACGACGCTGATCGCTGGAACTCTCGTCACGCTGACGAAAGACAAATTGAACTTGATTTAGACCTGAACTTTGATGTTGAACTGCGGAAGCACGCTGCCGATGCAGAGGATGAAGTCACTGACGATTAATCTCCTGACTTCTTCCAACGAGCAGCGGCAGCGACACTCGAAATTTCGCTCCGCTGTTCTGGCGTCAAATCCAATGCCCTAGCTTTGCCGCCCTTTTTCCCACCCTTGCGCTGTCCAGACGTGTCGGGATCATGCACAGGTTCATAACTAGCGGCCATGTCCACAATGAACTTGGCAAGCTGGTTGGCGTCACGGGGTCTCTTGGGTTTGTCTGTCATAGCCCTAAGATAATCACTCCCTCGCGCGAGGGCAAACTATCTTATTTCAAAGTGACCCACTACCTCCCGTTCAACCGACCTTGCCCTTCGAAAATGCTGCGGGATGCACGAATGGCCGGTTCAGTGACGCTGCAATACGGCTTCCAAACGGCACGCGAATGGCAAGTTTGGGCCAGGAACGTCGAACAGCAGGTTGCCTTCGCAATGGGCGGCAAGCGGAGATTTGTTGGAACTGCAAAATTCGTTCCGCCTACTCCTTAAGCAGACCTTCGACAGGCATTGTTGCACAAATGGAGTGAGGGATTCCGTGTTTGAACCCAGCATGGTAGCTGGCAGGCATGAGCAGTTGGTCCCCTACGAAGTACAAGACTAGGATCTGGCCTTCGTACAACACGGCGCTGAAGCAGCGCGGTTGGCTAGGCGTCCATGATCTGTGCCAGGTGCTCTTGTGACCGAAATGTTTTTCCAGTGATTGCGGTGAAATCCTTGGCCAGCCTATCCTTCATGCCCGCGTTCGAGATGGCATTTGCCTCAGCGCGATAGAATCGCATGACGTTTTCCAATGTCGAGGCTGACCAGTCCGGACGGATCCGGTTTGCGGGAAATGCCTTCCGGATACCATCGGCAAGCAGGGTCTCCACTGCGATGCGTGCAAGTTCGCGGTTTTCCGTCGACATCGACCCGAGGCGGCCGGTCATCCGCTCCATGCGATGCTGACGCCGCATGTCGGACAAGCACTGTTGGAGGCAGACGGTCATGTACCATGCCATCACCTCCTCCGGCAATTCTTCCAGCATGAACAGGAAACTATCGAGCAATTCATCAAACTCCGCGGTCAACTTCCATGACCACGTATGAGCAAATTTCAGGTCTGACGTCCCCAGAGACACGAAAATCGGTGAAAGAGCTGTGGATAACCCCGGAATGCGCCGCCGGAAATAACACCGGCCGCCCTGTTGGGTCACGTATTTCTGTTGATGCATGTCGAGCCCTTTTGAGGGGGACGACTTCAACCGGAAAAAAGACCTTGCGAGGCACCGGCGTGAAAGACCTGTGCAAGATTTGTGCAAGATTTCAGACCAAACCGCCTCAGGTCGTCGGAGCGAAATTCCGAACCTGAACGATTTCAGTAGCTTAAAGCTGAATTGGCTCCGGCGGTAGGGATCGAACCTACGACCAATTGATTAACAGTCAACTGCTCTACCGCTGAGCTACGCCGGACCATGCAGGGCATATAGCAAGTGATTTCCGGGGCGTCCAGAGCGAAATCGCGGTTTATTTATCCGAATTCCGCCCGCCCAACCCCGGCACGAACCGGGCCGCGAAAGCCAGGTCGCCCAATGCTTGCGCCTGGTTTTTCCGGCACAGATCAATCAGATGCGCGAAGACATTGCGCTCGGCGGCCGGGCGCAGGGCGGCGGGGGTCTCGGTATAGATATGCCGCGTCAGGGCAGGCACGGTGTCGATACCGCTGTGCAACGCCGCCAGGATCGAGGCCCCGCGCGCCTGCCGGTGGTGGCGGAGCGCCGCGATACGGGCCGCGGGGTCCGCGACCGGGGCGCCGTGACCCGGCAGCAACACGCCGGGTGCTGCGGCCTCCAGCAGGGTCAGGCTGTCCATGTAGGCCGTCAAATCGCCATCGGGCGGCGAGATCAGCGACGACGCCCAGCCCATCACATGATCGCCTGAGAACCCGATACCGCGCCACAGGAAAGACAGATGGTTGCTGCAATGCCCCGGCGTCCACAGCGCCCCCAACCGCTCGGCACCGAAATCCACCGCGTCGCCGTCACGCAAGATCCGGTCCGGGCGAAAGTTGTGGTCCAGCCCCTCGCCGCCCTCCGACAGGCCGCGCTGCGCCAGATCCGCCATGACGGCGCTGCGCCCGGCCCCGGGCCCGCCAAAGGCGCAGACCGGCGCGCCAGTCCGCTGCGCCAGCGTCGGGGCGGCGGCCGAATGGTCCAGGTGGCTGTGTGTCACGCAGATCGCCACCACCACCTCGCCCGGTGACAGCGCCGCCAGCACCGTGTCGACATGGCGCGGAATGGCCGGGCCGGGGTCGATCACCACAACAGCGCCTTCGCCCAGAATGTAGGTATTCGTCCCCTCGGCGCACATGGCAGAGGGGTTGGGCGCCAGCACGCGGCGGACCCCGGACGCAGGCTGGTCAACCGCCCCGGTCACCGCGCGCGCCCATAAAAACAACCCGTGTGCCAACCGGCTGACGTGATATAACCCCGGATATGATTGCACATTGGTTAAAATCCTTCATGCCACGCGGGTTTTACGGGCGGGCCGCGCTGATCTTGATCGTCCCCATCGTGACGATTCAACTGGTCATGTCCATCGTTTTCATCCAGCGGCATTTCGAGGGCGTGACCCGGCAGATGACCGAAAGCATCGTCGCCGAGCTGAGCTATATCCTGCCCCGCATCGACGCCGCCCCTGACCTCGATACGGCGCTGCGCGACCTGCGCCCGCTGTCAGATGCGCTTCAGATCGGTCTGCGCCCCGCAACACCTGACGCGCCGCCGCCCGCGCGCGACCGGCGCCTGTTCTATGACCTGTCGGGGCGCGCGGTGATCGACACGTTGCGCGCCGCCCTGCCGCAATACCGCGTCGCCGATTTGCTGAACCCCGAAGATCTGGTACTTTTCTGGATCGACACGTCGCATGGGCTGGTAGAGGCGACCCTGCCCCGGCGCCGCGTCAGCGCCTCGAATCCGCATCAGCTTCTGGTCATCATGGTGTTCAGCGGGCTGGTGCTGACGCTGATCTCGGCGATTTTCCTGCGCAATCAGGTGCGGTCGGTGAAACGGCTGGCGGCGGCGGCCGAGGCCTTCGGGCGCGGCCAGAACATGCCCTACCGGCCCACCGGTGCCACCGAAATCCGCGCAGCAGGGCGCGCGTTTTTGGACATGCGCGCCCGGATCGAACGGCAGATCGAACAGCGCACCTTGATGCTGTCAGGGATCAGCCACGACCTGCGCACGCCGCTGACCCGGCTCAGCCTCAGCCTGTCACTGGCCGATGAGAACGACGAGACCCGCGCGATGCAGGCCGATCTGGCCGAAATGGCCCGGCTGATCGACAGCTTTCTGGATTATGTGCGCGGACAGGCCACCGCCGAAAGCGCCCAGGTCGATGTGGTCGCGCTACTGGAGGGGTTGATCCTCAACGCCCGTCGCTGCGGTGGGGATGTGCGGCTGATAGAAGCACCTGGCACGGCCATCGCGACGCTGCGCGTCAGCCTGATCGAACGGGCGATCGACAATCTGATCAGCAACGCCCTGCGCTATGCGGGGCGCGCCGAAATCCAGCTGAAATGCAGCGATACCCGGCTGGTGATCTGTGTCGAGGATGACGGCCCCGGCATTCCAGATGATCGCCGGGAAGAGGCAAAACGCCCCTTCGTGCGCCTCGATCCCGCGCGCAATCAAGACCGGGGCAGCGGTGTCGGGCTGGGACTGGCGATTGCCGATGATGCCGCGCAGATGCATGGCGGCAGGCTGATCTTGTCGCGCAGCGCGCGGCTGGGCGGGCTCTGCGCCTGCATCGACCTGCCGCGCGGCACCGAGGCCGCAGGTGGGCGGCCACAATCGACCGGCCTAAAGTTGACCGCGCTAAAGATACCCAGGCGACAATCGACGCGGCGCAAATCACCCCGGACCAAAACCACAGCGCCCAAACCACCCGAACCAAGATCACCTGGGCCAAAATCACCTGGACCAGCAAACTGACACAAGCGCCGGGCGCGCGGGGTTACGCCAGCGCGCTGAGCACTTCGTCCAGCAGCGCGGCAACCTCGGCGCGGACCTGCGGGCTGGCCTTGCCCTCGATCGCCGACAAGCCCTGCCCCAGCGTTTCGGCATAGATCACCCGGTTGGCCAGTTGCGCCTCTGCCACCGGCACGTCCAGCGCGGCTGCGGCCGCTCCGACCTCGGCGCCCAGCCGGGTGCCCGCGCGCGCCCGGTTCAACACGATCAGCGCCGCCTTGTCTTCGCGCCGCGCCAGGTCCAGCACGCCCTCGGTCGCCCACAGGTCGACGTGGCTGGACGCCACCGGGATCAGCACGATATCGGCCTCGCGCAGCGCGGGGCGCAGGTCGGCATCGACCTTCGGTGGGGTGTCGATGATGACGAAATCCGCGTCACCGCGCAGTTTTTCGCATTCATACGCCACGCCCCAGGCCGAGGCGGTCGAGAATGCCATGCCCGCCGTCCCCAACGCGGCACGCCGCGCCATGAACCACCGCCCCAATGATCCCTGCGGGTCGGTATCCAGAAGCGCCACGGATTTCCCCGCGCGCGTCAACGCGACGGCCAGCGTCACGGCCAGCGTGGTCTTGCCCGACCCGCCTTTTTGCTGGGCGATGGTGATGACTTTTCCCGACATTTCAGGTCCCCTTCTGGTTCAGTGCGCCGTCCTAGGTGATGCCGTGCCAGGTGATGCCCCGCACCGGCGGCCCCGTATCACTGCCTCAACGCGCCCGATGGAAAACCGGATCGCAGATTCGGACAAGACAGTCCCGGCGCCTGAGGCGGCGCGGGCAGCGCCGCGTCCCGAATTCCGGCACACCGCCCTGCCCTGCCGCGCCCCCGGACCGGCACTTTCCCTTGCTCTATCCCCGGGGCAGCGCCGTTCACAACGAAAAGCCCCGGATGCGGCGCATCCGGGGCGGAACGTGTCAAAAATGCCAATGATGTGGGCAGCCGGGGATCACTTTGGCGGCCGGGTCAAACCCAGTTGGCAGCCAGGCATCACCCTACCGGCCGGGTCACATGGTGTTGGCAAGCAGCGACCGGCTTACCCATCTGATCAATTGATTGACCTCACCAGCCCCAGCCTTTCGGTGGCCCGGAACAATCAGTTTACCAGAACAATCAGTTGACCGGAATCGCCATGCCCTTGTCACGTGCCAGCGTGCGCATCCGCCCTTGCAGCTTCTCGAACGCCCGCACCTCGATCTGGCGGATGCGTTCGCGGCTCACCTCATAGCGGGTCGAAAGATCTTCCAGCGTGACCGGATCATCCAGCAGCCGCCGCTGGGTCAGGATGTCCTTTTCCCGGTCGTTCAGCGCATCCATCGCCGCAATCAGCAATTCCCGCCGCGTGTCCAGTTCGTCCTTTTCAGCGTAATTGCCGGCCTGATCGGCGGTTTCATCCTCCAGCCAATCCTGCCAAGAGGCCGTTCCGTCCGAATCCGACCCCACCGTCGCGTTGAGCGATGCATCGCCCCCCGCCATGCGGCGGTTCATCGCGATGACCTCGCCTTCCGTCACGCCCAGTTCGGTCGCAATCCGCGCCACGTTTTCGGGCCGCATATCGCCGTCTTCCAGCGCGCCGATCTTGTTCTTCGCCTTGCGCAGGTTGAAAAACAACTTCTTCTGCGCCGATGTCGTGCCCAGCTTGACCAAAGACCACGACCGCAGAATGTATTCCTGAATGCTGGCGCGGATCCACCACATCGCATAGGTGGCCAGCCGGAAGCCCTTTTCGGGGTCGAACCGCTTGACCGCCTGCATCAGGCCCACATTCGCCTCTGAAATAACCTCGGCCTGCGGCAGGCCATAACCGCGGTAGCCCATGGCGATCTTGGCGGCCAGCCGCAGGTGGCTGGTAACCAGTTGGTGCGCCGCCTCGGTATCTTGATGATCGACCCAGCGCTTCGCCAGCATGTATTCCTGCTCCGGCTCCAGCATCGGGAAACGCCGGATTTCCTGCAAATACCTGTTCAGACCCTGTTCCGGCGAGGGGGCTGGAAGATTGGTATACGTGCTCATCCTGATAGTCCCTCTCAAATCGTTTTGGTTCAGATAAGCACGCCGCTACCATCGTTCAACGACAAGCTATCCTGTATTTCTTACGAAGAGGTTAAGCAAATCCCCCGGGCTTGCCAGCGTATTTCACCAAATTCACGGCCATGTGCAGCCACGTTACCCACGCAGATCGGCGATAAGCCGTTGCATATCCTGCGGTATTTCGGCGCTGAACGACAGATCCCCGCCCGTCACCGGATGCTTGAAACCCAAGGTCGCCGCGTGCAGCGCCTGGCGGGGAAAATCGGCGCAGGCCTGCACCCCGGCGCCCAGCGTCTTTTCCGACAGCTTGCGCCGCCCGCCATAAACCGGATCGCCGATCAGCGCGTGGCCGACATGCGCCATATGCACCCGGATCTGATGCGTGCGCCCGGTTTCCAGCCAGCATTCCACCAGCGCGACCGACGGCGGGGTGCCGAAAGCCTCCAGCACCCGCGCGCGGGTCACCGCATGGCGCCCGCCGGTAAAGGTCACGGCCTGCCGCTGCCGGTCCGTGCGGTGGCGCGCCAGTTGGGTGGTGATCTTCAGGATATTCCCGGCCTCGAAATTCGTGCCGCGCACCCCGTGCAACCTGGGGTCGGCCGCGTCCGGCGCGCCGTAGACCACCGTCAGATAGCGCCGGGCAGTGCTGTGCGCCTCGAACTGCGCCGCCAGACCGTGATGCGCACGGTCGGTTTTCGCCACCACCAAAAGGCCGCTGGTCTCCTTGTCGATGCGGTGCACGATGCCGGGCCGCCGCTCACCGCCCACGCCCGACAGCGTGTCACCGCAATGGTGCAGCAGCGCATTCACCAGCGTCTGATCGGGCGAGCCGGGGGCGGGATGCACCACCATACCCGCAGGTTTGTTGATGACGATCAGGTCGTCATCCTCCCACACCACATCCAGCGCGATGTCTTGCGCCACCGTGTCCACCTCGGCGCCGTGGGTCACCGCAATCTCGATAACTTCGCCCTCGGCCACGCGGGCGCGCGGCTGGTCCAGCACCTCGGCCCCGCGCCGCACCGCACCATCCGCGATCAGCCGCATGAGGCGAGAGCGCGACAGCGCCGCGCCCTCTGGCACATCGCGGGCAAGCGCCTTATCAAGGCGGTCAGGCGGGTTCGGGCCGATCACCACCTGCACGACGGAATGAAGGTCAGACATGATGCAAAAGCTCCCGGAAAATGAAACCCCAACGGACCTGCGGTTTCTGAAACTGCTGGTCACGGCCTTGGCCGGGGTGATGATCTTGGGCGTTGTAGTGGTTGCGGCGACGCTTGTCATCCGGCTTTCGGCGCCATCGACCGCGCTGGCCCTGCCCGACCAGATCACCCTGCCCGAAGGTGTCGCGCTGCAAGCCGTCACGCTGGCGCGCGACTGGGTGGTGGTTGTGTCCGAAGCGGGCGAAATCTTGCTCTACGACCGCGCGACAGGCGGGCTGATCAACCGGGTCCGCCCCGACTGACCGGGCCCTGCCCCGCACTCGCAGGAAGCGAAGAGCGGGCGAAGTGCCCCGCCCCGCTTACAACTGCGCCATCACCTCGTCCGAGATCTCGAAATTCGCGGTGACGTGCTGCACGTCGTCGTCATCTTCCAGCGCATCGATCAGCTTCATCAACTTCTGCGCCGCATCCAGGTCCAGTTCGGTGCTGGTTTGGGGCTTCCAGACCAGCTTGGTGCTGTCCGATTCGCCCAACGCGGCCTCCAGCGCGGTCGACACCGCGTTCAGATCCGCCGCCTGACACCAGATCACATGCTCTTCATCGCCCGATTCCACATCCTCGGCCCCGGCCTCGATCGCCGCCATCATGACAGTATCGGCGTCGCCAACCGACGCCGCATAAGTGATCTGCCCCATCCGGTCGAACATGAAGGCGACCGACCCGGTTTCGCCCAGGTTGCCGCCGTTCTTGGCAAAGGTGGACCGGACGTTCGACGCGGTGCGGTTGCGGTTGTCGGTCATTGCCTCGACAATCACCGCGACGCCGTTGGGGCCATACCCCTCGTACCGGATCTCATCGTAGTTTTCCGCATCTCCGCCGATGGACTTCTTGATGGCACGGTCGATCACATCCTTGGGGACGGAAACCGACTTAGCCTCCTTCACGGCCAAGCGCAGGCGCGGGTTCTTGTCCGGGTCAGGGTCGCCCATTTTCGCGGCGACGGTGATTTCCTTGGACAGCTTGGAAAACAGTTTCGCGCGCACGGCATCCTGCCGCCCTTTGCGGTGCTGGATATTTGCCCATTTTGAATGGCCTGCCATGACCCTCTCCGTTCCAGAATGATGTTCCCCGGGCTATATGCCAACGGGCCGGGCGCGTGCAAGCCCATCCCCGGGGCCGTGCCGCGCTTTCCCCACGAAAAAACCGCACCCCATCGGGGCGCGGCTGCTGCGTCTCAAAACCGGATCACGGCGCGGGGGCCAGGATCACGGCTTTCAGGATCACGGGTTCAGGATCAGGCCGCGCGGGCTTCCAGCACGTCGCCAACCTGACGTTGCGCGCCGGCCTCATCGACACCGGATACAGCAGCGACTTCGCGCGTCAGACGCTCCAGCGCGGCTTCATAGAGCTGGCGCTCCGAATACGATTGCTCGCGCTGATCGTCGGCGCGGTGAAGGTCGCGCACGACCTCTGCAATCGCCAGCAGATCGCCCGAATTGATCTTCTGTTCATATTCCTGCGCCCGGCGCGACCACATGGCGCGCTTGACACGCGCCTTGCCACGCAGCGTCGCCAGCGCCTTGTCCACAATATCAGGGGTCGAAAGCGACCGCATCCCCACGTCCACCGCCCGGTTGGTCGGTACGCGCAGGGTCATCTTGTCTTTTTCGAACGAGATCACGAACAACTCAAGCGTCAGACCGGCGACTTCCTGTTCTTCAATCGACATGATCTTGCCGACGCCATGCGCCGGGTAAACCACAAAGTCATTGGGCCGGAATTCTGATTTCTTCAGTTTGGTCATTCGATCTTCCCCAGGTTTCGCCATAGATCAGCGACAAGAAAGCCCACGGGAAATGTCCATTTCCCGGTGGCAGATCATGTGTCAAACTGAAGTTCCGCGGGGCGAGCAAGCCGCAGAATGGCGCATATTTACGACAACGTAACGATTCTATATCACAAATTTGACCAAATTCAAAGCACCGTTTGCACCACGCCCGCGCACCAGGGCGCGATTTGCACGCGTCATGGGCGCTGTAGCGCGCCATTTGGGCCAATCGCCTTCAGGTCGTGGCACTGGTCTGCGTCAGCCGCCCTCGCCCGGGGCCTCCGAGAAATACTTGCTCAGCTTGTCCGCCTCGCCGTCGCGTTCCTCATAGCCGGGCATCGGGTCTGTCTTGGTGATGATCACCGGCCAGGCGATGGAATACTTGCGGTTGAACTCCACCCATTTGTCCATGTCCGGCTCGGTGTCCGGGCGGATCGCATCGGCGGGGCACTCAGGCTCGCAAACACCGCAGTCGATGCATTCATCGGGGTGAATGACCAGCATGTTCTCGCCTTCATAAAAGCAATCCACCGGACACACTTCGACACAGTCAGTGTATTTGCAGGCAATACAATTATCAATCACCACATAGGTCATGCGCAGGCTCTCATTCTGTCGGTTGCGGGTGACATAATCCGACCGGTCCGATCAATCAAGCGCATCTGGCTTTGGCGCGGCAAATCTTCGGCGCGCATGTTTATCAGGGCGCCCACCCGGCACCGGTTCGGGGCGCGACAGGTCCTTGGGCGGCGGCGGCGGTGATAGGTCGTCATAGAGCGCCTGCGCCTCGGGCGCGGGTCCGCGCCGGATCCCGGGGGCGACGATTCGCGCCACCCGCACCCGTTCGCCCAGCGCAAAGGTCAGAACATCGCCCGGCCCCACCAACACGGCAGGCTTGGCGACCGGCACGCCGTTCAAGCGCACCGCGCCGCCGCCGATGAACTTCGCCGCAAGGCTGCGCGTCTTCAAAAACCGCGCGTGCCACAACCATTTGTCGAGCCGGATCTTCCCGGCCCCGCCTGCCTGTTCCGCCAAAGCCCGGCCCCTCAGGTCTTGTCGCGCAACCCCATGAGGGCGGCGGCAAACGGGTTGTCAGGGTCGATCCGGTCGGGTTTGCGCGGGGCGCTGCTGGACATCGCGGGCTTGTCTGCCGGTTTGCCACGCGGACCGCCGGCATTCTGCCCCCCCTTCGGGCCGCCCTTCTTGCCGCCGAATTTATCGGACTTGCGGCCACCCTGACGCTCGCCGGGCTTGTCGCCCTGCCGATCACCAGGCGCAGTGCCGCCGCGTTCCCGGCGCGGCCCGCGCGGGCCAGCATCGGCCCCCGCTTCGGCGCCGCGCGACGCACCACCGCGATCGCCCCGGGGCGCGTTGCGGCGCGGGCGCGGAGCCCAGGTAAAGGTAAAGAACACTTCCTGCTCAGCCGGCACCTCTGCCGTATCACCAGATGCCGCGTCTTCCACCGCTGCGTCGTCACTGGGCGCGGCCTCGGCGGGTGCTACCCCATCCGGCGCAGCATCGGCGGACGCTGCGTCGGCCGAAACCGTCTCAGCCGCATCGGCCACCGGCGCGGCCGCGCTTGCCGCGTCGGCATCCGGCGCCCCATCGCCTGCAGCCGCCGCATCGGGTGCCGCAGCATCCGACGCCGCTGTATCCTGCCCGGCTGCGTCCCCTTTTGCGTCCCCGGCTGCGCCATCGCCCGACGGCGCCTCAGCCGGTTTCGCCTTCACCTTCGCGCGCTCACCGCGCTCTGCGGCATAGCCCAGGCCCTGCATCAGATCGGCGAACTGGTCCAGCGTCATGCCGGTGATCGACAGCATGTCCGCCGTCGCCTCGAACCCCGCGCGACTGTCCTTGGCACGAAGCAGATCCGCCAGCCGTTCCAGCATGTCGATCCGTATCGCCCGCGACCCTGCCGGGTGATAGCCCGCCAGCGTGTAATGGTCCCCCGGCACCTCGGGAAGGTTCGGGATCGTCACCAGACCCGGCGGCGGGCTTTCGGGAAATTCGTCCAAACCTTGCGAAAGCGAGGCCAACACCAGCCGCAGCCGTGTCGGCGCGGGCTTCAGCAGCAACGGCAGGAACACGGTGAACTGGCCAAACCGCACGCCATGCTTGCGCAACTGCCCGCGTGCCTCCTGATCCAGCGACTTGATATCTTGTGCCACCTGATCGCGCGGCAAGATCCCCAGCGCCTCGATCAACTGGAACGCCACACCGCGCGCCAGCCCCGACAGCGTCTCGTCGCGCGACATGTTCATCAACGGCTCGAACAATGCCGCCACCTTGCGGTCGATGAAATGCTGGCAGCGGCGGCGCACCTTGTCGGCCACGTCATGCCCGGCCTCTTCATCGACGAACACCTCGACCTGCGGGCGCATGCCATCGGGTCCCTTGACCAGCTTGCCCACCGCATCGGTGCCCCACATCAACCCGCCCTGTTCGGTAAAATCGAACTCGGTATCGGGCGCATTGTAGAACTTGTCGGCGCGCAGATGGAAATGCGGCGTCAGCGCCGCGACCGAGGCCTGACGCAGCGTGCGCGCCTCGTCCTGGCTGGCGGCCTTGTCCTGGCGGAACCGGAAGCCTTCCAGCCGTCCGATGAACTCGCCCTCAATCGTCACTTCGCCTTTGTCGTTCACCTCGGCCACAAGGCTCTCCTTCTGTTTCAACCGCCGCAACAGCACCGAGGTGCGCCGGTCAACAAATCGTTGGGTCAGCCGCATGTGCAACGCGTCCGACAATCGGTCTTCTACAGCGCGGGTGGTGTCGCGCCAATGATTATCGTCAGCCACCCAGTCTTTTCGTTGTGCGATATACGTCCACGTACGGATATAGGCCAGTCGTTTCGACAACGCATCAATATCGCCTTCGGTTCGATCGATCCGTGCAACATTCTGCGCCAGCCAGTCGGTGGGGATGCGGCCCGCATTGTGCAAGAAGCCATAGATCTGCGCCAGCAGCGCTGCATGTTCCGCAGGCGAGATGCCGCGGAAATCCGGCACGCGGCACACATCCCACAACAGCCGCACGTCACGCGCGTCGCGGATCAGGTCCAGCATATCGGGTTGCGCGGCCAGGGTTTTCAGCGCCACAAGGTCATCGGCATCGCGCACCCGCGTCAGCCAATCGTCGCGCGTCTGTGCCTCCAGCGACGCGATCAGCCGTGTCGTCGACCCGAATTCCAGCGCCGCATTGCGCCATTGCAGCTTGCGCACCGGCAGGAACTGGTGGTTCTCGATGGCGCCGATCACCTCATCCTCCAGCGGCCGCGCCTCGCCCGTCACGCCAAAACTGCCGGGCGTCATGTGGCGGCCTGCGCGCCCGGCGATCTGCGCCAGTTCATCGGGGTTGAGGCGGCGCATCCGCCGTCCGTCGAACTTCGATGTGGCCGAAAACGCCACGTGCTTGATGTCCAGGTTGAGGCCCATTCCGATGGCATCGGTTGCCACCAGGTAATCCACGTCACCGTTCTGATAAAGCTCTACCTGCGCATTGCGCGTGCGCGGCGACAGCGCGCCCATGACCACGGCGCAGCCGCCCTTCTGCCGGCGGATCAATTCCGCGATTGCATACACATTATCAACCGAAAACCCCACAATTGCGCTACGCGCAGGCATCCGGCTTATCTTTTTCGAACCTGTGTAGCTGAGGGTCGAGAATCGCTCCTTACGCAGGAACTGCACCCCGGGCACCTGCGCGGCAATCGCCTGCCGCATGGTATCCGACCCCATGAACAGCGTCTCCACCAGGCCGCGCGCATGCAGCAGCCGGTCGGTGAATACATGGCCGCGGTCGGGGTCGGCGCAGAGCTGGATCTCATCCACTGCGACGAAATCCGCACCGATTTCCAGCGGCATCGCCTCGACCGTGCAGACCCAATATTGCGTGCGCTCGGGCACGATCCGCTCTTCGCCCGTGACCAGCGCCACCACCGACGGGCCGCGCAGCGCGCGGATCCGGTCATAGACCTCGCGCGCCAGCAGCCGCAGCGGCAGGCCGATCACGCCGGTGCGGTGCGCCAGCATGCGCTCAATCGCGTAATGGGTCTTTCCGGTATTGGTTGGGCCCAGAACAGCCGTCGCCCTGGATTGCGCGCGCATCGTCTCTGCCCTTGTGCTCATCGCCCTTTGGCGTCGCCTTCGTACCCGTATCTACAACGAGTTGCCTTTGACCCGCAACTCCAACCGGTCGATTGCGGTTTGCAGGTCGGGCCGGTGGGGATGGATATCGCGCGCCGCCTCGAACGCGGCCAGCGCGCGGTCGTCATAGCCCAGGTCTTCCAGCATGATGCCCAGGCCCGCCAACGCGCCGAAATGCGCCGGGTTCAGCCGCAGCGCCTGGCGGATATCGGCGATAGAGGGACCATATTGCCCGGCCTGGAAATAGGCGGTGGCCCGCGCATTCCAGCCCTCCGCAAAATCAGGCGCATGATCGACAAGCGCCGTCAGATGCGCGATCGCCGCGTCCGAATCGCCTGATTGCAGCGCTGCGCGCCCGCGTTGCAACAACAGATCGGCCGAAGCCGACCCCGATTGCGACCAGCGCCGGACGATCTGCCGTTCGATCCGCCGCCAGCGTTCCTGATCGGGCCGCGCGAGGTCTTCCAGAAGGGAGTCCACTGTCGCAGGCCCGGTTTCGGAAGGCGAAGGGGCCTGTGCGCTCAAGGCCCCCGGCCCAAGGCCGATCACCAAAACGAGTACAAACCGTAGGTTGAGAAGTTGCGAATATCTGCCCATAACCAGACAATAGACGAGGTGCGCCCGAAATCCACACCCCGCGCATCACAAAGAAGGTATTCTGCATGACAGACATTCTGGACCACGCCGTGAAGGCGATGGAAGCCAAGATCCGGGGCACATTCGACGGCTCTGCCAAATTCGTGATCGGGGATGAAGGCGCGATCGTGCTCGACAGCAAAGGCGTGCGCCGGTCGGATGAGGCGTGCAAGGTCACGCTGACGGCATCGGTCGCCACCTTTCGCGCGCTGCTCGACGGCAAGTTGAAGCCCACCACGGCCTTCATGACCGGCAAGCTGAAAGTCGATGGCGACATGGGCATGGCGTTGAAGCTCGGCTCAGTTCTGGGCGGAAAGCCGTGACACAGCGGCAGGCCAGCAGCACACTCGGCACGGCCTCCCTGACGCAGGCGCCGCTGCTCGATGATCTGGGGCCGCTGCCGCCGGGTGGGCGGGCGCGCTGGATCAGCGCGGATGATGGCGTGCGGCTGCGGGTCGCCCATTGGCAGGGCACGCGTGGTCATATCCTGATTCTGCCAGGACGCACTGAATACATTGAGAAATATGGCCATGTTCTGATGTATCTGGCCCGCCACGGCTGGGGTGCCTCGGTGATCGACTGGCGCGGTCAGGGCCTGTCGGACCGGCTGTTCAGCGACCGCCTTGTGGGTCATGTAGACAGTTTCGCCGCCTATCAACGCGACCTTGATGCGTTCATCGCGGCGGCCCGGCCCTTCGCCGACCGGCCCTTTGCGATCTGCCATTCGATGGGCGGCTGCATCGGCTTGCGCGGATTGATGCGCGGTTGGGCGCCGGCTGCCGTTGCCTTCAGCGCGCCGATGTGGGGGCTGCCCGTGCCCGGTCACATGCAACTGGCCGCGCGCGTGCTGGGCCGCATCTCACCGCTTTTGGGCGGTGCCACCAGCTATGCACCCGGCACCGGGCCTGACTTTGGCCTGCGAACAATGGTGTTTGATTCCAACGTCTTGACCAGCGACCGCGCGCAATTCGAACGCCTGCACACGCATCTGCGCCTCCACCCCGATCTGGAAATCGCGGGGCCCAGCATTGGCTGGACTGCGGCAGCGCTGCGCGAAATGGCCGAACTTGCGCGACTGCCCAGTCCGACCTGCCCGGCCTTCTGCGCTGTGGGCCGGTTGGAAAAGGTCGTGTCGGCCCCCGCCATCGCCGCCCGCATGGCGCGCTGGCCGCTGGGGCAGATGCACCACTATCCCCGCGCGGAACACGAGATCATGATGGAAACCACTGCCACCCGCGAGGATTTTCTGGCCCGCGCGATGACACTTTTCACACATGGCGGCGGGACAGTCACGGCGAACGATCCGTAGGCAATTAAAAATTTCTCGTCTTGAAACAGCACAATACAGCCGCTTTTGACTTGAGCACCCTGACCGCCCCTGTGCGCACAATGCCACAAACCGAACACCGGCGCCAAAGCCCGGTCTAACACCGCCTTGCAGCGCGTCACTGCCGGTAGCGCCGAAAATTCCTGTCGCATTGTTGCAAAAATGCGTTATCCTTTGCGCATGTTTAGCATTGAACACGAATTCGACGCCACAATCATCACCCTTGTGGATGAGGGGGCGGATAACGGCACGCCGCTGCTGGAAGACGTGATCGTCAGCAGTTTTGAGGATTGCATCACGCTCGCGCAATACGATGCCCGCACGGATCAGTCGCGCATCATCACCCTCTCGATGTCGCAGGCCCGCGACCTTGCGGCGGCGTTGAACCTGCCCGAAGGCGTGTACCGGATCAACAAGCCCTGAGCGTCCGCCACAAAACCTGCCAAAAACCGGTCCTGGCCGCCCCCTTCAGCCGTTGCTCATGTTTAAGGCGCGCTAAAACGCGTTGCGCCGCGTCTTCGTGGATCTGGGCGAAACGCTCAGCGGTTCGCGGAAAGTCTTGGCGCACAGGTCGTCTTTGAGGGCGGAGGTTTCGCCCATCAGCACATACCCCATTGGCCCGCCAGTGCCTGACTGAAACCTGCGAGAAAGCGCAGCCATTGGCAGCCGCCTTTCCAGCGAAGGCGCAAGACATGGGGCTATCGCGCCGCCGCACCACGCGATAAGATGAGGCGACAGCCAGACCTGCGGGCATTGCGGCCAAACCCTAATCGACCAACGCCATGTTGGTTTCTTGAAGTGTTCAGCCAAAGTGAGCCAAAGATCAGCCATCGCATGTTCAGAAATCACCATTCCTAAAATAGCCCGAAAGGACTTCGCCGATGACTGCCCCCCAATCTGCTGTCATGGAGTTTTTGCTGACCCGCCGCTCCCGCCCGGCCAAACTGTTGCACGCCCCTGTGCCCGATCGCGCCGCGCTGCGCCCGATCCTGACCGCTGCCGCCCGCACCCCCGATCATGGCAAACTGGTGCCCTGGCGCTTCATCGTGCTGGAAAAACCGACGCTCACCAAACTGGCCGCGCTCACCACCGATCTGGCGCAGGCGCGGGATCTGCCCGAAGATCAGACCGCCAAGGCCGTGTCGCAATATGCCGATGCCGATCTGGTGGTCGCGGTGATCGCCGCCCCGCAGCCTTCCGAAAAAGTGCCCGCGCTGGAACAGACGCTGTCTGCCGGAGCGGTGTGCCTGGCGCTGCTCAACGCCGCGCTGGCCTCGGGCTGGGGGGCGAACTGGCTCAGCGGCTGGACCAGCCATGACCCGGAATTTACCGCGCGCGGGCTGGGCCTGGAGCCGTCAGAATTCGTCGCCGGGATGATCCATATCGGCACCTGCACCACCCCGCCGCCCGACCGCCCGCGCCCCGACATCGACGCCATCACCGACTGGCGCGACGCGTGAACGCAGGCCGTTAACCAACAGGCCCCTGCGCCGTCTGCGCGCGCCCCGTTAACCACGGCAGAGCCCGTATCGGACCCATACGCTTTCCATACCAAAACCAGACGGGTTCCAGATGGCCAAAACCGCCGGTTTTCCCCGCATTAACCGATGATTCTCCCGGGCGCGGCGCACCTGCCCGCCCGGACTTGGGCGCCGGACCTGCGCGCGCCGCGTTAACGGCGCATCTGGTCGAAGAAATCGAGGTCCGTCACGCTGATGACGCCCGACATCACGATGCCGTAGATCACGCACCACAGCACGATTGCGATCACGCTGACCAGTTTGAACTTGGCTTTCAGGTTGGTCACATCGGGCGCCGAAGAGGGCGTGCCCGGCACCACTTCGCCTGCCTCACCCTGGGTGGTGACGCGGAACGGCAGCACGATGAACAGCACCATGAACCAAATGACAGCCAACAAAACGATGGCGGATGTAATGCCCATCAGACCTGCTCCAATTCAACCAAAGCGCCGTTGAAGTCCTTGGGATGCAAGAACAAAACCGGCTTTCCATGGGCGCCGGTCTTTGGCTCGCCGCTGCCCAGAATCCGTGCGCCCGCGGCTTTCAGCCGGTCGCGCGCCGCCAGAATATCCGCCACTTCATAGCAGATATGGTGGATGCCCCCGGCAGGATTTTTCGCCAGGAACCCCGCGATCGGGCTGTCCGCGCCCAGCGGGTACAAGAGTTCGATCTTGGTATTCGGGAGGGTGATGAACACCACCGTGACCCCGTGGTCCGGCTGGTCCAGCGGCGCGCCGACATCCGCGCCCAGCGTTTCGCGGTATTGCGCCACCGCCGCCTCAAGGTCGGGCACGGCGATCGCAACGTGGTTCAGGCGACCAATCATCTGGAAAACTCCCGCTTTTTGCTGGTTTTGGCGGTTATGACCGGCGACGTGCGCCCATGCAAGGGGACGAAAGCGCGCGGCTTAACCGTCGGTTAGTCAATTCGGGGTTTACTGCAAGGAAGGGCGACTCGGTCAGATCGCGCAGGCAGACAGGGGGTACATTCATGGATTTTCCGGCAGCATCCACCAATCAGGCGTCAGGCTTTCCCGGCGCGGGCCATAACCCGTTGACAGGACATACGGTTTTGCTGGTCGAAGACAGCCGCTACGCCAGCGAGGCGATGCGCCTCATGTGCCAGTACAGCGGCGGAAGGCTGCGCCGCGCCGATACCTTGCGTGCCGCTTATCGCCACCTGGCGGTCTACAGGCCCGATGCCGTCATCGTCGATCTGGGCCTGCCAGACGGTTCAGGGCTGGAATTGATCCGCGATCTGGACCGCTCGCACCAGCGCCCGGGCCGTGTCATTGCCACATCGGGGATGAATGATATGGGCGCCGCCGCGCTGGAAGCTGGGGCCGACGCGTTCTTGGCCAAACCCATCGATTCGCTTGCAGCGTTTCAGGATGCCTTTCGCGCGACGGACGATCCCATGCCCCCCGGCACCGCCACGCGCCCCGATGGCTCAGCATTCCGCCTGCGGCCCGACCGGCTGGCGCTGCGCGACGATCTGCATATGGCGGCAGACCTGCTGACCGGCCGGCAGACACCGGAGACCTTGCAATACACCACGCAATTCATCGATTCGATTGCCGTCTCGCTGCAAGATGAGGCGTTGCAGAAAGCGATCAATGCCACGCGCCACACCGGGCAACTGGGTCAGTTGCCCGACCTGCTGCGACGGCGGCTGAAGGCAGAGGCCGAGATGTAAACGCCCCCTGCATGTTGCGCCGAACCCCAAGGGTGACGCAACATGTAGATATCAGGCCTTGGGTGCCACCCGCAACGACAGGTCGCGCAACTGCTCATTCGTGGGTTCCGACGGGGCGCCCAACAACAGATCTTCGGCGCGCTGGTTCATCGGGAACATGATGACTTCGCGAATATTTGCCTCATCGGCCAGCAACATCACGATCCGGTCAATCCCGGCCGCACAACCGCCATGCGGCGGCGCACCATATCTGAACGCCTTGACCATGCCGCCGAAACGTTTGTCCACCTCTGAAGCCGGATACCCGGCAATCTCGAAAGCTTTGTACATGATGTCCGGCTGGTGATTCCGGATCGCGCCCGAGATCAGCTCATAGCCGTTGCACGCCAGATCATATTGATAACCCAATACATTCAGCGGATCGCCCGACAATGCCTCCATTCCGCCCTGCGGCATGGAAAACGGGTTGTGGCTGAAGTCGATCTTGCCGGTTTCGGGGTCTTTCTCATACATCGGAAAATCGACGATCCAGGCGAATTTGAAGCTCCCCTCGTCGATCAGGCCCAGTTCGCGCCCGATCTCGGTGCGCGCCCGTCCCGCAACTGCTTCAAACTGCGCAGGTTTTCCACCGAGGAAGAAGGCGGCGTCGCCCTCGCCCAGTCCCAGCTCCGCGCGGATCGCCTCGGTCCGTTCGGGGCCGATGTTCTTTGCCAGCGGACCCGCAGCTTCCATGCCCTCCGCACCTGCGCGCCAGAAGATATAGCCCATCCCGGGCAGCCCCTGCGACTGCGCAAAAGCATTCATCCGGTCGCAGAACTTGCGCGATCCGCCCCCGGGGGCGGGGATGGCGCGGATCTCGGTCCCGTCGTTTTCCAGCAATTTGGCAAAGATCGCAAAGCCCGAGTTGCGGAAATGTTCCGACACCACTTGCATCTTGATCGGGTTGCGCAGGTCGGGTTTGTCGGTTCCATACCACAATGCCGCATCACGGTAGGAAATCTGCGGCCAATCGGCATCGACCTTGCGACCCCCACCAAATTCCTCAAAGATACCCTGAACGACGGGCTGAATCGCAGCAAAAACATCCTCTTGCTCAACGAAGCTCATCTCCAGATCCAACTGGTAGAAATCGGTGGGCGAGCGGTCGGCGCGCGGGTCTTCGTCGCGGAAACAGGGCGCGATCTGGAAGTAACGGTCAAACCCCGCCACCATGATCAGTTGTTTGAACTGCTGCGGCGCCTGCGGCAGCGCATAAAACTTGCCCGGATGCAGGCGCGAGGGCACGAGGAAGTCGCGCGCGCCCTCGGGGCTGCTGGCGGTGATGATCGGGGTCTGGAATTCGGTAAAGCCGCTGTCCCACATCCGGTTGCGGATCGACCGCACCACGTTCGACCGCAGCATCATCTTGTTGTGCAGCCCTTCGCGCCGCAGGTCGAGGAAACGGTAGGTCAGCCTGGTTTCCTCGGGGTATTCCTGATCGCCGAAAACCGGCAACGGCAGTTCATCCGCCGCGCCCAGCACGCGCATATCGGTGATATAGACTTCAATCTCGCCCGTCGGCAGTTTCGGATTGATCATCGCCGCATCGCGCGTCTTCACCCGTCCGTCGATGGAAATCACCCATTCGGACCGCACTTTTTCCAGCGCGTCAAAGGCCGGGCTGTCGCTGTCGGCCAAGATCTGGGTAATGCCGTAATGGTCGCGCAGGTCGATGAACAGAACCCCGCCGTGGTCGCGCACCCGGTGTACCCAGCCCGACAGACGCACCGTCTGGTCTACATTGGCGGCGGTCAGTTGGGCGCAAGTATGGCTGCGATAGGCGTGCATGGGCGCGGTCCCTTCGTGTGGAAGTGTCCCGCGCGATACACCTGTTGCGGCCCGGGAAGTCAAGAGGGGCGGGTCACGTCCAATGGACCTGCTCACCGCCAGGCAGGGCCGCGCGCACCATGGCCAATTGCTCATACCGCAGGCCAACCGTGTCGCAGGCCGCGACCACCCAGGCATCGTCCATCAGCACGAAATCCAGGACCGAGCCCAGGAAGTGCGGGTCCTGTGCGCGGGCGCGCAGGTCGCCCTCGGCCAGCCCGGACGCCCCCATGAACACGCCCAAAAGGTCGTCATCCGACGCCAGCCAGCCCAGCACCTGAAGGGCAATTATCTCGGCGCGCTCTGAAGTAAGTTGCATTAAATGCTACCTTTTCGGGCCATAAAGCACCTTGGCGCGGCGTTCAAACGCGCCCACGACGCGGCGCATCGCCTCATCGAAGACCACACCGATGATACGCTGCAAGATCATGTTCTTGAATTCAAAATCCACATGAAAATCAACGATGCAGCCACCTTCAGGGGTGTCGGCGACGGTCCAGCTGGAAATCATGTAGCGAAACGGGCCGTCGATATATTCGGTATCGATATGGCTTCGTTCGGGGTACAGCGTCACGCGGCTGCCGAAGCGTTCGCGAAACACCTTGAAAGAGATGACCAGATCGGCCTCCATCACCTCGCCGCCCTCAACGGGCGTGCGCGACCGGATGCGGGCGGCAGCGGTCCAGGGCAGAAACTCAGGGTAACGCTCGACATCTGCCACCAGATCATAGATCTGTTGCGCCGAATACGGCATATGGCGGTGTTCGTGGTGTTTGGGCATGGCGTTCAGTCTTCTTTGCAGCGCGGCGCAGATGTCCTAGAGTATGGCGGAAAATGCAAGGGGCACCAATGATGCAACCAACCTATGTGATAGATCAGATGATCAGCGCCAAGTCCATCGCCGCGCGGGTCGAGGCGCTGGCGCGCGACATCACCACGCATTTCGCGGGCACCGACAAGCTGGTCGTCGTGGGGCTGTTGCGGGGGTCGTTCATCTTCATCGCCGATCTGGTGCGCGAGCTTGACCTGCCGGTCGAGGTCGATTTCCTGGAGGCCTCCAGCTATGGCGACGCAATGCATTCGTCGCGCGAGGTGCGTATTCTCAAGGACTTGCGCGGCGAGATCGCCGGGCGCGACGTACTGGTGGTGGAAGACATCGTCGATACCGGCTTCACGCTGCATCACGTTGTGCGGCTGCTTTCGGCGCGCGACCCTGCGCGGATTGAGGTGTGTGCGCTGCTCGACAAACCTTCGCGCCGCGAAGTGGACATCCGCGCCACCTGGACCGGCTTTGAAATTCCGGACGAATTCGTTGTGGGCTACGGCATCGACTATGCGCAACGCAACCGCAACCTGCCCTATATCGGCAAGGTACGCATGACGTGATCGGGCTGCACTGGCTGCTGCGGATGCGGCAATGGGCGCAGCATCCGCCGCCGGCGCGCGTGGTTTACGGTGTGCTGGCCATCATTGCGCTGTGCGCGGCGCTTTATGGCATAGAGCTGATCTGGGGCTGGCCCGCCGCGCTGACGCCGAACGGCGGCGGGCTGCGGCGCGGCGTGACGGGCATGTAACGCGACCCGGCATCACCCGCGTAAAACATTCGCAGATCCGTCATCCAGCGCGCTGCAAACGCGCCCATATGGCCGTCCTCACGATAATGCTATGCGCTGCGCGCCACCCGGGACTTGCGCGATTGGGTCAGTTCAGTACCGTGATCCATGTATTGTGTCGAAGGAAAGTACCCATGAAATTCACTCGCTTACTTGCCGTTACTGCCGTTGCCGCCACCACCGCGACCATGGCAATCCCGGACGAGGCCACCATCGGCGCGCGTCAGGGCCAGTTCAAACTGTTCTCCCACAACCTCGGGGTGCTGGGGGGCATGGCACAGGGCCGGATGGACTATGACGCCGAAGTAGCGCAGACCGCCGCCGACAACCTGTTCCATCTGAGCCGCCACGACCAATCGCGCCTGTGGCCCGAAGGTACCGACACGATGAGCGTGGAGGGCACCCGCGCCCTGCCAGCCATCTGGGAGGATTTCGATGATTTCGCTGCGAAATTCACGTCCTTTCAGGAAGCTGCCGTTGCCACGCAGGCCGTTGCGGGCGACGGGCTGGACGCGATGCGCGGCGCGCTCGGGCCGCTGGGCGCCGCCTGCGGCGCCTGCCACGACACCTACCGCGAAGCGCGCTGAGCACGCACAATCCGGCCCGGCGCTGGCACCATAGCCTGCGGCGGGCTTTATTCCCTCTTCATACCGGACCGTTTCACATGCGCACATTCCTCGTTTCAACGGCAGTGATCGCCATTGCCGTCGCGGGCGCAGGCCTGTGGATCAGCCGCCCAAAGCCAGTGGATGCGGCCAGTTTTGCCAGCCTTACCCCTGACGCTGCGCGGGGTGAGGCGGTGTTCCACGCGGCCGGGTGCGCCAGTTGCCACGCCGCACCCGGTGCCGAGGGCGAGGATAAGCGCGTGCTGGCGGGCGGGCAGCGCTTTGCCTCGGAATTCGGTACTTTCATCGCCCCCAACATCAGCCCCGACCCCGCGCAGGGGATCGGCGACTGGTCGCGGGAGGATTTCGCCAATGCGGTGATGCGCGGCGTCTCGCCCGGGGGGCAGCATTACTACCCCGCCTTCCCCTACACCGCCTATCAGAACGCCACGCCGCAAGATATCGCCGACCTCTACGCCTACATGATGGGCCTGCCCGCAAGCGACGCCCCAAGCGCTGCCCATGAGATCGCTTTCCCCTACAACATCCGGCGCGGGGTCGGCCTGTGGAAGGCGGTCTACATGACCCGCGACTGGCACATGACCGATCCGGCAAGCGACGCCGAAGAACGCGGCCGCTACCTTGTCGAGGCACTGGGACATTGCGCCGAATGCCACACGCCGCGCACCGCCCTAGGTGGGCTGGACCGCGACAACTGGATGGCAGGCGCGCCCAACCCGTCGGGGCGGGGCCGCATCCCCGACATCACTGCTGCGGGCCTTGGCTGGGGCGCGTTCGACATTGCAGCCTATCTGGAAAGCGGCTTCACCCCGGATTTCGACGTGGTGGGCGGCAGTATGGCCGAGGTGGTCGAAAATTTCGCCCGCCTGCCTGCCAGCGACCGCGAGGCCGTGGCCGCCTATCTTTTGCGCGCAGGCGAATAACCCGCCGCCCCGCCCCATGCAGCGTCATGAATTTTTCCCTAAACAGGCTAACAAGATCGCGTTCTTGTGGGTATGGTAAGGGGACTTTCACGCCGCCCGCCCGCTAGATGCGACAGCCCATTGGAATCGCGCAGATGACCGACACCCACCGCTCCATCAGCCCGCTGCGGCTGACCTTTGGCGAGAAGTTCCATCTTCAGACATGGATGATCGGGATCATTTCCTTTGCGGTTGTCCTGTTTTTGCTGGTGCAGGCAAAGTTCATCCTGATTTCGCTGGCGATTGCCATCATCCTGTTTTCACTGACTTCCGACGCGATCAACTCGATCTCGCGGCTGCGGTTCGGCAAGGTGGGCATCACCAACTGGGTGGCCAGTATTGCGGCGGTGCTGCTGATCGCATCGGCCCTGCTGACGCTGTCGGGGATCGTGGTGCTGCAGGTCAATACCGTGCTCAGCACGACGCTGCTTTATGCGGATCAGGCGCAGACGGCGCTGGCGCAGCTGTTTTCATTCCTCGGTGAGGATGTGGAAGAGGCGATTCTCGCCTCGATCCGCTCGATCCAGATTTCGGGCTACCTGCGCTCGGCCGCCGGGCAGGCAGGCAGTTTCGTATCGGCCACGGTGCTGGTGATCCTGTTCGTCGGCTTCCTCTTCGCCGAGCGGATCTGGTTCAACACCAAGCTGGAAAACCTGTTGCAAGACAAGGCGCAGGCCGTACGGATCAGCGCGATCATCGGGTCGATCATCCGGCGGGTAAACCGCTACCTGCTGGTGAAGACCGGGGTCAGCGCCGTGACCGGCATCGCGGTTTTCGCGATCATGAGTGTTTTCAACCTGGAATTCGCCGCTGCCATGGGGCTGTTTGCCTTCGTGCTGAACTACATCCCATCCGTCGGGTCGATCATTGCGACGCTGATCATCACCATGGTGGCGTATATTCAGGTGCCCGAACCGGCGATGGCCCTGTTGATCTTCGTCTTGGTGGGCATGACGCAATTCGTGTTCGGCAACGTGATCGATCCGATGCTGATGGGCCGGACGCTGCGTCTGTCATCCTTCGGCATCATCATCTCGCTGGCCTTCTGGGGTGCAGTCTGGGGCATTCCGGGGATGTTTCTGGCGGTGCCCTTCATGGTGGCACTGATGATCGTGTGCTCGCATATCCCATCAGCGCGGCCCGTGGCGATCCTTCTGTCTCGTGAGGGGTTGCCCGAACGCGACATGGACGCGCCAGAGACCGCCGCCGATACCGGAACCGTTGCAGCGCCGCAGGTGGACCACCGGCGCGTGATCGGCTGAAGCCTGCGCACGCCTGTGCCTTGCCTGCGCTCCCGGCCCCCGTCAGAAACTGCCGAACACCGTGCCCAATGCGACCAGCACGACCAGTGCTGCCACCGGGATCACAACGGCGACCACGGCGATGTCGCCATAAGCCTCGCGGTGCGACAGACCGCAGATGGTCAGCAGCGTGATGACCGCACCGTTATGTGGCAGCGCGTCCAGCCCGCCTGTTGCCACTGCCGTCACCCGGTGCAGCAGGGCCGGGTCGATGCCCACGGCCTGCGCCATATCCAGATAGGCCGGGCCAAGGGTCGCCAGCGCGATGCTCATCCCGCCCGAGGCCGAGCCGGTGATCCCTGCCAGCAGGCTTGTCGAAAGGGCCAGCCCGATCAACGGGTTATCACCGCCAAAGCCCACGACCCAGTCGCGGATCAGGCCGAAGGCTTCAAGCGCCGCGATCACCGCGCCAAAGCCCACCAGCGATGCGGTGTTGAACATCGGCATGAGCGCATCCTGCGCGCCGTCCTCCAGCGTGGCGGCAAGTGTATCCCACAAGCGCCCCGCGTTCAGCGCGATCAGGCCCAGACTGGACAGGCAGAGCGCGGCGATGATCGACCAGATGCCGCGCAACTGGCCGATGTCGGTGTCGCCATATTCCGACTGGGCAAGATATCCGGTATCCATGCCGGGGATCACGGCGAAGGTGAACACGAGGTTCAGCACGATCACCATCACCAGCGGCAGCCCCGCCACGCCCAGCGATGGCAGCGCGGTCTGAGGCAGCCCCGCTTCGGCATCGTCGAACGTGCCATAGCCCGGGCCCAGCCTGCGCAGGCGGTATTCCAGCCACAGCCAACCGCCCAGCAGCATCACTGCCCCCGCGATCAGCCCCAGACCCGGCGCCGCGAATGGCGTAGTGCCGAAGTACGGCATCGGTATCGCGTTCTGGATCGCGGGCGTGCCCGGCAGCGCCGTCATGGTGAAGGTGAAGGCCCCCAGCGCAATCGCGCCGGGGATCAGCACCTTTGGCAGATCGCCTGCGCGAAACAGAGCGGCGGCGATGGGATAGACCGCAAAGGCCACCACGAACAGCGATACTCCGCCATAGGTCATGACCGCGCAAGACAGAATAACTGCAAGCACCGCGCGCCGCGTGCCCAACCGCGCGATAATCGCCTGCGCCAAAGCCGCCGCGCTGCCCGATGCCGCCATCAGCTTGCCAAACACCGCGCCCAGCAGGAACAGCGGGAAATACTGGATGACGAAGCCACCCATGGCGCGCATGAAGACCTGCGTATAGGTCGCAAATATCGGCCCGTCGCCGGTGATCGCCACACTCAGCACCGCCAACGCCGGTGCCAGCAACAACAGGCTGACGCCCCGGTAGGCCAGCGCGATCAGTGCGGCCAGCGCCCCCAGGATGACCGCGACATCGACCATGGCTCAGGCTTTGTCGTGGGGATCGGGGGCCGTCGGCGTTGCGGGGTCGCGGAACAACCCGTCCAGATCCAGCGTGCCGCGTTCCCCGATGGCGTCGAAATGCGTCTCCAGCCATTGATCGGCCCAGCGCCGCCCGTGCCCGAACAAAAGCTCCAGATAGCTCCATTCCGCGTTCATCTTGCTTGACGCTGCCAGGTCCTGCAATTCCTCATCGGCGTGGATCAGGTGCAGATAGGTGTGCCCTGCGGGGCCGACATCCAGCCCTTCCGCCGCGATCAGACGCTGCATCAGGTGGATCGCGCGCAATTCCTTGATGAGGGCGGTGTTGAAGCTGATCTCATTGGTGCGGTTGATGATCTCGCGCGCGGTCATCGGCAGGTCACGCCGGATGACGGGGTTGATCTGCACGATGATCACATCTGCCGTGCTCGTCGTCTCGATCAAGGGCAGAAGCGCGGGGTTGCCGCTGAACCCGCCGTCCCAGTAATGCTGGCCGTCGATCTCTACCGCCGGGTAAATCTGCGGCAGACAGGCCGAGGCCATGATCGCATCCAGCGTCACCCCCCCGCGTGAGAAGATGCGCGCCTGCCCGCTGCGCACATTGGTCGCGGTGACATGCACCTTGATATCGCGGCAGCGGTTCACGCGGTCAAAATTGACCTGCCGTTCCAGCAGGTCGCGCAGCGGGTTGATCTCGGCGGGGTTGAGGTCGTAGGGCGAGAACATACGGCTCATCCCCTCGAAAAACAGATACCCGGGTGAGGCGTCGAGGTTGTAATTCCCCACCAGCCGGTCCAGCGGCGTGCGCTGTATGGGCGAGAACCGCGCCATGTCGCTGATCGCTTTCCAGAAGTCATGCAGGGCGCGGCGCGCACCTTCGCGCCCGCCGCTCTCATACCCGTCGGCCAGCACGATGGCATTCATCGCGCCCGCGCTGGTCCCGCTGATCTCGGCGATGCTGATGCGGGGATCTTCCAGAATCCGGTCCAGCACCCCCCATGTCAGCGCACCATGCGACCCGCCGCCTTGCAGGGCAAGGGTGACGGGTTTCGGGGCCTGCGATGTGTTCGGTTTTTCCATACGCAAACACTATGCTGCAACGCGGCACAGATCAAGTGACAGCACTGCGACGCAGGGCTACGCCCCGCCCAGCGCCCGCCAGCCGATATCGCGACGGCAAAAGCCTTCCGGCCAGTCGAGCCGGTCCACCATGCCATAGGCGCGCGCCTGCGCCTCCGCCAGAGTTGCGGCCCGCGCAGTGACATTCAGCACCCGTCCGCCATGGGCCTGCACCTGCCCGTCAACGGACTTGGTCCCCGCGTGGAAGGTCATGTGGGAACTGTCTTCCTGAAGACCCTCCAGCCCGCCGATCACGCTGCCCTTCGGGTAGGCCCCGGGATAGCCCCTGGCGGCCAGCACAACGGTCAGCGCATGGTCATCGGCCCATGTCACCTCAATCCCGTCCAGCCGCCCCTCGGCGCAAGCAAGGATCAGGTCCAGCGCCTGCGCGCCCAGCCGCAACATCAGCACCTGACATTCGGGGTCGCCAAAGCGTGCGTTGTATTCCACCAGTCGCGCTTGCCCGTCGCGGATCATCAGCCCGGCATAAAGGACGCCTTGGTAAGGTGTGCCACGCCGCGCCAGTTCCGCCATGGTCGGGCGGATGATCTGATCGAGCGCCTGTTGCGCAATCGCGTCGGTCAGCACCGGTGCGGGGGAATAGGCGCCCATGCCGCCGGTATTCGGCCCTTGATCGCCGTCAAACGCGCGTTTGTGGTCCTGCGCGGTGCCGATGGGCAGCACGGTTTCACCATCGACAAGGACGAAAAAGCTCGCCTCTTCGCCGGTCATGAACTCCTCGATCACCACCTCGGCCCCGGCGCTGCCCAGCGCGCCGCCGAACATGTCGTCAATGGCCGCCAGCGCCTGATCAGTGGTTTCGGCGACGACAACACCCTTGCCCGCCGCCAGCCCGTCGGCCTTCACCACGATGGGCGCACCTTGCTGGGTGACATAAGCGCGGGCGCGGGCGGCATCGGTGAAATGCGCGTATGCTGCGGTGGGGGCGTTCACGGCAGCGCAGATCTCCTTGGTGAAGGCTTTCGATGCCTCGACCTGCGCGGCGGCGGCAGAAGGGCCGAAACACGCGATCCCGGCAGCGCGCAGCCGGTCGGCGACACCTGCGGCCAGCGGGCCCTCGGGGCCGATCACCACGAAATCCACCGCATTATCCCCGCAAAACGCGGCAACATCGCTGCCCGACAGAATGTCGATATCTGCAAGCTCGGCAATATCGGCCATCCCGGCGTTGCCCGGCGCTGCGATCAGGCGGTCACATTTGGGGTTTTGCTTGATCGCCCATGCCAGTGCATGTTCGCGTCCGCCACCGCCCAGTATCAGAATGTTCATTGCCGCCCTCTCTTGGCCTTTGCGCGCGCCACCTCTAAGGTGATTGCACGCCGCTGACAAGAAAGACCAAGCCGCCATGGACCTGTTTGAAGACCCGATCCCCGGACCCGACACCCCCGGCCGCAACGCGCCGGAATTCACGGTGTCGGAACTGTCGGGCGCGGTGAAGCGGGTGATCGAGGGCGAATTCGGCCGCGTCCGGGTGCGCGGCGAGGTCGGGCGCGTGATGATCGCGCGCACCGGGCATATGTATTTCGATCTGAAGGATGACCGATCGGTGATCGCCTCGGTCAGCTGGAAGGGGCAGGTCGCCAAGATGCCGATCCGCCCCGAGGAAGGCATGGAGGTCATCGCGACGGGCCGCATGACCACCTTTGGCCCGCAGTCGAAATACCAGTTGCAGGTCGAAAGCATCACCCCCGCAGGGGCGGGCGCGCTGATGGCGATGCTGGAAAAACGCAAGGCCGCGTTGGGCGCCGAAGGGCTGTTCGACGCGGGTCGCAAGCGTCCCCTGCCCTATCTGCCGCGCGTGATCGGGGTCGTCACCTCGCCGACCGGGGCAGTGATCCGCGACATCTTGCACCGGGTGCGCGAGCGTTTTCCCGTCCACGTCATCGTCTGGCCGGTCGCGGTGCAGGGCGACGGCTGCGCGCCACAGGTCACCCTTGCGATCAACGGCTTCAACGCCATTGCGCCGGGCGGGCCGGTGCCGCGCCCCGATGTGATCATCGTGGCACGCGGCGGCGGGTCGATCGAGGATCTGTGGGGCTTTAACGAGGAATCGGTAGTGCGCGCAGCCGCGGCCAGCACGATCCCGCTGATCTCGGCCGTCGGGCACGAGACGGATACGACGCTCATCGATTTCGCATCCGATCTGCGCGCACCCACCCCCACGGCAGCGGCCGAACTGGCCGTGCCGGTGCGCGCGGACCTTCTGGCGCAGGTGGCAGCGCTGGATGCGCGGCTGATCCGGGCGGGCGGGCAGACCATCAGCCAGCGCCGGCAGCGGCTGCGCGATCTGGCCCGCGCCCTGCCCCGGCCCGACACGCTGATGGCGCCGGCGCGCCAGCGGTTCGACCAATGGGCCGACCGCCTGCCGGGCAGCCTGCGCGGGCTGGTGGTCCACAAACGCCTGACGCTGAACACGCTTAGCGCCGGCGTGCGGCCCAGCGCCCTGACCCAACGGCTGGGAGGGGCGCGCGACCGGTTGGGTGTTGCCAGCGAGCGCTTGATGCCCGGGCTGGCACGCACGCTGGTCCGGCAGCGCGAAAGGTTGGAAGCTATGGCGCCACGCTTGCGCGCGGATGGCCTGACCCGCGCCCGGCGCGACCACACCCGCGCGCTGACCGAGCAGGGCTTGCGCCTGAACGCGGCTTTGCGCAACCAGATGCAGGACCACCACCGCAGACTGGACGGGCTGGAACGCCTGCGACAGACCTTGGGGTATGAGGCGACACTGGCGCGCGGCTATGCGGTGGTGCGCGATGCGTCAGGCGCGGTCATCACCACCGCGCAGGCCACGCGGCAGCACCGGGCGCTGGAAGTCGCGTTTGCCGACGCGCGGGTGGATGTGGTGCTGGCAAGCGCTGGAGGCCCGACAGATCCGGGGCACGATGGGCCGTTGCCCGAGGTGCCAAAACCCGCCGCGCGCGCGCGGAAGGCCCCTCAGCGGCAGCTTGACGACAATACCACAGCCCCGCGCCAGCCCAACCTGTTCGACCCGGACTGACGGGTGCCCGGGGGCGCTCGGCGGGCTGCCCCGGACCCCAACACACCCCAACACCAGCCAGCGCGGCAACACCAGCCAGCGCGGCAACACCGGCCAGCGCGGCAACACCAGCCAGCGCGGCAACACCGGCCAGCGCAGCAACACCGGCCAGCGCAGCAACACCGGCCAGCGCGGCGTGCCTTAAAGCCCCTTGGCGCGGTAGCTGGCCGCGACACGCTCAATCGCGACGACAAAGGCGGCGGTGCGCATATCCTCGATGTCGCTGCGGCTGTTCCACACTTCGGCAATCGACTGGTAGGCGTTGCGCATCGTATCATCGAGACCCGACCGGACCAGTTGCAGCTCATCCGCGCCTTGCAAAAAGCGGGTCTTGAAGTCGGGCGAAAGTTCCCACCCCAAGCCACGATCGGCCGACAGACGCTCCAGCTCATCGACCAGCAAATGGTGATGCGCTTCCTCGTTGCGGCGCTGCATCCGGCCAAAGCGGATATGTGACAGGTTCTTCACCCACTCAAAATACGACACCGTGACACCGCCAGCATTGGCGAAGAGGTCAGGGATGATCAAGATGCCCTTCTTGCGCAGGATCTCATCGGCACCGGCGGTGATCGGACCATTCGCAGCCTCGATAATCAGCGGCGCCTGAATGCGGTCGGCATTGGACAGATTGATAACACCTTCCAGCGCTGCAGGGATCAAGATGTCGCATTCTGTTTCCAGCACTGGGGCGCCCTGGGCCACATATTGCGCGCCGGGGTAATCCTTGACCCCGCCATGTTCGGCGATCCAGGCGCGCAGATCCTCGATGTTGAGGCCCTTGTCATCCAGCACGGCGCCGTCGCGTTCGATCACGGCGATGATCTTCGCGCCGTCGTCCTCGGACAGGAATTTCGCGGCGTGGTAACCCACATTGCCAAGGCCCTGCACGATGATCCGCTTGCCCGCCAGCTTGCCGGTGAACCCGGCTTTCTTGATATCCTCGGGGTGCCGGAAGAATTCCTGCAAGGCATATTGCACGCCGCGTCCGGTCGCCTCGACGCGGCCCTTGATACCCCCCGCGTTCAGCGGTTTGCCGGTGACGCAGGCGCGGGCGTTGATATCGGTGGTGTTCATCCGCGCGTATTGGTCGGCGATCCAGGCCATTTCGCGTTCACCCGTGCCCATGTCGGGGGCGGGAACGTTCTGGGCGGGGTGGATCAGGTCACGCTTGGCCAGTTCATAGGCAAAGCGGCGGGTGATCTGTTCCAACTCATGCTCTTCATATTTGCGCGGGTCGATACAGAGCCCGCCTTTCGAGCCGCCGAACGGCGTTTCCACCAATGCGCATTTATACGTCATCAGCGCAGCCAGCGCCTCGACTTCGTTCTGGTTGACCTCGGGGGCATAGCGGATACCGCCCTTGACGGGTTCCATATGTTCGGAATGCACCGCGCGGTAGCCCACGAAGGTTTCGATCTTGCCGCGCAGCCGTACCCCGAAACGCACCGTATAGGTGGCGTTGCAGATTTGGATCTTGTGGGCCAGCCCGGGCGACAGGTCCATATGCGCCACGGCGCGGTTGAACATCAGATCGACGCTTTCGCGAAAGCCGGGTTCTGCGTGCGCTGTCATTTTGGGTTCCTCCAGGTGCGGGACGGGGTCCTGCGACAGGCCGCCACAGCACCATTTGCAGCAAGCCTTATCGCGCAGATGTTTCCAGTCCATGAAAAACCGGAGCCATTGTCAAGAAAAGCAACTTTTCCCGGGATGGCCAAGTGGCGACGGAAAAAGGCCCGCACGAAACCGCTTTGGCAAACCCCATCGCGCGAGGGGCCAGCGTTCACGCGCAGCGCCGCTCAGCCCACCGCACCCATCGCCTTGCGCACCATGTCCCAGTAATGCGCCTCGACCGTGGCAAGGCTGAGGCGCCCGCCTTCGCGGTACCAGGTGTTGACGCCTGTCAACATGGCGATCAGGGCCAGCGCGGCCAGCTTCGTATCGGGAACAGCGAACTGGCCCGCACGTTGACCCGATTGCAAGATCGCCTCCAACCGGTCCTCATAGCTGCGGCGCAGGCCCTCCAGCCGGGCGAAATTCGCAGGCTCCAGGTTGCGCAACTCCATATAGGATACGAAGACCGCATCCGAGCGCGCGGCGTGGAACCGGATGTGAAACCGGGTGAACCCTTCCAGCGCGGCCACCGGATCAGCGGGCTGGACCTCGGCTGCCAGCGCGGCAAGCAGGTCCTCCATATGGCCGCGCATCAGCTCGAAGAGCAATGTCTGCTTGTCTGGCGTGTAGAGGTAGAGGGCACCGGCCTGCACCCCCACCTCGGTCGCGATCTGCCGCATGGAGACTGCCGCATAGCCATGGCGCGCGAACAGCCGCAGGGCCGCTGCGCGGATACGCGGGCCGGTAATTTCTGCCTTGGAGCCGGGTTTACGCGCCATAGTCCGACAATGCCCATGAACGGGCGTTCAATTCAAGAGGAGGACGCGCGTGCCCTCAGGATTCAGTGCGTCACACCGCCCCCCTGCCCCGCGCTTATCCATGGGCGCGCGCGACGGCAGGCTTGCGCCGGGGGGGCGGCTGGCAGTAGGTTGTTGTCACGCCCCCGGACCGGCCACAGGACAGCCCATGACCATACGCCCCGCCCCTTTCCACCTGGCGCTGCCGCTCTTGCTTTCGGCGCTGCTGAGCGCCTGCGCGGGCGATCCGCTGCCGCCGCGTGACAGCCGCGCCAATATCCCTGCGCCCGGTCTGGCGCCGATCGACGCGGTGCTTGCAGGCGTTCCGCCGGTTGCGGCGCAAACGCAGGCGAATGCGGCACAAAGCGCGCGGGCCAATGCCCTGCGCGCCCGGGCGGCCCGGCTGCGCGCGCTGGATCTCGATCAGCTGTAACACAGTGCTGAAACCTCGTTGCTGCGACAGGTTTCCACCCGGGAGTCGGGAAACTGTTATTCCAATGACCTCCGGTGCCGAGAACAGGCGATGCGTCTTCTGTGTGCGGGCCAAGCCCGAACGCCCCGGACAGGCCGGCCTGCCCGTGCAACACGAAGGCGCTTGACGCCCATTGGGGCGGACGCTGGTTTCAGGTGGTGGGCACAGACAGGGAAATACGCCGCTTTTGCCTGATCTGCCAAGGCGCGTGCGTCATTATTTCTTGTTCTAGCGGGAACCTTCCCCAAAGGGGTAAGCGTTCAGATGACCTTCCCGGTGTCCTGTCAGCGGTGCCGCATCGGGCGGCGGTTGGGTGCTGCGCGACCTGGGCCACGGCCATTGCGCGCGCCCATGACACGGCGGCGGCCAGGGCCTGACCAAGCCTACAGGCGGTAGAGGGCCCTGAACTTCGCCTCCAGATAATCCAGCAGCGGCCCTTCGGACGGGGCAAAACCGCAGGCCGCCGCAACCGTATCGGCGGGGCTGTGCAACCCGCCGGGCCGCTGCACCCGGTCACGCAGCCAGCCAGTGGCGGCTTGCAGATCGCCTTGCGCCAGTTGCGCGTCCAGATCGGGAAGATCACCGCGCAGGGTCTGGTGAAGGCAGCCCGCATAGACATTGCCCAAGGTATAGGTCGGGAAATAGCCAAACAGCCCCACGGACCAATGCACATCTTGCAACACGCCATTGGACGGGCGGTCCACCACCACGCCGAAATCGGCGGCAAAACGGTCGTTCCATGCGCCTTCCAGATCGGCGACCGCCAGATCCCCCCCGACCAGCGCGCGTTCCAGATCGAAACGCATCATGATGTGCAGGTTATACTGCACCTCATCGGATTCGGTGCGGATGTAGCCCGGCGTCACGCGGTTGATCGCGGCATAAAGCGCATCGGCATCCCCGACGCTCAGCCCGCCAAACTGCGCCTGCATCTGGCCAAACAGCCAGCCGCTGAAGGCGCGCGAACGGCCCAACTGGTTCTCATAAATCCGGCTCTGGCTTTCGTGCACGCCCATCGACACGCCCTGCCCCAGCGGCGTCAGCGCGAAATCGGGGTCGATATTCTGCTCGTAGCACGCGTGCCCCACCTCGTGGATGGTGGAATAAAGACAGTTGAACGGGTCATCCGCCGCCACCCGCGTGGTGATCCGCACATCCGCACCCGACCCGCTGGAGAAAGGATGCACGGCCAGATCAAGCCGTCCGCGCGTGAAGTCATAACCGAAGGTGGTTGCCAGCAGGCGGGCCAGCGCCATCTGCCCCTCGGCCGCAAAGCTGCCGGTCAGCGCGGGCGGCGTGGGCGCGCCCAGAACCGCGTCGCGCAACGCGACCAGGCGCGGGCGCATCCGGTCGAACATGGCAGCGGTTTTGCTGGCCGAGGCTTCAGGCTCGTAATCATCCATCAACGCGTCGTACAGAGTCCCCTCCCCCGCCAGACACGCGGCTTCTTGCTGGCGCAGGGCCACGACCTGGGACAGAACCGGCAAGAAGGCGGCCGTATCATCCGCCGCCCGTGCCCCTGCCCAGACGCCCTGCGCCACCGATGTCACCCGCGCCAGTTCCGACGCCAGGCTTGCGGGCACCTTGGTGTTGCGCGCATGGGACCGCGTGATGTGGCGCAGCATGGCGGCGCGCACCGGGTCGCCCCCGTCAGACGCGGCAGCCAGCCAGTCGGCAACCCGGGGATCGGTGCGGCGGGCATGCAATACGCCTTCCAGCGCGGCCATTTCATCGCCGCGCTGGGTGGCTGCCCCGCGCGGCATCACGGTTTCCTGATCCCACCCAAGGCGGCCCTGTACCTGCGCCAACGCCTCGGTCTCGCGCGTGAACGCGATCAGCTCGTCATATGCAGTCATCGGGGTATCCTTCATGTACGCAGAGCGGTAGCGCGGGGGTATTGCGCCAGATGGCGGGCACGCAAGATCAGCACCCACAACAGCACGGCAGTCGCCTGATGCGCGATGCCCAGTTGCCACGGCGCGCCATAGAGCACGGTCACGATGCCCAGGACGATCTGGCCCAGCATCACCAGCATCATCGCACTATAGGCCGCGCGCGTCGCGGGATGCGGCGATTTGCGCCCGCGCAGCCACACGACGACGGCAAAAGCCAGCAGCAGATACCCCGACATGCGGTGGATGAACTGCACCAGCGCGGGATTCTCAAAGAAATTGCGCCACAGCGGCGTCATGTCAAACACCTCGGGCGGGAAAAATACACCGTTCATCAAGGGCCAGTCGGTATAGCCGCGCCCCGCGTCGATCCCCGCGACCAGCGCGCCCAGCAAGATTTGCAGCAAGGCGAAATGCATCACCCCGGTGGTCATAGAGAACAGCTTGCCCTCGCGCACCCGGCGCGCCTGCATCAGCGCCGCGTCGGTCCGGTTCAGCAAGAAGCTGTACCACGCGATCACGCCCAGGATGACAAAGGCCAGCCCCAGATGCACCGCCAGACGGTATGAGGCGACAGCAACCATCCCCTCGGTCAACCCCGAGGCGACCATCCACCAGCCAATGGCACCTTGCAGACCGCCCAGGGCCCCAAGCATCAGCAAGCGCGGGGTCCAGCCCGTAGGGATGCGCTGTGTCGCCCAGAAGAATACGAAGCCCAGCGCCCAGACCAGCCCGATCACCCGGCCCAGTTGGCGGTGCCCCCATTCCCACCAGTAGATTATCTGAAACTCGGCCAGCGACATGCCCCGGTTGACCAGTTCGTACTGGTCGATCTGGCGATACCGGTCGAATTCGGCCTGCCATTCGGCGGCCGACAGCGGCGGGATGGCCCCGGTAACGGGCCGCCATTCGGTGATAGACAACCCGCTGTCGGTCAGCCGCGTCATGCCGCCCACGGCGATCATCACCACCACCAGCGCGAACAGGATCAGCAGCCAGACCCGGATCGCGCCGCGCGCGCCCTTGGGGGCGCGATCGATGCCGCCGGGCGCGGCGCGGGGGGCCGGGGCCTTGCCGCCATCGCCCACCTCTTCAAAAATGCTGCGTTTGGGGGGCATTGCCTTCTCCGACATTGATCTGCGTTTGCATCTGGCCGCAAGCTAGAGCGTGCCCGCGCCGGGTTCAAGGCCGCCCATGCCGCAGGGGGCGGGCGGTTTGGGCACGCACAGCACCGGGCGGCGAAAGCTCTGGAGCGGGCGGGCGCGGGCGGCACAGGCGGGCAGTGCGCACGCCTGAGACACGGGCCCGCGGGATCAGCCACAAAGGCACCTGCGGTGCCAAGCCTTGGCGCGCGTGTCCCCGGCCGGGCGTCAAAGCCCCTTCAGGAAGGCCCCGGCCCGCGCACCAACTTGCGCAGCACGCCATGCAGCGTCTGCACATCGGCCCGGGTCATGCGCCAGCGTGACAGCATGTTGCGCAGGTTCAGCTTCATATGCGGTGCCTTGTCGGGCGGAAAGAAGAAGCCTGCGGTGTCCAGCCGTTCCTCCAGATGGTCGCCCAGCTTCTCCAACTCCAGCCCGTTGGCGAAATCGGTGCCTGCAAACGCCATCACCTCGGGCGGGGTATCGGTGGTCTGGCGCTGGAACTCATAGGCCATCAGCAGCACGCATTGCGCAAGGTTGAGCGAATAGAACGCCGGGTTTACCGGCACGGTAATGATCGCATTGGCGCGGGCCACGTCGTCATTCTCCAACCCAGCGCGCTCTGGACCGAACAGCACCGCCACCTTCTTGCCCGCGCCGATCAGCGCGCGCGCCTGCGCCATGGCGTGCTCGGGCGTCAGGATAGGCTTCGCCAGGCCGCGCCCGCGCGCCGTGGTGGCGAAGACATAATCGCAATCGCGCAGCGCGGTGGGAAGATCGTCAAATACGCCCGCGCGGTCCAGAACCGGGCTGGCGCCGCTGGCCATGGCCACGGCCTTGGGGTTCGGCCAGCCATCGCGCGGGGCGACCAGACGCATGGTATCTTGGCCAAAGTTCAGCATGGCCCGCGCCGCCGCCCCGATGTTCTCGCCCATCTGGGGGCGGACCAGCACGACCAGTGGGGTCTGGGGGGCATCAGGTGTCTGAACGGGGAGCACGGCACTATCCTCTTGGTCACGGGCCTCTTGGTCACGGGCCTCTTGGTCGCTGGGCATTCTGGTCACGGGCATTCTGGTCGCTGGGGCTGTGCCATACCCGGGCCGGCGCAGCCGGGCAAGAGGGCTGGGCGCATGGCGCAGCCAATATGGACGACCGAAAGGACAAGGAGACAAGGCTGACGTGACCCTGAGGGCGCGTGACAATGATCGAGCACGGGCCAGGACGCTCGGGCCGACCGCCCGATAAAGACACCAGACACCAGACACAGACGCCGGAAACGGACGCGATATGCAGGCATCCGGCGCGAACGCCTCACACAAGCCCCGCAAAAGGCCACCTCAGACAGGTTCCTTGCACCAACACCGGGCAATGACACTCTTGCCGCGCCCGCTTGTGGCGGGCAGCCCTGACCGATAGAAGGGACAAAACCTATGCTGGGAAGCGCCATGACCGAAACCATCGACCGCATTGCACCGCAGATCTACCTGATCACCCCGCCCGCTTTCACGCTGGACACCTTTCCCGACCAGTTGGCCCGGGTGCTGGACGCGACGCCCGTGGCCTGCCTGCGCCTGCACATGGCCACGCAAGATGAGGATGCCATCGCCCGCGCGGCGGATGCCCTGCGCGTCGTGGCACATGCCCGCGACATCGCGCTGGTCATCGCCGACCATGTGCTGATGGTGGACCGGCTGGGCCTCGACGGTGTTCACCTGACCACAGCGCGCCAAAACCTGCGCAAACTGCGCGAGGGGATGGGACCGGACGCCGTGATCGGCACTTTCTGCGGCACCTCACGCCATGAAGGGATGACCGCTGCCGAGGCAGGGGCCGATTACATCGCCTTCGGCCCGGTCGGCGATACCGGGCTGGGCGACGGCAGCCGCGTCGACCCCGAGATTCTGGAATGGTGGTCCGAGATGATCGAAGTGCCCTGCGTCGTCGAAGGTGCGCTGACACCCCAGTTGATCACCGACCTGTCGCCCATCACCGATTTCTTTGGCGTGGGCGAAGAGATCTGGGCCAGCGACGACCCGGCCGCAACGCTCAAAGCCCTTGCAGCCCGGATCTGACCAGGATTGCGGCGCGACTTTGGGCGCGTCGCGGATCCAAGGCCCGCACCTCAGGACGGGCGGTCGTCCAACTGGTCGGCCAAAGCCTCGGCGCGGGCAGCAAGTTCGGCCAGCGTATCGGTGACCGCCTGCGGCACCACCGGCACTTCGATGCGTTCAGGCATCGGCAAGGGTCGGCTTTGCAAGGTCGATATCTGGGTTTCCAGCGCCGACACCTGATCTTGCAGCGCGCGCAACTCATCGGCGCGCCCCGCCGTCTTGTCGGCCAGCATCAGACCGGCCATCAGGAGCATCTTTTCGGCGGGCAGGCGGCCGATCTGCGACAGCAGCGTTGTCGCCTCGACATCCAGCAATTGCGCCGCGCCTTGCAGGAAGCTTTCCTGCCCCGGCTGGCAGGCGACCTGAAACTGCTTGCCGCCGATGGTGATGGTTTCATCCGGCATGGGAGGCCTCCGCGCTCAACAGGGGTTTCAACTCGGCAAGTATTTCTTCCATCTCGGCGATCTCCACGCGGCGCTCGGCCTGCAATGCTTCCAGCTCGGCCGAGAGCGAGCGGTTCATCACCTGCCCCTCCGGATACCCAGCGGCCTGGGTGTCACGCAGCGCGGCATTGGCAGAAACCAGCTTTGCATTTGCCTTCTTCAGGCGCAGAAGTTCAAGGCTTTGCAGATCCAACTGCTCGGTCAGCCGCGCCATGCTGCGTTCCAGTTGCGAGATCGTGTTGTCCTGCCGCTGCTTCAACTGGTGAACCCGTTCAGTCAGTTGGGCATTGGTGGATTGCTCGGCGCTGAGTTCGGCCCGCAGCGCAGCCAGCACGGCCCCCGCATCCCCGCCCCCTCCGGCACCCGCAGGCCCCGATGCGGCGGAAGAACCCGATGACACCGGCTGGGACGCAGGTTGTGAAACGGACTGGGACATATCTGCGCGCCGCGCGATGCGGTCCAGCGCGGCAGAGATGCGGCGCTCCAACTCAGCAAGATCGCTCATACGTATTGACTCCTGACGTTCTTACCCCTGCCCGAATCATTCCATCCGGGCAAAAGTTCAAACCTCAGGTTATCCACTAACATCCGCCTTTCCAACCGAGGCTGTTCAGTGCGTGCTTGATATTGCCGAAACGGCTGGTATCAGGGGGCATCTTTACCAAGCCGAAGGATCAATCGCCGTGGACATCACCACCTTGCGCGAAACCCACCCCGACCACTGGATGAAAGCCGCAGCGATCCGCACGCTGGCCATGGACGCAGTGCAAGCCGCCAAATCCGGACACCCTGGCATGCCCATGGGGATGGCCGATGTGGCCACCGTTCTGTTCCAGAACCACCTGAAATTCGACGCAAACCACCCTGACTGGGCCGACCGCGACCGCTTTATCCTTTCAGCCGGGCACGGGTCGATGCTGATCTATGCGCTGCTGTACCTGACCGGGTACAAGGACATGACGCTGGACCAGATCAAGAACTTCCGCCAGCTCGGCGCGATCACCGCAGGGCACCCGGAATATGGCCATGTGACGGGCGTGGAAACCACGACCGGCCCGCTGGGACAGGGTCTGTCCAATGCGGTAGGCTTTGCCATGGCCGAGGAAGCGCTGCGCGGGCAACACGGCGCGAAGATCGTCGATCACTACACCTATGCCATCGCGGGCGACGGCTGCCTGATGGAAGGCATCAGCCACGAGGCCATCGGGCTGGCGGGCATGCAGAAGCTGTCGAAACTGATCGTGCTGTGGGACAACAACAGCATTTCCATCGACGGCGCGGTCAGCCTGTCGGACATCACCGACCAGCACGGGCGCTTTGCTGCGGCAGGCTGGCATGTGCTGGCCTGCGACGGGCATGACCCCGCCGATATCGACCGTGCCCTGACGGAAGCGAAGAAATCCGATCGCCCCGTGCTGATCGACTGCAAGACCATCATCGGCTTTGGCAGCCCGGCAAAACAGGGTACGTCGGGGGCGCACGGCTCGCCGCTGGGCGACACGGAAATCGCCACCACCAAGGATATCTACGGCTGGCCGCATGCCCCGTTCGAAGTGCCGTCCGACGTGCTGGACGCATGGCGCGCCATCGGCGCCCGCGGGGCCGAGGCACGCACTGCGTGGGAGACCCGGTTTTCGGCCCTTTCGGGCGCAAAACAGGCCGAATTCACCCGCCGCCTGACCGGCGAGGCGCCGAAGAAACTTGCCGCAACCATCCGCGCCTTCAAAAAACAGGTGACGGAATCGGCGCCCAAGGTCGCCACGCGCAAATCCAGCGAAATGGCGCTGGAGGTCATCAACCCGATCATGCCCGAAACCATCGGCGGCTCCGCCGACCTAACGGGATCGAACAACACCAAGACCGCCGACCTGGGGATCTTCAACCCCGAAAACCGCAAGGGGCGCTATGTCCACTACGGTATCCGCGAACATGGCATGGGTGCGGCGATGAACGGCCTGTGGCTGCATGGCGGCATCCGGCCCTATGGCGGTACCTTCATGTGCTTTACCGATTACGCGCGCGGTGCGATGCGGCTGTCGGCGCTGATGCAACTGCCGGTGGTCTATGTCATGACGCATGACAGCATCGGGCTGGGCGAAGACGGGCCGACCCACCAGCCGGTGGAACATTTGGCAATCTCGCGCGCCACGCCCAACACCTGGGTCTTTCGCCCCGCTGACACGGTAGAAACCGCCGAGGCATGGGAACTGGCGCTGACCACCAACAGCACGCCGTCGGTATTGGCGCTGTCGCGGCAGAACCTGCCGCTGGTGCGGCTGGAGCATACCAACAAGAACCTGACCGCGCAGGGTGCCTATGTGCTGCGCGAAGCCACGGGCAAACGTCAGGCGATCTTGATGGCCACCGGGTCCGAGGTGGAAATCGCCCTTGCCGCCCGCGACCTGCTGGAGGCCAGCGGCATCGGCACCCGTGTTGTCTCCATGCCCTGCTGGGAGTTGTTCGAGGCACAGCCCGAAACCTACCGCCGCCGCGTGCTGCCTGCCGGTCCGGTCCGCGTCGCGGTCGAGGCGGGTGTCCGCTTCGGCTGGGACCAGTGGCTGTTCGGCGAACGTGGTCGCCGCGACAAGGGTGATTTCGTGGGCATGCCGCATTTCGGCGCCTCAGGTCCCGCGCCAGAGCTGTATGAGAAATTCGGCATCACCGCGCAGGCTGTGGCCGACAAGGTGCGTGCCCTGCTCTGACGCCTCCAACCCTCGGCCCGGTTGCACGGGCAGGGTCGAATCGAATGGAAAACCTGGTTGCGTCGGTCACCTGCCGACGCAACCTTTTTCGTTTTGTGATATGCTGAGACCTCTGCCCTCTTGCCCCGCAACGATACCTCGACCATGGGGGACGGCAGGCGGTGCCCGTCCCCACCGACAAGTCCCCCCGCGCCTGATGCCGCATCAAGGGCTGTGGGGTGGCTTTATCTCGAAAATCTTGAAGGTCACCCACATCACAAGCGCGGCCGCCATCATGCCCAATGTGTCGGACGCCATCCAGCGCAGCGCGCCCCAGATCGCAGCCTGCGCTGCGCCTGCGGCTCCGTAGAAATATTGCAAGATCATCCCGTTCAGCGCCGCCGACATGACCCCAGCGACGAACACCACACGCCATTCGGTCGGGCTTGGAGTCATGGTGGCGGGTTTGGCCTCCGCGAAGCGGATGAACTGCAACGCAAGCGGCGCGCTGAGCGACACCATGAGCGAGGTCACGACGAAGGCCACCGACGGTAGCGCCCATCCGTTGAAATAGATCGAATGGTAGATCAGCGCAGGCAACAGCAGTGGCACGCTGCACCATCCATACATCCAGGCGAATCCCATGCGAACGCCATGGATCAGGCTGAACACCTGAAATTCAACGGCATTGCCGCCTGACTCAAGGTGATACCCCTCCGATACAACCACACGCTGTATCTGGTGCGCCACGATGAAGGTCAGCGACGCAACCATACTGACATTGATGAGCCGCAGAAAAACCACCAGACTGGGTGATCTGATGGCCATTTCCCTACCTGACCAACATGAACAGACCGGCCTTGCGGCCTTCGGGGTGTGAAATCCAGCCCCGGGTCAGCAGCCCGCGCAACGCGCGATGCAGGCTCGAGGCCGGAACCGCGCTCAGAAGTTCATGCGCGCAAAGCTGTTCGGTTCGCACGGCGGTTTTGCAACCTTCTGCGATCTCGGCCAGCGCGCAGATGATGTCCCGCTCCACAGGATTAAGGACATCGAGGCCCAGATCCCGCTCCATCCCCATCAGAACCTGCCGAAGTTGTGCGATCATTTTATACTGCGGATTCATGTGTTCAAAATACCAACTACCAATGTGAAACTCCCCCAACCCCCTGTAAAATTAGCGCGAAACCCCCATCTCAGCAACGGAAATTCCCATTTTGAGACACGCATTTTGCAAATCGCGAACATTTAGGCTCAATTTGGCATTTTTTGGTTGCAATCCAAGCGGGCGTCTGTGCATCCTACAGTTGTATCTGACGCATAGGAGTGAGTCTTATGATGGGTTTGAAGCAATCGATGGGCCTGACTGCGGCGCCTGCCCATGGCGCGAATACGCCTGACGTGGCAGCAAAAGCGGCTGTGACACCTTCGAGCGCAACCCGTGGTGCGGCTTCGCTGGCGAACGACCTGTTCGGTCGGTTCAGCCGCAAATCTCCCAACGGCGTACTTGAAGGTTACACCCTGCTGGTGCTGGGTGCAAAGGCCGAATGTCTGCAATATTTCCGCGGTTGGATGACTGACATGGGTGGCGTGACCATCCGGGTGCAAAAGCACGAAGAAGCACTGACCTGGCTGAAGCGCAACTCAACGGCGAAAGCGATGTTGCTGGTGAATGCCGACGCGCTGGAAGACGTGGACGCATTGTGCGACATCGGGTTTGCGCTGCGTGCGGCTGCACCGGATCTGCCGGTGATCGTCACCTCGTCCAGTGTGGCAGCCAGCGACTTCTCGACGCTGCGCATGCAATTGTGTGATGTGACGCTGAAGGCGCCCGCGTCGGAAAGCAGCTTCAAGCAAGCTTGCCAGGCTGCGCTGATCAACAACGCCTTCTACATGGAGCGCAAGACCGGGCCCGTCAAAATGGCGAAAACCGCGCGCACCCATCGTGCACCTCTGGTGCTGGGCGACAAGGATCGCAGCCGTGGCGGCTGGAAAAGTGCGCTGACCCTCGTCAGCGTTTGCTTGGCCTATGTGGCGTTCTTCCAGGGCTCCAGTTCCTGAGACTCTCCCTGCATGCTGCGCGCCGTTTCCGACGGAGCATGGCATGCGTCCTCCCGACCCGAGGCACATCCTTATAGGGGCATAACGTGTCGGGGTGAACAACCTGAGCCAGGGTGCGCTGATGCAACATCAGCCCTCTGGCTTTTTTGTTGGCCGCGCTGCGCCCGACCCGACGTCCCGGTGGGGGCGTGTTTTACATCCACGCCCCCTTTTGAGGTCACATTTGGCAGGTGCCCCTGCCCTACCCGCTGACCTCGGCCAGCAGCGCGGCATTGCCCCCCGACGCGGTGGTGTCGACACACAGGTGCCGCTCCAATACCGCGTGGGCGGCGTCCGGGGCGCCTGCGATCAGCGGCACAATGGCGCCGGTCCGCCCGGCCAATGCCTTGGTATAGCCACGCGCCGTGTCGGAATCGCCCCAGAAAAGCGCGCCGCTGAAGCCATGCAGCCGGGTCAGCGCCTCGGGCGGCAGTGCGCCGGTCAGCGTCACGGCGACACCGCCATGGGCGCGCACGGCCTTGGCCTGCGCCTTTGCCGCCGCCGCGCCCGGTCCCATGCAAAGCAGGGGCGCGCGGGCGAAATCGGACAGACGGTTGCTTTCACCGGTCGGCCCGGGCAGCAGTTGCTCGGATAGCGCCGTATCCGACACGACCGCCCCATCCAGCGCGTTCTGCACCGCCGCCTGCGTCGTGGCTTGCGCCCAGTCGCTGCCGCTCATCGGCGCGGGTGCATCGGCGAAACGGCGGACGTAATGCGGCCCGCCGGCCTTTGGCCCGGTGCCCGACAATCCCTCACCGCCAAAGGGCTGGCTACCGACCACCGCGCCGATCTGGTTGCGGTTGACATAGGTGTTACCGACGCGGATGCGGTCCACCACATGCTGCACCCGATCGTCGATCCGGGTATGCAGGCCGAAGGTCAAACCATAGCCGGTGTCGTTGATCGCACCGATCACCCGGTCCAGATCGCGCGCCCGGAAGGTGGCGACATGCAGAACGGGGCCAAAGACCTCTTGCTTCAGGTCATGGATGCCATCGACGCGGATCACGGTCGGGGCGACGAAGTGCCCGGCCTTCGGCGCGCGCAATTCCTTGATGATCCGGCCCTCGGCCCGCGCCTTGGCGATATGGTCGCGGATGCTGCCTGCGGCGTCGGCATCGATCACCGGGCCGACATCGGTGGACAGGTGCCATGGGTCGCCCAGCGACAACTCGTCCATCGCGCCTGACAACATGCTGAGGAAGTGCTTCGACACATCCTCCTGGATATACAGACAGCGCAACGCCGAGCAGCGCTGCCCCGCCGATTGGAAGGCGCTGGCCAGCACGTCGCGCACCGCCTGTTCCGGCAGGGCGGTGGAATCGACGATCATCGCGTTCAGCCCGCCGGTTTCCGCGATCAGCGGTGCGGAAGGGTCCAGATGGGCCGCCATGGCGCTGCGGATGATCAGCGCCGTATCGGTCGAGCCGGTGAAAGCCACGCCATTGATGCGCGGGTCCGAGGTCAGCGCCGCCCCCACCGTCGCACCATCGCCCGGCAGCAGATGCAGCGCACCCAGCGGCACGCCCGCGCGGTGCAGCAGCGCGGTGGCAGCAGCGGCCACCAGCGGCGTCTGTTCAGCGGGTTTGGCCAGCACTGCATTGCCTGCGGCCAGCGCGCCCGCGATCTGGCCGGTAAAGATTGCCAGCGGGAAGTTCCAGGGCGAGATACAGGTGATCCGCCCCCGTGCTGATGCCTCCAGCGTCAGCGCTTGCGCGGCATAGTAGCGCAAGAAATCCACTGCCTCGCGCACTTCGCCCACCGCGTCGAGCTGCGATTTACCGGCCTCGCGCGCCAGAATGGCGAAGATCTCGCCAAAGTTCTCCTCATAGAGGTCGGCGGCGCGGTTCAGGGCCGCAGCCCGCTCCGCCGCTGGCGCGTCCCAGACGGTTGCAGCGGCCAGCGCGGCCTGCACGTCCTGCGCCGTCGCCGGGACCACCTGCCCCAGCGTATCGCCGGGGTTCGCGGGGTTCACCACGGTGACGGGTGCCGCGCCCGGCATTTCCGCAGCACCCATGGGCCGGGCGGTGAACTGCGCGGTCGCAAAGGGCGCGCGCGCCGCCTCGATCCCTTCCAGATCACCCGCATCGGTCACGTCCCAGCCGCGCGAGTTCACGCGCTGCGGCGCGAACAGATCGGGGCCCAGCGTCACCACCGGGTTGGGGCTGATCAGCCCCTCGGCCGCCGTCAGCGGACAGGCGGCGACAGTTTCGGGCGACACGGTCTCGTCCACGATCTGGTTGACGAAGCTGGAATTCGCGCCGTTCTCCAACAGCCGCCGCACAAGATAGGCCAGCAGGTCCTTGTGCGCCCCCACGGGGGCATAGATGCGGCACCGGGTCTTGTTGGCCGACAGCACGATGTCGTGCAGGCGTTCGCCCATGCCATGCAGGCGCTGGAACTCGAACGCCCCTTTGTCATTGCCCGCCATGTCCAGCACGGCGGCCACGGTATGGGCGTTGTGCGTGGCAAATTGCGGATAGATCCGGTCGGTCATGCCCAAAAGCTTGCGCGCATTGGCGATGTAATTGGCGTCCGTCGCCACTTTGTTGGTGAAGACCGGAAAGCCCGGCAGCCCCAGCACCTGCGCGCGCTTCACCTCGGTATCCCAATAGGCACCCTTGACCAGCCGCACCATGACGCGGCGGTCCAGCCGTGTCGCCGTGTCATAGATCCAGTCAATCGCCGCGCCCGCGCGCTGGCCGTAGGCCTGAACCACCACGCCAAACCCGTCCCAGCCTTCCAACCGGGTGTCGGACAGCACAGCCTCGATCACCTCCAGCGACAGCGCAAGGCGGTCGGCTTCTTCAGCGTCGATGTTGAAGCCCATGCCATAGCTTGCCGCCAACCGCGCCAGATCCAGCACGCGCGGTACCAGTTCTTCCATCACGCGGGCACGCTGCGCGACCTCATAGCGCGGATGCAGCGCAGACAGCTTGACCGAGATGCCCGGATTGTCGCGGATATCGCGCGAGGTTGCCGCCCCGCCAATCGACCGGATCGCGCGCGAATAGGCCGCGTGATAGCGCAGCGCATCATCATTGGTGCGCGCCGCCTCGCCCAGCATGTCGTAGGAATAGGTATAGCCCTTCGCTTCCATCCCGGCGGCGCGTTTCAGCGCGCTCTCGATGGTTTCCCCCAGCACGAACTGGCGGCCCATTTCCTTCATGGCACGCCCCACGGCGGTACGGATGACGGGTTCACCCAGGCGCTTGACCGCGCCGCGCAACTGCGTGGCCAGCCCCGGCTTGCGGTCGTCGAGCACCCGGCCCGTCAGCATCAAGGCCCATGTAGAGGCATTCACCAGGCTGGAGGAAGAATGCCCAAGGTGCTTGCCCCAGTCGGACGGCGCGATCTTGTCCTCGATCAGCGCATCCATCGTATCGGCATCGGGGACGCGCAGCAGCGCCTCGGCCAGGCACATCAGCGCGATGCCCTCATCGGTGGACAGACCATATTCAGCCAGGAACACCTCCATCAACCCCGGCTTCGCACTGGCGCGGATCTGGCGGACCAGATCGCTGCCGCTGGCGGAAATGCGGTCACGCGCGGCGCGGTCAAGCCCGGCGTTTGCCACGGTCTCGCGCAGCGCGGCCCCTTCCTCTCTCAGGCTGTCATAGGTTACGGTGTGGCTGTTCGTGTGGTGTTCAGGACGTGGCATGTATAAACCCCCTATTTTTTCCTGAATTATCAAAAATACATCTGTTGATCTTCCTGAATTACGCGTATTAACAGATCATATCCCCAAATAAGTGGTCGACGGCAATGCAAATGGACGGCGCGAAGCTGGATCAGTTCGATCAGGCGATTCTTCGGATCATGGCGGTCGAGGGGCGGATCAGCGTGACCGACCTTGCCGGCCGCATCGGCCTGTCGAAATCGCCCACCCAGGCGCGGCTGAAACGGCTGGAACATGACGGGTTCATCATCGGCTACCGCGCCCTGATCGACCCGCAGCGCATCGGCGCGGCCCATGTCGCCTTTGTCGAGGTACGGCTGTCCGACACCCGCGAAGAGGCGCTTCAGGCTTTCGGTACCGCCGTGCGCAAAGTGCCCGAGATCGAGGAATGTCACCTGATCGCGGGGGCTTTCGACTACCTGCTGAAGGTGCGCAGTCAGGACATTGTCACCTATCGCCGTGTCTTGGCGGAACATATCTCTGGCCTGCCGCATGTCACCTCGACCTCGACCCATGTGGCGATGGAGGCGGTAAAGGAGGCCGGCCACCGCGACACCCGTCTGCAAGATGGCGGGGCGTCAAGGGCCTGAACGGGTCGCACCTGAATGGCCGGGACTTGATCGCGCGGGACGAGCGAAACGATAGGGCCTGAACCGGCGTCAATTGAACCGGACTTCGGAAAATCACGCGCGGGACCTCCCGCGCGGCCCGGCGTTCCGCACCACGAGGTCGGGCGCTCTGCACCACGAGGTCGGGCGTTCCGCACCACGAGGTCGGGCACCGCAGGCCCAAAACACGCCCTGCGCATCACACCAAAGGACAGGGCGTCGCGGCGGTGGCCCGTTGCACGGGCGCGCCCTTCAGATCCCCCTCACCCTCAGGTTGAAACGACGTCTCTGGCGCGCGCAAACTGATCGAGGGTTTGCAAAAAACCCGTCCCACAGGGCATACTGTTGCCAGTTCGATCGGCAATACCCCAATCCTGCCGCTTTTTGCCCGGATTGCCGCCCATGTCGTATTGCACAACGCCCCGACCGCCCCCCGAATTGATCTGACCGATGGACCTGCCCTTATGACGCCTCCTACCCAGACCGGCTCTGTACAAACTGGATCCACCCAAACCGGCCCCAATCAGGATGCCGCCCCGATGGCGGGCGCCGACATCAACCTGTCCAAGGCCCAGACCAATGCCGAGTGGTTGTCCCGTCTGGATGAGCTGGGCGATGAACTGGCCGATGAGCAAGGCGGCTTTGAAAGCCTGGGCCGCAATCACGCAGCACTCTACGCGCCGGGTGACCGGACCTTGCTGGTCAGCTTTGAATCGGTCGCGGCCATCCGGGGCGCGGGCGGGGCGCATCGGCCGCTGGGGCTGGAGGTGGCGCAAGCCAACGGTTGGTCCAGCCTGTGCTTGATTACCATGGGCACCACATGGTTTCGCGACACCGAGGTGTGGAATTTCTTCGACACAAGGATCGACGCCGACTTTTTTGAGGCCTTCGACCGCGTCGTCTTCTATGGCGCGGGCATGTGCGGCTATGCGGCGGCGGCGTTCTCTGTGGCAGCACCGGGGGCGGTCGTTCTGGTGGTGGCGCCGCAGGCGACGCTGGACCCCACCGTCGCTGACTGGGACGGGCGCTTTGCGCGGGCACGACGGCTGGATTTCACCACACGCTACGGCTTCGCGCCCGACATGATCGAAGGCGCAGCCGAGGCGTTCGTGGTCTACGACCCCTCGCGCAGGCTGGATGCGATGCATGCAGCGCTTTTCACCCGCTCGCATGTGACCAAGCTGCGCGCCCGTTGGCTGGGCAAGGACACGGCGCGCGATCTGGCCGATATGGGCGTGCTGACGCCGCTGATCACCGCCGCATGCGACAGCACGCTGACCTCGGGCACCTTCTACGGGCTGTTGCGCAAGCGTCGGGGCTTTGCCCTGTATCTCATGCGCCTTTCCCTGCGCACAGAGGCCCTGGAACGCCACATGCTGACCGTCATCGTCGCGGGGTTTGCCCTGCGCTTCTACGACACCGAACGTCTCCGCCAGACACTTGATCGCGCACGCGCGGCATTGATGGAAAAATCGGCGGGTTAGAACACGCGGCGGCATGGACCCGCCGCGCAACGGGGTCAATCATCGACAAAGGCGCCTTCGCGCGCAACGCGGCCGGTCACGGCTTGGTCCGCCGCGTCAGCCCACCAACGTTTGACCGCGTGGCGTCCTCTTCCGGTTCACCTGCCTATGTAGGGTCAGCCCCCGACCCACGCGCCCCATCTGGCACGCCCCATCTGGCACGCCCAATCCTGCCGGGTTCCAGCCATGCGCGGCGCAGGCCGCAGCCCGGTGCCCCCGCCCCCGCCCCTTTCACCGCCAATCCCGGCGGCGCGGTGCCGACGTGATCCCGTCCCCTCTGGTATTGCACGACGGATTTGTGTAACGCCAAATCCATGACACAGCACCTGACCCTGCGCCGCCCCGATGACTGGCACCTGCACCTGCGCGACGGCGCAATGCTTGCCGGTATCCTGCCCGAAACCGCCCGCGACTTTGCACGCGCGCTGGTCATGCCCAACCTGGTGCCCCCCGTGGTCACCGGCGATGAGGCGCGGGCCTACCGCGACCGCATTCTGGCCGCCCTGCCTGCGGGCGCCGATTTCGCGCCCCTGATGACGCTCTACCTGACCGAGGCGACAGACCCCGCCGATGTGATCGCCGCCCACCGCGCGGGATTGATCGCAGCGGTAAAGCTCTACCCCGCAGGGGCCACCACCAACTCGGCCTCTGGCGTGACCGATTTCGACCGCGTGCGCGGCGTGCTCGACGCGATGGCCGAGGCCGGCGTGCCACTGTGCACCCATGGCGAGGTGACGGACCCCAGCGTGGACATCTTCGACCGCGAGGCCGTTTTCATCGACCGCGTGCTCGACCCGTTGCGCCGTGCCACGCCGGGCCTGCGGGTCATCATGGAACATATCACCACATCGGATGCCGCCGATTACGTCCGCGCCCATGACACCGATCTGGCCGCGACGATCACCACGCATCACCTGATCATCAACCGCAACCACATCCTGGCGGGGGGGATCCGGCCGCATTACTACTGCCTGCCGGTCGCCAAGCGCGAAACCCACCGGCAGGCGCTGCGCGCGGCGGCAACCTCGGGCGATGCGCGGTTCTTCCTTGGCACCGACAGCGCACCCCATGCCGATGCGGCCAAGGAAAGCGCCTGCGGCTGCGCGGGCTGCTTTACCGCCACCAACACCTTGCCGATCCTTGCACATGTGTTTGAGGAACGTGACGCCTTGCCCCGGTTGGAAGGCTTCACGTCGCTGCACGGCGCGGCCTTCTACCGCATGGCCCCGAATGACGCGCGCATCACCCTGCGCAAGGGCGACACACCTGCCCGGTTCCCCGCCCGCATCGACACCGGCGCGGGGCCGGTCACGGTGTTCGACCCCGGCTTTCCACTGCATTGGCGCGTCGATGCGACCGCCAGTGCCGACCCATCCGCGACATAGCGCGCGGCCCGATGCAGCCCCGTCTGGCACCCTCACCCCGGGCCGGACAAAGGCCCCATTTGTCCGCGCAGCCACAGAGAGGCGAGAATGCAGCAGTTTGAATACAAGGTCGTGCCCGCCCCCGACAAAGGCACCAAGGTCAAGGGCCTGAAATCTACGGCAGAACGCTATGCCCGGTCGGTCAGCGACCTGATGAACCAACTGTCCCAGGACGGCTGGGAATACTGGCGCGCCGAAACCCTGCCGTCCGAGGAACGCAAGGGCCTTACGGGCTCAATCACGGTGTTCCACAACCTTCTGGTGTTCCGCCGCCCTTCGGCAGAGGTGCTGGCCCAGGCCGCGCAAGGACGGCTGGCGGCACCCGCGCCCACGCCGGTCCTGGCCTCTGCGCTCAGCGCGGGCGGCGACGGATGGGGCGTGAAATCAGCCGCCGAGGCCCCTGCCGCCGCCGCACCGCTTAGGCCGTACGCCCCCGAAGGCCGCGCGCCCAGCCTCTCGGCACAACGCGGCTGGCCCGAAGAGATGCCCCCCGCACCTGCGCTCCACCCGTCGGACGCTGCCGCGCAGTCAGACGCTGCCGCACAGTCAGACGCGCAATCAGACGCGCAGGGCTGGGCGTACTACCCTGCCGACGACCAGCACGATGCGGCGCCTCATGCGACGGCCCCCGATGACGCCGACCCGGAATATCCGCACAGCGACGCCACCGCCCCCGCCTCCGCCGACCCCGCGCCAGAGCGCGGTGAAGATTTCGAAAACCTGTTCTACACCGACGGCGATGACGACCGCGATGACGACCGCGTGCGCGACACCCCAGACGACCGTGATGATACCCGCGACGATGCGTCAGATCAGGGCGACAAGGGCCGCCCCTGACGCCCCCCTGACCTCAGCGGTCATCGGTGCCAGGGCGCAATCGCCCGCAGGGCCGGGCCCCAAACCTTGGCCCGCTACGCGCATGGCAGGCGCTGGCCACTGATCGCGCTTGCATGAAACGGGCAGGTTGCATGTTTGTCGGCCCGGGCGGGGAAAAGCGATGCTTTTCCTGATCCGCACCGGGCCGGTCGTGGTTCAAGGCTCTGACGGGGACAGTGTCACATCCCCCGAAGGGATCAAAAGCGTGTCAAGGCGCACCCACATCCAGCGCCAGCGCGTGGATCCGGCCCACCAGATCGGCCCCAAGTGCCGCATGCACCGCCCGGTGCCGCGCAACCCGGGACATCGGGCCAAAAGCCGCTGCCCGGATCATCACATTGAAATGCGTCTGCCCGCCCTCGCGCCAGCCGCCATGGCCTCGGTGGCTTTCGCTGTCATCCACGACTTCCAGCGCGTCAGGCTGGAAGGCGGCGGTCAGTCGGTCGGATATTTCATCGGCAATTCGCATTTTTCTCTGTCAACCCCTTTAGTCATCCGCAAAAACACCTAAACTCTTGCCTCCGAGTCGGAAAGGGCCGGGGCCGAGATAATCGCCCCCGCGACCCTCCCTTGTCGGATCGGCAACGACGACAGACCAGTGAAAGCAGGCAAATGACACCGAAATCCCCGTTCGATTTTGACATCCGCGCATCGGCAGACAAGAAGAAACGCGCGCGCGTTCGGCGGGGTATGTCGGGCGCGGTAGAGACCTCGCTCCGGCAATGCGAGCACCCGGGCTGCGAAGAAGCCGGGCAATACCGCGCGCCGAAATCCCCCGATATTCTGGACGAATACCTGTGGTTCTGCAAAGACCACGCCCGTGAATACAACCTGAAGTGGAACTTCTTCGCCGGCCAGACCGAGGCCGAGATGATGGACGAGATGGAGCGTGACCGCGTCTGGGGCCGCGCCACCGCCCCCATGGGCCGCAATGACGAACGCCGCGCCTGGGAACGGCTGGGCATCAAGGACCCCCATCAGGTGCTGGGCGCGAATGCCACGATGAACCCCGGCAAGGGTACACCGGGGGCGTCCACCCGCCGCCTGCCCCCGACCGAGCGCAAGGCGTTGGAGATCCTTGAAGCGCGCGACCACTGGTCCCGCCCGGAAATCCGCAAGCAATACAAAAGCCTGGTCAAGGACCTGCACCCCGACCGCAACAAGGGCAACCGCGCTGATGAAGACCGCCTGCAAGAAGTCGTCTGGGCCTGGGACCAGTTGAAGGAAAGCCGCAACTTCCGCGACTGATCCCCCCGGCGCGGGGCTGCAAATTCAGTGCAATAGGGGGTTTCCACCCAAGGTCCGCGCAAGGGGCCGCCATTCAGGGGCGCTGGCCGCTGCTGTGGTCCGGGCCAGACGGACGCCCCACCAGCCATCCTGCCGGGCCTTCGTGCCGGGGGACCAAAGCCCCCGGGCGGGCTACGCAGCCCCTTGCCCCGCGTCCTTCACGCTGCGGGCGAGGGCGCAGAACGCCTCCAGCCCGATTTCCTCGGCCCGGGCGGTGGGCGCGATACCGACGGCGGTCAGGTGCCCCTCGATATCCGGGGCCACGCCTTTGAGCGAGGCGCGCAGCATCTTGCGGCGCTGGTTGAACCCCGCCGCAATCACCCGTGTCAGCGTGGCCTGGTCAGCAGGATACAGCGGCGTCGCGCGCCGCGTGATGTGCACCACGGCTGAAGAGACCTTCGGCGGTGGCGTGAACGCCTCGGGCGGCAGGTGCAGCACCACCCGTGCCTCGGCCCGCCATTGCACCATCAGCGACAACCGTCCATAGGCCTTCGACCCCGGACGCGCCACGATGCGGTCGGCGACCTCGCGCTGGAACATCAGGGTCAGCGTGTCCCAGAACGGCGGCCATTGCGCGGGAGTCAGCCAGCGGATCAGCAATTCGGTGCCGACGTTGTAGGGAAGGTTCGACACGATCTTGATGGGTGGCGTCAGGTGGGCGGTCACATCGACCGCCAGCGCGTCGCCGCCGATCACCTGCAAACGCCCCGGATAAGCCTCGGCGATCTGGGCCAGCGCGGGCAGGCAGCGGGGGTCTTTCTCTACCGCCAGCACACGGCGCGCGCCTTCGGCCAGGAGGCCGCGCGTCAGCCCGCCGGGGCCGGGGCCGACCTCCAGCACATCGGCGCCGCGCAGATCGCCCGCCGCCCGCGCGATCCGCGCTGTCAGGTTCAGGTCCAGCAAGAAGTTCTGCCCCAGCGCCTTCTTGGCGCGCAGATCATGGGTCGCGATCACCTCGCGCAGGGGTGGCAGATCGTCGATCACGCGCTAGCCTCCTGCCGGGCGTCAGCCATGCCGCGCGCCATGCGCAGCGCCGCGATCAGGCTGGACGGGTCGGCCATTCCCTGCCCCGCAATGTCATAGGCCGTGCCATGGTCGGGCGAGGTGCGCACAAAAGGCAGGCCCAGCGTCACATTCACCCCGCCCGCGAAGTCGATCGTCTTGATCGGGATCAGCGCCTGATCGTGATACATGCAGATCGCCGCGTCATAGCGGGCGCGCGCCGGGGCGTGGAACATCGTGTCGGCGGAATGCGGCCCGCTGATGGTCATTCCTTCCGCGCGCAGCGCGTCGAGAACGGGGGAGATCAGGTCAATCTCGGCCCGGCCCATCGCGCCGCCTTCGCCCGCATGGGGGTTCAGGCCCGCCACCGCCAGACGCGGTGCGGCAAGGCCAAAATCCCGGATCAGCCCGGCATGGGTGATGCGGATGGTCTGGGCCAGCAGGTCAGGCGTCAGCGCGTCCGCCACCCGGTCCAGCGCGATATGGATGGTCACCGGCACCACGCGCAGCGCGTCACAGGCAAGCATCATCACCACCCGTTCAACGCCCGCCAGATGCGCGAGGTATTCGGTATGGCCCGGAAAGGCGAACCCCGCGCCATCGTGCAGCGCCTTCTTGTGGATCGGGCAGGTGACGACACCCGCCACCGCGCCCGATTGCGCCAGCGCCACGGCCCGGTCGATCACCGCGACCACGCCAGCGGCATTGCCCGGCGTGGGCTGCCCGGGCGCAGCAAGATGGGCAAAGGCGTGTGTCAGAACCGGCAGCGCGTCAGCACTGGCCGCAACGGCCTGCGCCGGGCTGTCTATCAGGGCCGCAGGCGTGCCTGCGGGCAGGTGGCGCGGATCCCCGATCCAGCAAAACGGCAGCGCGGCGCGCAGGGTATCCCAGGCCTTCACGGCAATTTCCGGCCCGACACCAGACGGGTCACCGCAGCTCATGGCAAGGGGGGGCGCGTCAGTCAATGGATCCATCCCTGCGCCCGGGGCGCGGCAAAGGTTGTTTCAGGCGGGGCTGTCGGGGCTGTCGGGGCTGTCGGGGCTGTCGGGGCCAGGGCAAAAGGACAGGCTGAGACGGGACAAGGGCGTCGGGGACCGATGCGCCAGACGCCCAAAACCCAAGGGCTGGCAGACTGGCAGCAAACGCATTCAGGGCCAGCACCATGCGCGGCGGGACATCAGTGCCCAACGTCGTAGCGGCCCCGCCCTGAACCCGCGCCCGGAAAGCCGCAGCGCCAAAAGCCCCATCGCGCGTCAGGCAATGCCCCCGCGCCGCGCCAACACCACCCGGCCACATCAGGGGCGGCGGATCTCGGCCTCGGCCCGGATCTCCTCCAGGTGGATTTCGGCCAACCGCTCGAACCGCTGGTTCAGCATGCTGGTCCGCATCTGATCGGCATTGGGAAATTCCTCGCCCCGCATCTCGCGCTGACACAGCATCAGCAGCATCAGCGCCCCGCCCTCGGTCAGGCTGGTCGAGATTTCGCCCACGTCCAGCTTGGCCAGCTCCATCGCAACGCCCGCAGGCAGATCGGGCAGCAACGCCTCGGACACGTCAAGCTGCGCCTCGGTCGCATTGGGCACCAGGCCGTACAGGTCGGGACAGTAATTGGCCCCGGCCTGGACCCGGGCGGCTTCGGCCATGGCGGCATCCGACCGGCCACCGGGGATCAGATAGCGGGCGTATTCCACATGCACCTGCCCCGTGGGAATATTGCGCGAGGTCTCGAAAGCCCGCACCTGAAAGATCGCAATGGCACCCGGAAAGGTCAGCGGCCCCACCAGCGTACCGGGGCTGGCATTGCGGATGTCATCGCGGATGCGGTCGGGCAGGTTGCTGATCGGCAACCAGTCCAGCCGCCCCCCCTGATCGCGCGTCCCGGCGACCGAGACCTGCCGCGCGGCAGCCGAGAATTCCTCGAAGCTGCGGATCTCCAGGATCTGCGGCAAGATCTCGGCCACGGCATCGGCAAATTCGGGGTCGGTGGGCAGGAACAACTCGGCCATCAGGACACGCTGCTCGGCCCGTTGCGCGGGCACGTCCATCGCGCGCTCAACCTCGGTGTCCAGCACCTCGACCCGGCCGACATAACGCGCCTGCACCAGTTCGCGCCAGGCCAGCCCGGCTGAAACGAAATCGACGAAGGTCTCGCGCGCCACACCGGCCTGCGAAAGTTCGGCGATGAACTCATCCGTGGTCAGGCTGGCGCGCGCGGCGAACTCGGTCATCCCGTCGGCGATCGCTTCATCCGTCAGGCGGATGCCCGCGCGAAGCGTGGCGAATTCGCGCAGCCGGTCTTCGGTCAACGCGTCCAGTGCCTGCTCTTCCACATTGCTTGAGGCCAGGTTGATGGCTTCCAGAAACAGTTTGCGCTGTTCCAGATCATAGCGGGTGATGACCCGGTCATTGACATATAGCACGGGGGAAAACAGGCCCTGTTGCGCCTGAACCGGCACCGCCGCGGCGGTCAGGACCACCGCTGTCAACGACACAGCACAACCGGTGCGCCGCAGGGACGCCCGCAGGCCGGCAGCGGAAACAGTCCAAAAATCGGTCAAGCGCATGATGGATTCCGTTCTTGTCATTCGTCGCCTCGGCCCCTTGGAGGGGCCGCTTGTTTGTGGTCTTTACCACGGGGTCGCGTCAAGTGCCATTGCCAACCGCCAACCGCCAACCGCCAGCCCCCGCCACCGGCGTTGCGGATCGCCGCTGCCCATGGCCCCCGGCCCGGCTGCCCCACCTTAACCCCGGCACTGCCGCCGCGCAGGCCCGGCAGTCGCCCCGCCGAAGCCCAGAAGCTCCACGTTCAGCCCAAACTGGGTGGTTGCGGGGGCGTTTACCGTAGGCGCGGCGCGGCGCGACAGGCGCATGTCGACCAGCAGACATTCGTTGCGGTATTCCAGGCCCAGCGTGGTCGTGGCGGCGCGACGCTGCGCAACGTCATAGCGCCAGTCGATCTTGCCGGTCCAGAAATCCGAAATCGCATAGGACGCATCCAGCAGCAGTTCCGACGCATCGCGCGCCCGGTCCTCGGCGGGGTTTGAATTGATATTGAGGTAGGACGACGCAAGCTCCAACCGATCGGTCGCCCATTCGACCCGGGTCTCCATCCGCGACACCGACAGCCCGTCGTCGATAAGCGCACGGTTGCTCAGCGTCAGCCCGCCTGCGGTCTGCACCTGCACGGATGCCAGCCAGTCCGGACGCCCGCCCGCCAGCGGCGATTGCGCGCTGAATTGGCCCAGATCACGCTCCCGAAACACCCGGCCCAGCGTCACTGCCGACGACCAGCCGGCCGGGTCATGCCGGGTCCAGGTCAGGCCCAGGTTGATGCGGCGTCCCCGCTCGCGCCCATCAAGCCCGTTGAAACGGTTAAAGCTGAACAGGTTGCCCTCGTCGAATTCGGGCATCACGCTGTCTTCATTGGGCACGCCAGTGCCACTGTCGCGCGCCCAGATGAATTGCGCCACGGGTTCCAGCACATGCGACGCACCCGTGCCGCCGCCGCTGCGCATCAGGGGCCAGCGCAGTTCTACCATCGCCTGCGGGGTCACCCGGGTCGCGCTGTCGCCAAAGGCCGCATCTTGCCGGATACGGTAGTGATCGACGGCGACATCGACGCCCGTGCCCAACAGCACGCCCGCAGGCAAAACCCAGTCGCGCCGCCATGTCGCCTGCATGCTCAGCCGTGCCAGATCACGCCCGCCGCGCGTGTCGGTTGCGGCATCCATCACGGGCGTCGACGCGGTACGGCCCAGCGCCAGCGCCCCGAAACTGACCTGCGCCGCGCCGCCCAGCCCCGGCACGTCAAACCGCCGGTCCCAGGACGCCCGCACCGCGCGCGAGGGCAGCACGTCATTGGAATCGCCGAGGCGGAGCGAGCGGAAATGCAGCGCCTGCACGCGCATCTGCGCATCACGCCGCACCCGCGACAATGTAAGATCGCTGGTCAGCCGAGTCTCGCCGGAAAAGTCGTAGCGGTCCAGATACTCTCGGTCGCGCACGGCGGTGATGTCGAAACTCAGACGGAAGTCATTGCGCAGCCCGAAATCGCCCCGCGCATACCCATAGCCGCGCCAGTCACCGGGCAACAGCTTGTCCCGGGTCAGCGCGCCGCCGAATTCCAGCATCCCTGCGGCAAAGGCCTGCCGGTAGCGCGCTTCCAGCGTGTAGCTTTCACGCGACGTAATGGTGGGGGCCAGCGTCAGGTCACGGTCGGGCGCAAGGGCAATGAAATACGGCACCCGCATCCCCACGCCCAGCACGCTGTCCACCCGCAGTTCGGGGCGCAGAAAGCCGGTACCGCGCTCCAGCGTCGGGTCGGGCATGCGCAGGCGCGGCAGATAGACCAGCGGCACGCCCGCCAGCCGGAACTGCGCGCCCTCGAAATACAGCTGCCGCGCGTCGCGGTCATGCACGATGCGCGTGGCGCGAATTTCCCAAAGAGGCGTCTCGCCGGTCTCGCAGATCCGGCAAGACGAGGCGATGGTATTGTTCAGCTCGGTATAGCGCGCATCCGGCCGCACGACCGAGCCTGCGGCGATCTGCATCTGCTGGTCCAGCACCACCCGGGCCGAGTTGATGATGCCGCGCTGCAGATCCGCCGACAGCGCAGCACTATCGGCCACGATCACGGTGCGTGGCCCGTCGGTCAGGGTAATCGGCCCGGTGATGTCCAGTTGGTCGGCTGCGCGGTCATAGACGATGCGCGTGGCCGAAAGCCGCAGGTCGGTATAGAATACCTCGATATTGCCCTCAGCGACCAGCGCACCATCGCGGCCCAGCGTCACGCGGTCAGCCACCAGCGTGGCCAGCGACGCCTGCCCCAGGGGCGCTTCTTGCGCCCAAAGCGCGCCATTGCCGCCCAGGACCCCGCCGAAGCCCCCGCCAAAGCCCCCCGGCACCAACGCCAGCGACAGCCCCGCAACCGCCCCCGTCGTCAACGCCCGCGCCAGCACGCGCCGCACGCCCGCAACGGCGCGGCGGCAATCAAGGGCGGGCGCGGGTGCCGGCATCAACCATCCTCCAGATGCAAAAGCAGCCCCAGCGCCAGCAGGCAACTGGCAAAGGGCAAGGTCCAGGCAGCCAGAAGCACCGGAATCTGGCCGTTCTCTCCCAATACCTGCGCGAAATTGCGTAGAAAGAACAGCCCGAATCCGCCCAGAATCGTGATCAGCGCCCGCACGCCGGCGCCCCCCGCGCGCGCATGGTACATGCTGGTCGCGGTGGCCAGCAGCATCATGCCGCCCAGCATCAAGGGCAGGGCCAACTCCATCTGAAGCCAGATCCGATGCTCCAGCGCCGAAAACCCTGCGCGCTGCAAAGCCGCGATGAAACCCGGCAATTCCCAGATCGGAATCGCGCCCGGGCTGGCAAAATTATCGCGGATCTGCTCGGGCGTCAGATCGGTGGGCAGGCTCAGGCTGTCCATCTTCCGGGCGTCGCGCTGCGGGTTCTCGGCATCCAGTTGCCAGATGGTCACATCCTCAACCATCCAGGCGCCGGGGGTCAATTGGGCGGTGGCGCCCCGGATGCGGATGTCCGATGCCGCAGCGCCCGAAAAGACCAGGAATGTCACGTCTTGCAACGCCGTGCCATCGCCCGACGCGCTGCGCGCATGGACCACGGTCTGCGCAGCCTCATCGCCCTGCCGCAACCACAGCCCGTCATCGCTGACCGACACCACATTGACAGTTCCACTGCGCAACTCAGCGGCATAGCGCGCATATTCCCGGCTGGAAGCCGCGACCAGCGGGTTGATGACCGCCACGATCAACGCGCCCGCAATCAGCGTGGCCACAAACGGTGCCAGCAGCATCCGCACCCCAGACCGCCCCGCCGCCCGGATCACCACCAGTTCGGATGACCGCGACAGCGCCAGAAACAGCGACATCGTGGCCAGCACCACGATCAGCGGCAAGATCTGATACAGGGTGACGGGCGCATTCAACAACGTCAGCCCGACCAGTTGCACGAAGGTGGGCGCAGTCTCAGCCCCCGCAAAGCTGCGCAATTGCTCGACAATATCGAGCAGCATCAAGATGCCAAGGAACACCCCCAGCACCAACAGAAACGACCCTGCCAACCGCCGCACAAGGTAGAGGCTCAAGATCATGCCGCCCCCTCGCCCGCCGACCCGCGCCGCCGCCACCGCTTCAACCCGCCACCGGCAGCGAAAAGCATCGCCCAAACCAGCACAAGCCCCACGGCAACGGGAACGAAGGCCAGCCCGGCATAGGCGGGGCTCGATGTGGCAAGGCCCGTCGTCGCATTGCCGGCCAGTTGGACCACAGCCAGTGCCACCACGCCGCCCAACACCTGCCGCCAGAGGCCCAGCCTGCTGAACCCACCCACCAGGATCGCGGCAAAGCCGATCAGCGCGGTGACCACCGCCAGCGCGGGATGGGCAAAGCGGGTGGCAAGCTCATAGCGCACCTCGCCCAATGTCACGCCGGTCTGGTCCAGCAATGCACGCGGTGGGGCAATAAGCTCTGGCGTGGAGAATTCGCGCACATCCCCGCCCCGGCCCGCAGGCCCGATCAGCGCGCCCACATCATAGGTCAGATCGTCGAACCGCGTGGTGGAAAGCCGCCCCGTGGCCCGGTCCAGCACCTGCACCATACCGTCGATCATCACCAGCTTCGGTCCCTGCGGCCCGGGCACCAGCACAGCGGTTTCCGCAGTGTAGTCGACGCGCGCGGTACTGCCCCGCGCATCCGACAAGAAGACGTCGCGCAACTCACCCAGTTCGGTCAGGCTGCGGATATATAGGGTGATGCCGCTGGCGGGATACAGAAACTCGCCCGCCGTGAGGAACCGCGCGGTGATGTTCTCGGCGATCTGGGCCTGACGCTCGGCCAGTTGCACCCGCGCGGCAGGCATCAGCACATGCATCAGCACCAACAGGAAAACCGCCACACAACCGCCAAACAACGCCACCGGCCCCATCAGCCGCCACGGCGACACGCCTGCAGCCTGCATCACCACCATCTCGCTGTCGCGGGTCAGGCGTTGGGCGACATAGACGCTGGCCGCAAAGGCGGACACCGGCAGCACCACGCGGATCACATTGGGCAGGGTCAGCGCGGTGAATTCCAGAAACACCCAGACCGACTGGCCATCGCCGATCAGCCGGTCGAACAGGCTGACCGCGCGGTTGACCCAATAGACCGACACCAGCACCAGCGAGAAGAAGCCGAAGACCAGCAGCAGTTGCGTCAACAGATATTTGTCAACCCGCGCCACCCGTCACTCCCCCGCCCTTCGGCATCACCATTCACCATCCGCGTTGCGCGGCGCGCCCCGGCGCCAGACTTCACGCAAACCACACATTGCCCAGACCACACATTGCCCAGACCAGACATCGCCCAGAATCGCTGTACCCTACTGCGGTTCCGTGCAGGGTAAAACTGCAAACCATACCCCAAAGTCAAGCGTTTGGGCCAACAAGGCACCGCCGCCGCACGGCCACGCACCCAGACGCGTCGGCCCAAACCACGCCATCCGATGCCCACACCCCGTGCCCAAAAGCAACCGCGCGCAAAGACCCGCCACGCGCGGCAGGATCGGCCCACACCACGGACCTGCCGGTCCCACCGGCCCGCAGGCGCAACCGGACCAAAGACCGCGACACCGGGCAAAAAACCGTGCGTCGGACGGCGCGTTGCGCTATGGATGCGCTCAATCCCTTAGCTCCAAGGTTGCCATGCCCCGCACGTTCCCCCACCACCCCGAACAAAGCGGAATGCTGCGCCATGGGTGACGCACTGTTCTACCACCTGACCCGCACGCCGCTTGAGGAAACGCTGCCCATCTTGCTGACTAAATCGCTGGCGGCGGGCTGGCGCGTGGCGGTGCGGGGGCGCGACGCAGCCCGGCTCGACTGGCTGGACCGGCAGCTCTGGCTGGGGCGCCCCGAGGCGTTCTTGCCGCACGGCCTGTCAGGCGGGCCACATGACGCCGATCAGCCGGTGCTGCTGACCACCGGCACCGACCTGCCCAATGGCGCCACCTGCCTGATGACCATCGACGGCGCAGCGTTGGAGCCTGCGGAAATCACTGCCCTTGACCGGGTCTGCATCTTGTTCGACGGCCACGACCCGGACGCGCTGGCCCATGCGCGCGGCCAATGGAAGGCGCTGACGGCGGCGGGCGTCCGGGCGCAATACTGGTCGCAAGACAGCGGGAAATGGGAGAAAAAGGCGCAATCCGACGGCGCATGAGGTCACGGCGGACTCCGTCCCTGCACGCCGGCTTTCCGCCAAACTTCTCTGCCCAAACGCACCACCGCCGGTGCCACGCGATGCCCTGTCAGCAACCGGCCAGGGGCCCCAAACCCGTTCGCAGGACGGAAACTCCCCAAAATCGTCGCGCGCCCGGCCCCCTGTCGCCAAAATCGCGCCATTTTTTGGATGCTCAATGATTAAGCACACCAGCAAGGGAGAGAGAGCCGATGACACAGCGCAGAAAACCATCCCCCCGCATCTCGGGCAGCGAGACGGGCCAATCCACGGGCACCGCGCATCCCCCCGTCGCGCGTCAGCCCATGCTGACGGCGGACACCCGCCCCAACCGCCCGCGCACCAAGCGCGCAGGCGACGGGCATTCAACGCCCCCCGCCGTAACCTTCACCGACTGGGCGATGATCTGAGGATACGCCCCCTCGTCAATGCCGGGCGGCCACGCTATGCTCAATGCCATACCACAACCTGCGCCCCGGGGGCCTGCCTATGTCCGACCCGATCACGGCGATCCGCAACCTTGGCCCTGCCATGGCCGATGCCTTCGCCCGCGCAGGCATCACCACCGCCACGCAACTGCGCGCGCTGGGCACCGATGCGGCCTACGCCGCCCTTTTGGCCGGGGGAACGCGGGCACATTTCATCCCTTATTATTGTATCGAAATGGGGCTTCAGGGCCGCCCCTGGAACGATTGCAAGGGCGCCGAAAAGGACCGCCTGCGCGTGCGTTTCGACGCCATTGTCGCGCACCGGAAAGAGCACGCCGCACAGCAAAACGCCGCCTCGAACACCGATCCGGCATTCGAGGCGGCGCTGGATGCGCTGGGCGTTATCCCGGCGCTGAAACTGCGTTCAGATCAGCCGACCAGTTCCAGCCCGGCGAAGAAATAAGCGATCTCTTCAGCGGCGGTTTCCGGTGCATCGGACCCGTGGACCGAGTTTTCGCCGATCGACAGCGCGAATTCCTTGCGGATGGTGCCATCAGCAGCATCGGCGGGGTTGGTGGCGCCCATCACTTCGCGGTTCTTCGCAACAGCGTCGTCACCTTCCAGCACCTGCACCACGATCGGCGCGGATGCCATGAATTCGCACAGCTCGTCATAGAACGGACGTTCCGCATGCACGGCATAGAAAACGCCCGCCTGTGCTTTCGACAGGTGGATGCGCTTTTGCGCGATGATGCGCAGACCGGCGGCTTCCAGCTTGGCGTTGATCGCGCCCGTCAGGTTGCGGTTGGTTGCGTCCGGCTTGATGATCGAGAAAGTACGTTGCAGGGCCATGTGGGCATTCCTTGAGGTTGAACTTTGCCCGCGCGGCTTATCATGGGCAGGTGACGGTGAAAAGACGTGATTGCCCCGGTGCGGCCCCGGTGCGGCCCGCGCAAGGCCTTCGCCCCGCGCACAGCCGCTGTGCGTTCCAGCGCGCGCGCCCGGTCCCAAACCCCCTACCCCAGCGCGGTCAATCGCGCCGCCACCTGCGCCGCCCACTCCACCCCGCCGCCCCAATAGGCCCACAGCGCCAGCCCCCCGGCCAGCGCCATGCATTGCAGCGTCACGACGGTATTGAGGTTCGTGCGAAACGGCTCTTTGCGCGTCTTGTGGCGCAGGCACCACTGCGCCAGCTTCGCGCCCGGGCTGCCGCCCAGAAACGCGGCGCGCAGCAGCACCGCTTCTGGCACGCGCCAGTGTCCGCGCTCGGCGCACAGCTTGTCATACCAAAACAATCCGATTGCCAGCACGTTGATGACGATCAGCCAGACCTCTAGCGCAAGCACGAATACCATCGCACACCCCTTCACAAACCCATACCCGGCCCGCATGGTCTGCGCAGATTGCGGCATTTCTGTGCCCCGATCCGGGCATTGCTGTGCCACCCCATAGACCAGCCCACAACACCCCCCAGACCACATTGACAATACCCGGGCGCTGGGTCAGGTGTCGCGCCATCATGCTCAGTATTTCAGATCTCTCGTATTCCATCGAAGGCCGCCCCCTGTTCGAGGGCGCTTCCGTGAACATTCCCACCGGCCACAAGGTCGGCCTTGTGGGGCGCAACGGCGCGGGCAAGACCACGCTCTTTCGCCTGATCCGGGGCGAACTGGCGCTGGAAGGCGGCGGCATCTCGCTGCCCTCGCGCGCCAAGATCGGCGGCGTCGCCCAAGAAGTGCCCTCGAACGAGGTGTCGCTCATCAACACGGTGCTTGCCGCCGATACCGAACGCGCAGGCCTGATGGCCGAGGCCGACACCACCACCGACCCCACCCGCATCGCCGAGGTGCAGACCCGGCTGGCCGATATCGACGCCTGGTCGGCGGAAGCGCGCGCCAGCGCGATCCTGAAGGGGCTGGGGTTCGATACCGAGGCCCAGCAGCGCCCCTGTTCCGACTTCTCGGGCGGGTGGCGGATGCGCGTGGCGCTGGCGGGGGTGCTGTTTGCCGAGCCTGACCTGCTGCTCCTCGATGAGCCGACGAACTATCTGGATCTCGAAGGCGCGCTGTGGCTAGAGGCGTATTTGCAAAAATACCCCCATACCGTTCTTATCATCAGCCACGACCGGGGCCTTTTGAACCGCGCGGTCGGCGCGATCTTGCATCTCGATGACCGCAAGCTGACGCTGTACACCGGCAGCTACGACACCTTCGCCAAGACCCGCGCCGAACAGCGCGCCGTCCTGGTGGCCGAGGCAAAGAAGCAAGACGTCCGCCGCGCGCATCTGCAAAGCTTCGTGGACCGCTTCAAAGCCAAGGCATCCAAGGCCCGGCAAGCGCAATCGCGCGTCAAGATGCTGGAAAAGATGGACACGATCACGCCGCCCGCCGAGGCCGCGAAGCACGTCTTCACCTTCCCCGCGCCAGAGGAACTTTCGCCGCCCATCATCAATATGGAAAGCATTTCCGTGGGTTACGACGGCCCACCCGTGCTGCGCAACCTTGGCCTGCGTATTGATCAAGATGACCGCATCGCGCTTTTGGGCCGCAACGGGCAGGGCAAATCGACCCTGTCGAAGTTCCTCGCGGAAAAGCTGGAAGGCACCGGCGGGCAGATCACCCGGCATTCAAAGCTGCGCATCGGCTATTTCGCCCAGCATCAGGTGGATGAGCTGGAGCTGCATGAAACGCCGATCCAGCACCTGCAACGCATGCGCCCGAACGAGGCCCCGCCCCGCCTGCGCGCACGCCTTGCGGGTTTCGGTCTGATGGCAGATCAGGCCGAAACCGAAGTCGGGCGCCTGTCGGGCGGGCAAAAGGCGCGGCTCTCGCTGCTGCTGGCCACGCTGGACGCCCCGCACCTGCTGATCCTCGATGAGCCGACAAACCACCTCGACATCGAAAGCCGCGAGGCGCTGGTCGAGGCGCTGACCAGCTATACCGGCGCGGTCGTGCTTGTCAGCCACGACATGCACCTGCTGTCGCTGGTCGCCGACCGGCTGTGGCTGGTGCACGACGGCAGTGTGACGAATTACGAAGACGATCTTGAGACCTATCGCAAGATGCTGCTGGCGGGCGATGACAACCCCAAACCCGCCAAGCCGAAGGCGGAAAAGCCAAAGCCAAAACGCGCCAGCCACGACCAGGTGCAGGCCCTGCGCGCCGAGGCCCGCAAGGCCGAAGCCCGGGTGCAAAAGCTCAATGAGATGCGCGACAAGCTGGCCAAGAAACTCGCCGACCCCGAACTTTATGAAAAGGGCCGCGAGGGCGAGGCCGAGACCTGGCAAAAGAAATACGCCGAGGTGATGAACGGCCTCGACCGGGCCGAAGCGCTGTGGCTCGACGCGCAGGAAAAGCTGGAAACCGCGCTGGGGGATTGATCGCCGCTGCCGGGCGGGGCCACCAGGACCCCAAAGCGCGCCCGCAGCGCGCAGGCCCGGGCCTTTGCCACGCTCTGCCTGCCCGTGATTGCCCGTCCATCGCCACCCTGCCCCCCCTGAAGACATCAGGACGGGGTTGCGCCGGGCGGCCATCCCGGCCAGTCTGAAACCTCAGGGTTTTACCCGGCAAAGGCCGGGGGCGGCCATTTCATCTGCCTGAGTCACGCGCATCATTTCCCCCTGACGGACATCGCCATGGCCATTGACCCCGCCTTCCTCATTACCGCCTTCGTCACGCTCTTCGTGGTTATCGACCCGATCGGCATGACCCCGCTGTTCCTCGCCCTGACCCAAGGGGCCGATGCCCGCACCCGGCGGTCCATCGGGCTGCGCGCCTGTTTCATCGCCGCGCTGCTCCTGTCGATCTTCGCCCTGCTGGGTGACGCGTTGTTGCAGTTCATCGGGATTTCCATGCCCGCCTTCCAGATCGCGGGTGGGATCTTGCTGTTTCTGACCGCGCTCGACATGCTGTTTGACCGGCGCAGCGCGCGGCGGCAGGACCATGCGGACAGCGGTGTTGCCGCGCCCGCCGATGACCCTTCCGTCTTCCCGCTGGCGATGCCGCTGATCGCAGGCCCCGGCGCCATGGCCACGATGATCTTGCTGACCAATGAGACCGGGCGCAGCATGGAGGGCATCGCCATGGTGTTGGTGGTCATGCTGGCGGTCATCACGATGGTCATGGTGCTGTTCCTGTCGGCGGGCCTTTTGGAACGCGTGCTGCGCCGCACCGGCACGATGGTGGTGACACGGCTCTTGGGCATGTTGCTGGCCGCGCTTTCGGTGCAATTCGTGATCGACGGCGCGCGCGCCATCGGGGTGATCTGACACAAGCCTCCCGCGCAAGCCCCCTGCCAGATGGGGCGATCACCAGGCCAGGCGCGCGCCGCCTACCGCGAAACCAGGGGCGCCGCACCCCAGTTAAAAAAGGGGACGCGGCCCCGTCAGCCGCGCCCCCCCAATACAATTGCGACTGAAAGACGCCGTCAGCGGCTGGCGTTCAGGCCATCGCGCGTCTCGTCAGTGGCAAGCTGGGCATGCAGCGTCTGGAACTGCTCATACGCCACGGCGCGCTGATCGTTTTCCAGGTACGAATAGGCGCGCAGGATCGCCAGATCGCGGCGCAACGAACCGTTCTGCTGTTCCAGCGCGTTCAGATAGGCGATGGCCTGGCGATGCTCGCCCAGACGGAAGGCCCGCACCGCGCGCTGGTCCAGAATGATCGTCTCGGTGTCGCGGCGCTGCGTTGCCGTCAGCGGAGTCGCGGCGGAAACGGCAGCCGCCTGATCGGTCATGTTCATGCCCAGATAGGACAGCGACAGCCCGAAATTCGCATCGCGCTGCACCTCTGGCCCCAGGCCCGACCCTGCCCGGGCGACAGCGGCAAAGGCGGCCAGCGCTTCGGCCGGGCGGTCGTGGCTATAGGCGCACCAGCCGCGTTCGTAAAGCACCTCAAGCGACTGCGGATTGGCGGACGTCGCCAGGCAGCGGCCCCAGGCCCCGGCCTCCTTGGCAGCGCGCACCGTGCCGATGCGCCCATCCCCGCGCAACGGCAGGCGGGCATAATCGGTGGCAGGGGCCTGCGTTGCGGTCTGAACGGCAGCCTGAACGGGGGCAGGTGTCGGCGCGGGCGCAGGTGCCGCCGCAACCCGCGCAGGCGCAGGGGCGGCGGATTGGGCGGCGGGTTGGGCTGCGGCGGGCGCACCGCCGCGCCCGGCGCGCAGCCGCGCCTCCAACTGGTTCAGCGCCGTGGTATTGCCCGGCGCCGCGCCGCGGGCGGCATCAAACAGCCCAGCCAACTGCGCGGGGCTCGCCACGGCATCGGCCTTTTCCAGCGTTGGCGCCTGATCGGACAGCGCGGTGCAAGAGGTCGCAACACCCTGATAGGTCGACACGGCATTGCCGGGCTGGTTCACCAGCGCGTACATCTCGGCCAGTTGCCAGGCATTGTTGATCCGGTCGCAGCGGAACATCTGGGGCGCACGGCGCGCAATGGCAATCGCCTCGGGCGCATTGCGGCCCGACACGGCGCGATCAAAGGCCGCCTGCGTCTCGTTCAGGTCCAGCACGCGCAGCATCTCGGCATCGGGCTGCCAGCCACCCGCCGCAGCGCGCCCCTGTTCGATCAGGTTGCGCGCTCCGGCAAAATCACCCCGTTCGATCCGCGCCCAGATCGCGGCCTCATCCACCGACGGGCCGCTGGCCGGCGCCGGGGCGCGCAGATCGTTGAGGTCTGAGGGCGGGCGCCAGTCGGGGAAGGCGGTACGCAGACGGCGCATTTCGGCCTGCACCGCAGCTTGATCGTTCTGATCCAGGTAATAGATCAGGGCGCGCAGGTCGTTTGGCGTCGCGGTCTGCGCCCCGGCGGCCATGCTGAACGGCCCATGGACCGGCGCAGGCGTAAAGCCCACCAGTGCCAGCGCCAGCGCGGCCCCGGCCAACAACCGGGTCCTGCGCGGGGCCTTGCGCACCAAGGCGAAAATCGGTTCACGGGTCATAGCGGCACACATTCGGGCAAAATCTGATTGGCGGCGATCATCGCAAACATCTGCAAGGTCGCGGGGTAATAGGGCTGGCGCGTGCTGTAGGGCGGCATGTCGGCCCCGACACTGCCCGGCGCACGCACCGAACAGGTGACCAGCCCCGCCAACGCGCGGTAGCCTGCATCGGGACTGGATTCCAGCACCACGCCAGACGCGGGCTCCATCACCGTCGGCACGGGCGCGCCGGGCGTAACCGTACGGCCATAGACCGACGCCGCCTGCCGCACCGCCGGATGCTCCGACATGCCCGACCAGATCAGGAACAGCGGCACGCGCAACGCCTCGTACCCGCTGTTGGCCGACATGCGCGCCGACGGCCCCATCCCCGCAGGCGAGATATCGACCCAATCGGGGATCAACCCGCCACCCGCCAGCGTGGCCAGCAACGCATCCGCATCCTGCGCAGCGACACCCAAAGCGCTGACGCCGGTTCCCGCGGCAACCTCACGCATGGCCAGCGGCATGTAATAGGACGGGTTGACCGAGATCGCGTCATCATGCGCGAACCCGACCGACGCAGGCAGCATCACCAGCCGATCCCGGTCGGCGGGGTTGCGCACGATACAGGCCGCCGCCAGATCCTGCGCAACCTGCACCGCGCGGTCCAGATACCGCTGGTCGCCAAAAGCCCGCGCGGCACGCAACAGCGCCCAGGCATAGAACAGATCACCGTCGCTGGCGTTGTTGCGGTCCGGCACGGCATTCAGCGTGCCGGGCAGCCAGCGCCAGGACAACAGCCCGTCACCGCGCTGCTTCAGATGCATCTCGGTCCAGCCAAACATCGCGGCAAAGGCCTCGGGGTCGTTGAACTCGGTGGCAAGGACCATGCCATAGCCCTGCCCCTCGGAATGGCTGGAATCGCCTTGCAACCGGTCGATCACCCGGCCCGTGGCATCCAGATGCGTGGCTTTCCACGCCTGCCACAGCGGTCGCGCGCTGTCGGCCAGATTGACCGGCACCATCGCGCGGGCAGCCCCCGGCACGAAGGCCCCGGAAGCCAGCGCCGCAGCCGGGGCCACAGCCCCCGCAGTCAGCAGGTTCGCACCAAGAATTTTCAGGCAATCGCGTCTGATCATGTGTCATGCTCTCTGGTAGAAATGATAAGCCGAAGCGCCAGCGCAGCCGAGATCAGCGCGATGAAGAACACTCCGAAAACGTAGCTGATCGGCTGGGCCGAAACGAAATTCCCCATCGCATGGCGCGCATTCGCCAGGCTCCAGTCCTCCAGCAAGACCGGTTTGCGGTCGGGCGCGATCCAGCTTTGCCACTGGCCCGCATGGTCCAGCACCGCCACCTGCCCGTGCGGCCCGTCGAACGTGCCCGCCCGCCCCGAGATCAGGGCCGTGGCGATCTGCGTCATGTCCGACCCCGGGGCGCGCACCATCCAGATCGCATCGGGGCGCGTGCCGTCCAGCTGCATCAAGATCGCCTGCCCGCTCTGGGTGGCCATCCAGTCTTCCAACATCGTGCCCTTGCGCGGGAACAACCAGTAGGATGCCTCGGTCGCCACATCGCTCAGCGATTGCCCGATGCGCGAGAAAGCCGCAGTATACCCCTCGCTCTGACGCACGTTGATGAAGGGGTTGGGCGTGGTCGTTTCCGCCCCGGTACCCGTCTGCGCCCCGTTGCCCGTCTGCGCCCCGTTGCCCGTCTGCGCCCCGCCCGCAGGCGCCAGCAGCACATCCTCGATGATACGGCGGCTGATCGCGAAATCCCCGAAGGGAACCGAACCGAGGTCATCGAGCGACATCAGGTTCAGGCTGGCCAGCGCGGCCGGGCGCCCTCCGGCATCCCGCCCCATCTGGGCCCGCGACAACGCCGAGGCCAGCATGATGCGGTCTTCCACACTGTAGGACCGCGCGCTCAGGTCATTGACCCGCAGGCTGTCAGGCCCCAGCGCGTTGAAGGCCAGCCCCATGTCGGGCAGATACATCGACGGGCTGTAGGGCACATGCAGGGTCGAGGTCTCGCTGATCTCCAGAACCGGACCCTCGCTGACCGCACAGGGCAGATCGGCGGGCTGGCCGGGCAGCAGCACCTCGAAGGACAGCGTATTGACGCCCGCGCGCAGCAGCCGCGCCTCAAAGTCGATGGGGAACATGGTGATGTATTCCCCGCCCTCGCCGCGCAGTGGCAGCATGCGGATCGTCTCATTGTTCACGATCAGCAGCAGCATCGCCCCCTCGGGCAGCCCCTGCGCATAAACATAATCGAAGCGGATGCGCGCCTTTGCGGCGGTCAGCACCAGCCAGTCATCGGGCAGTCGGAAACTGTGGTCGCTGCGGTGATACCGCTGGCTGACGCGCAGCGTCTCAAAGCCGAATTCAGACAGCGCCACCTCGCGGTCCGCGTCGATCAGCACGGGGCGGGGCGACGGCGCGCGCGCGGCAAAAGCCAGCTCGGGCAGGTTCAACGCACCCGGGGCCGCACCTTCGACGTATTCCACCACCATGACCTGCGCGCCATCGGCACCACGCTGGAATGAGACACGGTTGGCAAGACCCGGCACGAAGGTGACACGGGCACGCGCGGCGGCTTCGCCCTCCAGGCTCCAATAAGGCGTGAAGCGGTAGACCAGCGGCGCACCGGCCATGACATTGCTCAGCCGCGCGCTGATCAGCGACAGCCATTGTGACCGCGCCGCGCCCAGCCCTTCGGCCCCGCGCACCTCGACCCCACCGGGCTGAACCGCCTGCGCGGCCAGCCCCATCAGAAACGCCTCGGGGCCTGTGGCCTGCAACGTGTCGCCCAGCGACAGCCCGCTGCCCGCCAGATCAATCTCGGACCACAGCGCAAAGGACGCTTCCGGCCCGCAATAAATCCGGTGATGCTGCGCTACCGTGATCTGCACGTCGTTATGCCCGGCGCGCAGCGCGCCCGCAGGAATAGCGAACCGCGCGGGCGTGAACTCGGTGAAATTCGCCAGTTCCAACGCACCGACGAAGGTGCCGTTGATGCTGACCCGCGCCTCGGACCGTTCAGGCAGCACATTGACGCTGGAAATCATGCTCAGCACCAGCGCGCGCTCCCCCGTCGGCAATGCGTCAGGGTCCGCCACGAAAAGCGAGAAATCCTCGACATGCCGCTCGCCGCTGAAGCGTAGCACGTTCGCGCGCAACGCGTCACTGACCCGCAGCGCCCGCAAAGGCGACGCGATCAGCGGCGGCGGCGGCGCCACGTCGGGTTCGGGCGCGCGGCGTCGGTCGGCGCCGATGCGCATGTCCAGCAGGTTTTCTTGCATCTCGGGGCTCAGCGCGGGGCCGTCATCCACCGGCAACACGATCAACGGCGCGGCCGGCTGGCCCTGTGCCGCCGCACCGACGGGCAGGCAGAACGCCGCCCCCAGCGTGACCGACAGCGCCAGGGCTGCCCCCTTGCCCGGCGCGCACTGCGCCTGCATCATCTGTGAAATCCGCCCGATCATGTCGTAGACCTCCAGTCGGTCGAGAACATCGGCGCGCCACCGCCCTGCCCCGCATCGTCCTGACCTGATGTGTGCTGGCTCATCAAAGGTTGGCCCATTCCACCCTGCGCACCCTGCGCCTTCGGGTCCGTCCGGGACCCGCCAGGAACGGGCCCACCGGGAAGCTGCCCCCCAGGAAGCTGCCCACCGGGAATCTGCCCACCGGGAACGGACCCGCCCTGCAATGGTCCGCCGTGACCGGGGCCACCCTGCGGCAGCGACGTCGGCGCCACGCCTTGCAACGGCACCGCAGGCGTCATCGCCGGGGCCGCGTGCTGTGACCGCGCGGCAGGCGAAATCGGCACGGGGCGCGCGGCGGGCGGCGGATCGAAAGCCTCGCCAAAGGCCAGAAGATGCGCGGGCACCGCTTCCGACCGGCCCGAGATACGCTCGCGTTCACGCAGGCGGCGCAGACGCGCAGGCTCATTCTTGATGGCAATCGCGGTGTGCCAGATGCCGCTGAACGCCAGCACGACGACATAGCCCATGCCGACCAGCAAACCCTTCTGACGGGTGCGACCCGCGCGGATCGCCTCCCAGACGGCACTGTCGCCAAAGATCAGATGCGCCACCGTTTCGCGCACGATCATCGGCTGGTCAGGGTCATATTTCACCCCCACCACATAGCTGTTGCCGGACCGCACCACCGATTGCACCTGCACCCGCACGGCGTTTTCCAGATGCGGCGATTTTGGGAATTCCGGCGTGAAGAAGAACACGAAGCCCTTTTCGATCTTCGCCAGATCCTCGGGCCGCGTCTCGGGCGACGGGCGCAGGCTCAGCCGCGCGCCGCTGGTCGACGCATCGAGCACCGTCGCGCTGACAAATTGCTCTACCGACCGGCCCAGCGCGGCCACGGCGGGCACCTGCATCGGCACACGCGGTACGGCGCGGCGCTGCTGGCGTTCGGCCAGCACCCGCAACGATGCCGACACGATAAGGAAGTTGAACACCGCCCAGCCGCCGACGATCATCAAGATGTTGTGGTCGCCCGGATACAGCATCCAGCGCACCCCTGCCGCGATCACACCCAGCCCCGCCAGCACCCAGATCGTCAACAGCGGCGCATAGATCGGCGACAGGTAATCTTCCTCCAGCACCTCATCCTTCGCGGTCACGTTGAACTTGGCCGCGCGCGGCCTCCAGAAAGTCTTGAAAATCGCGCTGGCCAGATAGGGCGCCTGCGCCGTCTCATAAAGCTCCGAGATCAGCGGCCAGCGCACGCGGCCATAAAGCGCGTTTTGCACCATGAAGCTGATGGCCATGTAGCTGGTCATGTACACCAGCACTTCCTGAATCGTCGCCACAAAGATCTGCAGGCCAAAGAACAGATAGGCCAGCGGCGCCAGGATGAACGTCAGCCGCACCAGCGGGAACAACCAGAACGTCATGGAGTTCAGGTAGCACAGCCGCTGCGTCATGCTCAGGCCCTTGCGGCGCAACGGGTTCTTCAAGATCAGCAGTTGCATCATCCCCGTCGCCCAGCGCCCGCGCTGTTCGATGAAACTGGTAAACGTCTCGGGTTGCAGCCCGGCAATCATGGCGTGATCGACATAAAGGCTCTTCCAGCCCTGGCTGTGGATTTCCAGCGCGGTTTCGGCATCCTCGGTGATGGTCTCACCGGCAAAACCGCCCACGCTGTCCAGCGCCTCGCGCCGCAGCACGGCGGCCGAACCGCAGAAGAACGCGCCCCCCCAACGGTCCAGCCCCCGGTGCCCCTGATGATAGAACATCTCGTTTTCCGGCGGGCAATCCTTGCGCAGCCCGATGTTGCGGTCGATCGGGTCGGGGTTGAGGAAGAAGTGCGGCGTCTGCACCAGAAACAGCTTCGGATCCTGCACGAAATACCCCACGGTACGCGCCAGAAAGTCGCGCGCGGGTACGTGGTCGGCATCGAACACCACCACCAGATCGCCGTTCAGCCGCTCCAGCGCCGAAGACATGTTGCCAGCCTTCGCACTCTCGTTGCGCGCCCGCGTCATGTAAAGAACGCCCAGATCGTTGCACAAAGCCTGCAACGCGCGCCGCCGTGCGCGCGACCGCTCGGCCAGCCCGGCATCGTCGGAATTGCAGCGCTGATCGGTGCCGCCGTCATCGCACAGAACCACCGTGCGCTTGTGTGCGGGGTAATGCATGTTCTTCGCCGCCGACAGCGTGACGCTCAGCATCTCCACCGGCTCGTTGTAGCTGGGAACCAGAATATCCACCGTGGGCAGATCGGCGGCGGCCACCTTGGGGGGCAGCGTGCGCTCGATCGGGTCGGCGGTCATGAAAGAGCTGAGGAAAAACACCATGATTGCATAGGTTTCCACCGCAAACAGCAGCATCGCGGCGGCAAACGACACCGGGTATTCCGGTGCGGGCAGCGTCTCCATCACGCGCCAGGACCAGTAGCGCATCACCACCAGACTGGCGATGGACAGCAGCGCGAAGCGCGCGACCATGTTGCGGTTGGTCACGGGTTTCAGCACCGCCACCACCAACACCGCCGCCAGCCCCAGAATCCCCTGCACCGCCGTCGATGTCGGGATGCTGACAAATGCCAGAAGCGGGATCATCAGCAAAAGCCAGATGGCGAAGATCAACATCTCTCCGGTCTTCAGCGGTCGGTTGGCGATGAATGCACTCATGAAAAAATACCCTGAATCCGTATGAGAAATTGCCTTGAATTAATTGCGCAGGCCCGGCGACATCGGCCCGGCAAAGGGCGTCTGGGCGTAGGTGCCGCCCGCGCCGCTCTGCGCGATGCCGCGCGCGGTGACGGGGTCCAGCGCGGCCTGCACGCTGCCCTGTACGCAGTTGCGCATCATCACGTCCAGCGCGTCGGTGCCGCGTGGCAGCGGCCGCGCGCCCACGGTCATGCGGCGGATCGCCAGCACGCAGATCGTATCGGTGCCCAGCCGCTCGGTGGCGTACACATAGCTGCCCAGGCTGTCCTGCCCGGTTTCCAGCTGCGCATTGCTGATCCGCTGAAACGGATAGGGCGCGCCACCAAACCGTTCCAGCACCTGCGCCAGGTCGAACCGCGCCAGGTTGATCGTGCTGGCAGTCTGGGCGCGCACCAGAATCTGGTTGTCACCCGCCACGCTGGTATTATTGGGCAGCGCGATCAGTTGTTCCGCGCCGCGCCCCAGGGCGCGTTCAAACACCAACGGCGCCGCAGGCACATTGATAAACGCGCGTGAGGCCGGGACGATCTGGTATTGCGCGGTATCCTCGATCACATCCATCGACACCCGCGCATCCGACCCGCTGGGCGCGACCATCTGCGCAACCTCGCAGCCCGCCAGCAGCGTCACCACCAACAGGCCCGGCCGCGCACCCCCGAAGGACCGCCCGAAAAACTGCTTCAAGAATTGACGGAAGAACTGGCGCATCCGGCGCTGCGCATGGCGCTGCTCCGTGTCGCACGCACCTTGCGCGCACGCCGCTTCAACAGCGTTGCCGCCGCTTTCAGTCATCATTGCGAATGCCCTACCCGGTCATCCCCGGGATCATCGCTTCCGGCGCGGCGGGGTTTTCCCCGCTCGGTTCTCCGAAAAACACGATACCCATGTATGGGGACGGTTTATGTTGCTGCCTCAGATCGTCTTTTTGTTGTCTCAAGATACCGAATCATCGGCATCAGAGCAACTGGCAATGCAGCGCGACTGAATTTTGACGCGTTTCTCCGGGCACGAGGCGCATCCGCTAACTGCCCGGTCTGGTTGCATAATTGGCGGGGTTTGATTACTTGAGCGCCGCTTAGGCTGCAAAATGCACCGTCTCGCCCAACCTCGCGCACGCAAGGGTTGAGGCAAGTGTAAATGGGTCGCGCAATAGGTGTGCAAAGACTTCTGAAACCTGTGCCAATAATGCAACATTGTTTCTTTTCTGGCGACAATCGGGGTTTTTGTCACCTCAACCTCCACCGCCGCGCACCGCAGCAGGCGCGGAACCCGCCTGCAAACCTGCAACGGCACTGGCAACGCAACGGCAATGGCAGGCCAAAGCGCGGAATCCCGCGCGCGCCCGCGCAGGCAAGACCAACGACGCGAAGCGCCCGCCCCACACCGTCAGACAGGTGCCCGGTTTGCGACAGCTTGAGGGGGATTGTCTTCATCAATCGTAAGGGCTTGCGGTGGCGTGACGCGTCCGGGAAATACGGCCCTCATTGGACGCTTTACACCAGATGCCGGGGCCTGAACGCCTCAGCTTCATAGCGCGGGACAAAGCGGCGTATCGCCGCTTTGTCCATAAACAAGATCAGAGGCTCGGCAATGCGGGCAGATCCTGACCCAGCCAGGTATTCGACAGCTCATTCAACTCTCCGCCGAGGACCTTGTGCAGGATAAATGTATTCACCCAGAACAGGAGGTCGAGGTTGCCCTTTTTCACACCGATGAAGGCGGGCGACTCCTTGAGGATGAACTTTGTCTCGATATCCGCATCCGCGTTGGCTGCACTGATTTCTGCGGCAACGGTATTGCCACTGACCAGAACATCGACCTGCCCCGACTCGAATGCGGCGCGCGTCGCGGCATTGTCACCGAACCGGATGATTTCGGTTGTGTCAGGCGCAATCTCGGTCAGTTCCAGATCTTCCAGTGTGCCGCCTGTCAGGCCAACCGACATGCCGGCAAGATCAGCAACGCTTTCGATGGACTTGTCCGAAGCTGCGAATACGCCCGAAAAGAACGGGGCATATGCGGAAGAAAACCAGATTGATTTTGCGCGCTCAGGGTTGGCCCCCATCGTTGCGATCACCAGATCAACGCGGTCCGTCTCCAGGAACGGGATACGTTGGTTGGATGTGACAGGCACCAGTTCCAGCTCGACGCCAAGGTCGGCCGCGATCAGCTTGGCGACATCCACATCATAGCCTTCGTATTCACCCGACGCGCCAAGCGAGCCAAACGGTGCAAAGGCTTCGGGAATACCGATTTTGACAGAACCGGCCGACAGGATATCTGCAAGATCAGCCGTCGCTTGTGTTGCCATCGCTGTAAGTGAAAACACGGCCGCCGCAGTGATTATTGTTAATCTTTTCATGGTCATTCCCTGTTGATTTTTGTGATGTTCAGGCCGCGACCGGTGCCGTTTTCGGTACCGTCCCCAGCCGCTTTTCCAGCCGGAGGGCCAGCCGGGAAAGAGGAAAACAAAGCGCGAAATAGATCAGCGCCATCAGCGGATAGATAACAAAGGGCTCCGTGCCTTCGACCGGGGCGTTGGCCCATCGTTTGCCAATGCTCATCAAGTCTGAAAATCCGATGATATAGGCCAGCGAGGTCCCTTTGATGATCTGAACCAGAAACCCGACTGTCGGCGCCAGAGATACCCGGAACGCTTGCGGAAGGATGACCAGCCTCAGCGTTTGCATGAACCGCAATCCAAGCGCCTGGGCGCCTTCCCACTGTCCCACGGGCTGACTTTGGATCGCGCCACGCCAGACTTCTGCCAGATAAGCGCTGCTATAAAGCGTCAGCGCCATACTGGCGGCGATCCAGATGTTGACGTCAAAGCCGATAAGTCGCGGCACACCAAGGCCGAACAGGAACAGCAGCATCAGCAACGGCGCGGACTGGAAAAACCAGATGTAGCACTGCGCGATGATACGTGCGGGTCTCGACGGCAGGATCCGCAGGATGGTGATGCAAGCCGCCACGATCCCACCGCCGATAAATGCGATCAGGGACAGATAGATCGTGAACTGGGTCGCAAAAAGCAGCTGAAACAGCACCACGCCTTGCGGTTCTCCGAACATCGCAACGAGCAGGTCCTTCACCGCGCCACCTGCCATCCGAAAAAGTACCTTTGGAGCCCCGCCAAAAGCAGTTTGAAGCACAAGGAAATCGCGATGTAGATCACCGTCAGCGTGAAGAACACTTCAAAGGTGCGGAAGGTTCTGCTGTCGATGAACTTGCCCGCTTGTGTCAGATCGTTGACGCCGATTTCGGCAATGACGCCTGTGGTCAGAAACAGGAAGATGAACTGGCTTGCCAAAGACGGGTACATCTTTGCGATGGCTTGCGGCAGCACGATTTTGAAAAAAGTCAGCACCTTGCCTATGCCAAGTGCGGCGGCTGCTTCGCGTTGCCCGTCAGAGACGGTGCCGTATCCGGACCGTAAAATTTCGGAAAAATACGCGGAAAAATTCAGGATCAGCGCCAGCAGGGCATGTGCCCAGAACGGCCATTGGTAGCCCAGAAGCAGCGGCGGGCCGAAGGCGACAAAGAACAGCTGCACGATCAACGGCGTGTTGCGAATGAACTCTACATAGCAGGTGGCCACGCTTTGCAGGTAGCGGATCTGTGCAAAGCGCACTCCTGACAAGCCCAGTGCAAAGACGAAGCCCAAAACGGCCGCAGCCAACGTCAGCGCGATACTGAAGGCGGCACCCTCCAGCAGCAAAAGCACATACTCACTGCGCCTGTAAATTTCGAAAAACCGTAGATCCATGGCATGGAGCAGACACAACAACGTGACTCAAAGGAAGCGTCGCCCCTTACCCGCAGCAAGCCACCGAACAGGTTGAGCAGAATTGCGGCATTCTTTGCGTTATTCGCCCGAAAATGATGCGAAACGCTTCTGGATCACAGTCAAGCGCCACGGTGACAGCCGCAAACGACGACGATCTCTCCCAGTCCTGGCAAATCTTGACTCAGTGTGACGCGGGCGCTTTACCAAGGTCGGGTCAGCAAATGTCCCGCTATCTTGAAGACCTGCACGCTCATCGCGACCGGTTTCTGGGCGAATGCGACAAGGCTCTCCCAAACTCGACAACCGGCGTCCGCTTTTGACCCTTGTCAGGGCGCGTCTGGCGCCCCCGGCGAACCGCGGCTTTCGCCCTGCCGGCTACAGGTGCATTCAGAATACGGTCGCAAGCCTTTGGCAGACGTATTGCTCCGCTGGCACAGACCCAAGACAATTCGGGTTTGCAAATTCACAGGCCTGTTCAAAGGTTATCCAGCCAAAGCCTCCGATACCGCGATATCCGCCATTGCCAATACAGCCGCGCGGGTGGCAGCCACCGCGATGAACCGGCCGTTGTGGCAGAATTTCGCGCCTTTGACGCCGCTGACGGCTTCAAGCGCGCCATCCGTCAGTCCCGCCCAGGCCGCAGGCAGATCCGCGCGATTGTCGAAGGTGTCATCGCCCGTGCGGATCGTCGTCAGCGTCCAGTCGGTGCCGCGCGGATGGATCACAAACAACAGGTGGTCAGCGCCAGCCTGCTCGACACCGGCGCGAAAGGGCATGCCCATCGGCAACTCCAGAACGCGCCCCGCGCCGGCGGCCTCGATGGCGGTCATCACCATGGCCTCGGCCCTGAATTTCGCGGCTTTGCGCCTGACCTGTGCCTCGACGAACGCGCGCGCCACGGGCAGGGCCTCCATGAAGGCGCGGTCATCCGCGCCCTCCTCATGGTCGTCAAACACGGCCTTCAGGCTTTCGAGCAGCACCGGAAGGGTCAGCCCGGCGAAAAGCGGCCCCGCCTCGGCGGCATTGACCGCACCGTTGTCGATCAGATCGACCGGAAGCACGAAGCCACGGTCAAACGCGCCATGGATCGCCTCGGCGTCACGCTCCGGCACCGCCATCGCGCGCAGGTAATCGCGGCCATACTGCGCCCAAATCAGACCAAAGGAGCTGTAGGGTTGACCGTCCTCGCGCAGCGGGTTGGGCCGCTGGTGGTGATCGAAAATCTGCGCATCCGCATCAAACTGCCCACCGACGTCATAGATGATCCGCGCCGCGCCGGGCGTGATCCACGCTTTGTCGCGGCTGCGGATCACTTCTGCATCGGGAAACAACCGCGTCAGGATCACGGAGGACAGCAATTCATCAGCATGAAAGCCACCGGAATGGGTCACGAGGTGGGTGATGGTCATGCGGGGCAAGCTCCGGCCGGGGGGTGAAAGCGTGGTGCAACCTTCAAAGGCAGCCCGCCGATCTGTAGGGTGATGGATTTGGGCAAGAGACAGGACAAAGCCAAATACTGCGGCCCAACAATCCTCACCTGCACCATGTAGCTATTCTGACGCCGTCGCGGGATCCTTGCCCCGGCTTCAAGACACCTTTGCCCTGATTTACAGCCTCAGTGCGTCCAGACGGTCCGACGGTTGGTGGCGAAGTTATCGCCATATCCACCCGGGCGCAGCTTCGGTTTGCGGTCCTTCGGCGGCACCACATTATACTCGATGCCGTGCCGCTTGGCGTAATCTTCCGCCTCGGCCTGCGTCTCGAAATGCAGATGCACCTGGCTGTCCATATCGCCAGAGCTGGTCCAGCCCATCAGCGGGTCGATCTGGCGCGCCTCTGCCGGGGCGAATTCCAGCACCCACACCCTCGTGTTGGCCACGCCCGATTGCGTGGCAGTTCTCGACGGACGATAGATGCGTGCGCGCATGGGCAACCTCCTGCTGATACCCGCGTAATATCGGCAATCCCGGCGCAGGATGCAAGGCCAACCGGCCCTGCCCGCACAGCCAAAAAGCCGCAACCTTGCTCCAATTGCGCCGCATCCGCCCATCCGATTGCCGCGCCCGCCCACAGACCCTATGTTACCTCTGAATCCCAGCAGGACCGCACACCATGACCGCCGTTGATTTCACCGCCCCTCCCGCCGGCAATGCCCGCGCCCACCGCCCGAAACTGGAAGGCGGCATCAAGTTCGAACTCGTCACGCCGTTCAGCGCGGCGGGCGATCAGCCCACGGCCATCGCCGAGCTGACCGCAGGCATCCAGACCGGCGAACGCGATCAGGTGCTGCTGGGCGCCACCGGCACCGGCAAGACCTTCACCATGGCCCGCATCATCGAGGAAACCCAGCGCCCCGCCATCATCCTTGCGCCCAACAAGACATTGGCCGCGCAGCTCTATGGCGAATTCAAAGGGTTCTTCCCGCACAATGCCGTCGAATATTTCGTCAGCTATTATGATTACTACCAGCCCGAGGCCTATGTGCCCCGCTCCGACACCTACATCGAGAAAGAAAGCCAGATCAACGAACAGATCGACCGGATGCGGCACTCGGCCACAAGGGCGCTTCTGGAACGCGACGATGTCATCATCATCGCCTCGGTGTCGTGCATCTACGGCATCGGCTCGGTCGAGACCTATTCCGCCATGACCCAGGACCTCGCCGTGGGGTCCAGCTACGACCAGCGGCAGGTCATGGCCGAACTGGTGGCCCAGCAATACCGCCGCAACGACATGGGCTTTTCGCGCGGCTCCTTCCGTGTGCGCGGCGACTCGGTCGAGGTATGGCCCGCCCACATGGAAGACCGCGCCATGCGCCTGTCGTTCTTTGGCGAAGAACTGGAAGCCATCACCGAATTTGACCCCCTCACGGGGGCAAAGACCGACAGCCTGGAAAAGCTGCGCATCTACGCCAACAGCCACTACGTCACCCCCCGCCCGACCATGCATCAGGCGATCAAGGGGATCAAAAACGAACTGGACCTGCGGCTCAAACAACTGGAATCCGAAGGCAAACTGCTGGAGGCCCAGCGCCTGGGCCAGCGCACCCAGTTCGACCTGGAGATGCTGGAGGCCACGGGCGTGTGCAACGGGATCGAGAACTATTCGCGCTACCTCACCGGTCGCGCGCCCGGCGAACCGCCCCCCACATTGTTCGAATTCATCCCCGACAACGCCATTGTGTTTGCCGACGAATCCCACGTCAGCGTGCCGCAGATCGGCGGTATGTACCGGGGTGACTACCGGCGCAAATTCACGCTGGCCGAACACGGCTTCCGCCTGCCGTCGTGCATGGACAACCGGCCCTTGAAGTTCGAGGAATGGGACGCCATGCGCCCCCAATCGGTCTTCGTGTCCGCCACGCCTTCCGCGTGGGAACTGGAACAAACCGGCGGCGTCTTCACCGAACAGGTGATCCGCCCCACCGGCCTGATCGACCCGCAGGTGGAAATCCGCCCCGTGAAGATGCAGGTGGATGACCTGCTCGATGAAATCCGCAAGGTCGCGGCACAGGACATGCGCATCCTGTGCACCGTGCTGACCAAACGCATGGCCGAGGATCTGACCGAATACCTGCACGAACAGGGCATCCGCGTGCGCTACATGCATTCCGACATCGACACGATCGAGCGGATCGAGATCTTGCGCGATCTGCGCCTTGGCGCTTTCGACGTGCTGATCGGCATCAACCTGCTGCGCGAGGGGCTCGACATCCCCGAATGCGGCCTCGTGGCGATTCTGGATGCCGACAAGGAAGGCTTCCTGCGCTCGGAGACCTCGCTGATCCAGACCATCGGCCGCGCCGCCCGCAACGCCGAGGGCCGCGTCATCATGTACGCCGACCGCATCACCGGCTCGATGGAGCGCGCGATGGGCGAGACCGATCGCCGCCGCGAAAAGCAGGTTGCCTACAACACCCTGCACGGCATCACGCCCACGACGGTCAAGAAGAACGTCGAGGATGTTCTGGCAGGTCTGTGGCAGGGCGACACCGACATGGCCCGCGTCACCGCGAAGGTCGACAAACCCCTGGTCGGCGCGAATCTGGCGGCGCATCTGGACAGCCTGCGCACCACCATGCGCAAAGCCGCCGAGAACCTGGAATTCGAGGAAGCCGCCCGCCTGCGCGACGAAGTGAAGCGGCTCGAAGCCGTCGAACTCACCATCGCCGACGACCCCCTCGCCCGCCAGTCCAGCGTGGACAATGCAGTGGAAGAGGCCGTGGGGCGCACCGGCCGGTCAACCGGCGGCCGCGCGGGCATGCGGGGCGGCAAGTCGCGGCGGGGGCGATAAAGCAGGGCAGGATCAAAAGATCATGGTATCGCGTGGTCGCACTGGGCGCGGAAAAGCGGTCCTTTTCCTGATCCGGCCCGGACAGGTTCAGAGCCATTTTCCAACCTGCTGATGCGTTGGATCAGATGCAGCCGCCAAACCTTAACACGCCCCCCCCCTACCGCGCGTATGTATCAAACCCATACCGTTTCCATACCGTTTCCAGACTCCCGGAATCCGCCGAAAACCCAATGAATTAACGCAAAACGCCCCGGACCAGCGGCCCGGGGTGCGTTGCGTTTTAACGGTATTTTAGGAAGTTAATGGCGCGGTTGACGGGGCTCGAACCCGCGACCCCCGGCGTGACAGGCCGGTACTCTAACCAACTGAGCTACAACCGCGCATTGCCTGTGTCCTACCCATTGCGCCCCGCGCCGTCAACGGCAAAACGCACGCGGGCGCGCCGATTTTTCGCGTCCCCGGCGCACCGGACTCGGGGTGCCCCGGCAACCAAAACCCCTGCCCTATCAAGCCCTTGCGCGCCGAACGCAAACGGGCCGCCCCAGCAAAGGGACGGCCCGCCATTCAGCAATGTCTTGATCTCAGCGCGTGAATTTCTTGTATTTCACCCGCTTCGGCTCGACCGAATCCGGGCCAAGGCGGCGGATCTTGTCTTCTTCATAGGCCTCGAAGTTCCCCTCGAACCATTCCACATGCGCATCCCCCTCGAACGCCAGGATATGCGTGCACAGACGGTCCAGGAAGAACCGGTCGTGGCTGATGATAACCGCGCAGCCCGCGAAATCTTCCAATGCAGATTCAAGGGCTTGCAAGGTTTCCACATCCAGATCGTTCGTCGGCTCATCCAGCAAAAGCACGTTGCCGCCGGACCGCAGCAGCTTGGCCAGATGCACCCGGTTGCGTTCCCCGCCAGACAACAGCCCAACCTTTTTTTGCTGGTCGCCGCCCTTGAAGTTGAACGCACCGACGTAAGCCCTTGAATTGACTTCCGCATCCCCCAGCATGATGACATCCAGCCCGTCGCTGATCTCTTCCCAGACGGTCCGTTTGCCGTCCAGCGCATCGCGCGATTGATCCACATAGGACAATTGCACCGTCTCGCCGAACTCTACCGAACCTTCATCCGGTTGTTCCTGTCCGGTCAGCATCCTAAACAGCGTGGATTTCCCCGCACCGTTCGGCCCGATCACGCCGACGATCCCGCCGGGCGGCAACGAGAATTCCAGACCCTCGATCAACAGCTTGTCACCAAAGGCTTTTTTCAGGCCCGCAACCTCGATCACCTTGGCACCCAGACGCGGGCCGTTGGGGATGATGATCTGCGCGCGCGACAGTTTCTCGCGCTCTGACTGGCCGGCCATTTCTTCATAGGCACTGATGCGCGCCTTGGATTTCGCCTGCCGCGCCTTCGCCCCGGCGCGGATCCATTCCAGTTCGCGCTCCAGCGTCTTTTGCTTGGCCTTGTCCTCGCGCGCTTCGTGGCTCAGGCGTTTGGCCTTCTGCTCCAGCCATGCGGAATAATTGCCCTCATAGGGAATCCCGCGTCCGCGATCCAGCTCCAGAATCCAGCCGGTAATATCGTCGAGGAAATAGCGGTCATGCGTCACGCACAGGATGGTGCCCGCATATTCGATCAGGTGTTTTTGCAGCCAGGCGATGGTTTCCGCGTCCAGATGGTTCGTCGGCTCATCCAACAGCAGCATGTCCGGCGCTTCCAGCAGCAGCTTGCACAGCGCGACGCGGCGCTTTTCGCCGCCCGAAAGCGTCGTCACGTCAGCATCGTCAGGCGGGCAGCGCAGGGCCTCCAGCGCCACGTCGATCTGGCTGTCCAGATCCCACAGGTTGGCGCTGTCGATCTCGTCTTGCAGGCGGCCCATTTCCTCGGCAGTCTCGTCCGAGTAGTTCATCGCCAGCTCATTGTAGCGGTCCAGCACCGCCTTTTTCTCGGCCACGCCCAGCATGACATTTTCGCGCACGTTCAGCGTCTCGTCCAGATGCGGTTCTTGCGGCAGGTAGCCGACGCGCGCGCCTTTGGCGGCCCATGCCTCGCCGGTGAAATCCTTGTCCATGCCCGCCATGATGCGCAGCAGCGTCGATTTCCCCGAGCCGTTCACGCCGACGACGCCGATCTTCACGCCCGGCAGGAAGGACAGCTTGATGTTTTCAAAGCATTTCTTGCCACCCGGATAGGTCTTGGACACACCGTCCATGTGGTACACATATTGATAGGCCGCCATCGGGCACCCCCTTTGTTGTTCGGATCTGCGGTTTGCTTGCCCCCCATGTATGGAAATTGGCGGCAAAGGGCAATCGGCGGCGGTATCTGACCGGAATGTGACCGACTTGCCGCAGGGGGCTGTGATAATGTGCGATATCTTACCCAGAAAGGCCCGCGCGATGTTGCACCGCCGCCACATGATCACGCTGACACTGGCCGCGCTGGCCGCCCCTGCAAAGGCGCAGCCCTACCTGGCCGAGGGTGGCGTGGCCCTGCGCGGCTATGACCCGGTGGCCTATTTCACCCACGCCGAACCCCGGCGCGGCGATCCGGCGATCAGCGCGCAATGGGGCGGCGCGACTTGGCATTTCACCGACATCGCCAGCCGCGACAGCTTTCTGGCGGCACCGGACCGCTTCGCGCCGCAATACGGGGGCTATTGCGCCTGGGCGGCGGCGCAGAACTACCTTGCCCCGGTGGACCCCACACAATGGCAGATCGTGGACGGGCGGCTTTACCTTAACGCCTCAGCCCGGATCCAGCGGCGGTGGCAGCGTGACATCCCAGGCCATATCCGCCGCGCCGATGCGAACTGGGCGGATCTGCGACCCTGACCAATCAGGCGCACAATTTCGCGCCATATGCCCGTTCGCTCAGCCGATTCCCCGCGACGCAAGCCGCTTGCAGGATTGCATTCGTGACAGATTTGCGTCCTATTGGTCAAATTATAACCAATCGGGCGCCAAGTGACCGACCAATCTGTTATCGAGATTCGCGGCCTGCACAAAAGCTACGGCGATCTGGCCGTGCTGAAGGGCATAGATGTGACCGCGCGGCGCGGCGATGTCGTGGCACTGATCGGCTCTTCCGGGTCGGGGAAATCAACGTTGCTGCGCTGCTGCAACTTGCTGGAGGAAAGCCAGAAGGGCGATATCATCTTCAGCGGCGACCCCGTGCGCTGGCGCGGTTCAGGCGCACACCGCCGCCCCGCCGACCCCGCGCAGGTGATCCGCATTCGCACCAACCTGTCGATGGTGTTCCAGTCCTTCAATCTCTGGGCGCATATGACGGTGCTTCAAAATGTGATGGAGGCACCGCTGACCGTGTTGCGGCAGGACCGCGCGGTAGTGGAATCCCGCGCCCGCGCCCTGCTGGAAAAGGTCGGCATCGGCGACAAGGCCGATGTCTACCCCGCGCAGATGTCGGGCGGCCAGCAACAGCGCGCCGCCATCGCGCGCGCGCTCTGCATGGAGCCCGACGCACTGCTGTTCGATGAACCGACAAGCGCGCTCGACCCTGAACTTGAACAAGAAGTCGTGCGCGTTATCAAGGCCTTGGCAGATGAGGGCCGCACCATGATCATCGTGACCCATGACATGAAGCTGGCCGCCGATGTGTCAGATCATGTCATCTTTCTGCATCAGGGCCTGATCGAGGAACAGGGGCCGCCAGATACCCTGTTTGGCGCGCCGAAATCCGCGCGCCTGCAACAATTCCTGCGCGCCGGAGCGGCTGCGTAGGCCTTAAAATTCCAACCGGGAGATACCACTATGAAAAACCTGACCTTTACCCTGGCAACCCTGGCGCTGATGACCACCGCCGCCACGGCGCAAGACGTGGTGCGCATCGGTTCCGAGGGCGCCTACCCTCCGTACAACTTCATCAACGACGCCACTGGCGAACTCGACGGGTATGAACGCGCGCTGGGCGACATGATGTGCGAACGCGCCGGGCTGACCTGCGAATGGGTCATCAACGACTGGGACAGCATCATCCCCAACCTGACGGGTGGCAACTACGACGCCATCATGGCGGGGATGAGCATCACCGAAGAACGCAAGCAAGTGATCGCCTTCACCCAGAACTATCTGCAGCCAGAGCCCTCGGCCTATGTCGCGCTGACCGGCGCGGGCGATGATGTGGTGTCGGGTGTGGTCGCGGTGCAGACCAACACCATCCAGGCCAGCCACGCCGCCACGACCGAGGCCGATGTGATCAGCTTCGCCACCCCTGACGAATCCGTCGCCGCCGTGCGCAACGGCGAGGCTGATGCCGTGTTGGCCGACAAATCCTTCCTTGCACCCATTGCGGCGGAATCCGCGGACCTTGAATTCGTGGGCGAGGATGTGCTGCTGGGCGCGGGGATCGGCGTCGGCCTGCGCCAGTCCGACACCGAACTGCGCGAAACCCTCGATGCGGTGATTGCCGAGATGAAGGCCGATGGCTCGATCAACACGCTGATCGTGGAATGGTTCGGCGAGGATTCGCCCCTGTTCTGATCCGGCCCGCCGATCTGGTCCCGATAACCTGAAATCCGGGCGTTTCCTGAATAAGCAAGGGGCCGGGCACTGACTGCCCGGCCCCTTGCCTGTTGATCCGACCCCGCCAGCCCCCCTTGCGCAACCCAACCGGAGACGGGATGTTTTCCTTCTGCACCGACCCCTCCAGCCTGACGGACCTGCCGTGGTTCGCCTGCTACCTGACGTCTGCCACGCATCTGTCGATGTATTGGTCGGTGTTGGTGGTGCTGGCACTGGTGGGGCTGGCCGCGCCCATGGCGCTGGGCATGGGGTTTCTGGGCGCAGTCGCGCAGCGGTCTACCATCGCACCGCTGCGCTGGCTGGGGCTGGGCTATACCGCCATGGTGCGCGGCGTGCCGGACCTGGTGTTCTTCCTGTTCGTACCCATCGCCGTAGATCAGGGCGTGGAATACCTGCTGCACAACGTCCGCTGCCCCGACTGGGACGCAGATGTGCGCCAAGGGTTCGACTTTCTGGTCTGCGCGCAGGCCAAGGTGCCGCCCTCGACCGCCGCCGCCTGGGTACACAACCTCTATGCCTTCACCCTGGCGCTGCTGGCCTTTGCCGTCGTCTTCGGCGCCTTCGCCGCGAACACGTTGCACGGCGCAATGCAGGCCGTACCCCGCGCCCAGATGGAAACCGCCGAGGCCTACGGGATGACCCGCCGTCAGGCCTTCCGCCGCGTGCTGCTGCCACAGATGTGGGTCTATGCCCTGCCCGGCCTGTCGAACCTTTGGATGATCCTCATCAAGGCGACGCCGCTGTTGTTCTTGCTGGGTATTCAGGACATCGTCTTTTGGGCGCGCGAACTTGGCGGGTCAAAGACCGCTGCCTTCTACACCTATCCGCATGACGACTGGCGCGTGTGGTATTTCGCCGCCGTGCTGTGCTTCTACCTCTGCCTCACATGGGTCAGCGAACGCGCGTTTGACCGGCTGAACATCCGCCTGTCACGCGGGCAGGCCACGGCGGGCGGCGAAGCCCTGCGAAAGGCCGCAACATGAGACGCCGCACATGAGAACCTGTGCCGAAAGCTTTCAGGGCTATGCCCTGCGCGCATTGGGCCGCGAGTTCGGCGAACGGCTGTTGCCGCGCGGGCTGGACATCACGCTGTGCGATCAGATCGTGCTGATCGGGTCTGGGATGTTGTGGAACATCTATTTCACCGCGCTGGCGCTGCTGGCGGGCTTCGCGCTTGCCACCGCACTGGCGCTGGGCAAGGGCGCGCGCACGCCGTGGCTGCGCCGCCCGGCGGGGGCGGTGATCTTTCTGTTTCGCGGCTCGCCGCTGTTTATCCAGTTTTTCTTTGCCTACGAGGCGCTGGTCCTGCTGCCTCGCGCCGGGCTGGAAATCCCGCTGATCGTTACCACCGTCACCATGGAAACCGGCTGGCTGACGCGGGCATGGGCCGGCGCGCTGATCGTCTTGTGGCTCAACACCGCCGCCTACACGGCCGAGATCTTCCACGGCGCGCTGCGCGCCATCCCCAAGGGCGATCTGGAGGCCGCGGATGCCTATGGCATGACCGGCGCGGTCAAGTTCCGCCGCATCGTTTGGCCCACCATGCTGCGCCTTGCATGGCCCAGTTACACGAATGAGGCGATCTTTCTGGCCCATGCCACGGCTTTGGTGTTCTTTTCGGGCTTTCCCGCATGGCAGCAATCCGGGGATGCAATGTTCTATGCCCGCTACTTTGCCGACCAAACCTACAATCCTTTCATTCCCTATCCCATCGTTGCGGTGTATTTCATCGGACTGACGCTGTGTATCATCGCGGTGTTCGGTGCGATAAACCGGCGGCTCAACCGCCATCTTCCAAGGGCCGTGCGGGCAAAGTTCCGCTTCCGCCCGCAATACATCAGGTGACTTATGCAAGACTGGCTGCGCGACAATCCGCAGGTCAAGACCATCCGCGTTGCGGCCGCCGACCTGAACGGTCAGGCCCGGGGCAAGCGCATCCCGGCGCGGTTTGCCGGCAAGATCGTGTCGGACGGCACCCGCTTTCCGCTGTCGGTGATGAACCTCGACATCTGGGGCGAGGATATCGAGAACTCGCCGCTGGTATTTGAAACCGGCGATGCCGACGGGATGCTCTATCCCACGGAACGCGGCTTTCTGCCCATGCCCTGGCTGGAGGCGCCGACCGCGCTGCTGCCGATCTGGATGTACCGTGAAAACGGCCAACCCTTCGAGGGGGACCCCCGCCATGCGCTGGCCGCCGTGCTGGCGCGCTACAAGGCTGCGGGCCTGACGCCCGTGGTGGCGACCGAGCTTGAATTCTACATGATCGACGACAGCGGCAAGGATATCCGCGTCCCCGTGTCGCCCCGTTCGGGCAAGCGGCGGCCGGGGGCCGATACGCTGGCCCTCCGCGCGCTGGACGCTTTCGACAAGTTCTTCACCGATCTTTATGACGGCTGTGAGGCGATGGATATCGACGCCGACACCGCCATATCCGAGGCCGGTCTGGGCCAGTTCGAGATCAACCTGCTGCATGACGATGACGCAATGAAGATCGCCGATGACACATGGCTCTTCAAGATGCTGACACGCGGCCTGTCGCGCAAGCACGGTTTCGCGGCGTCCTTCATGGCCAAACCCTACGAGGATCAGGCGGGCAACGGGATGCACATGCATTTCTCGGTCCTCGATGCCGAGGGCCGCAATGTCTTCGACGACGGCGGCCCGCGCGGCACCGACGCCTTGCGCCACGCCGTTGCAGGCTGCCTGGCGGCGATGCCCGGCTCGATGCTGCTTTTCGCACCCCATGCCAACAGCTACGACCGGCTGACCCCCGGCGCCCACGCCCCCACCGGCGTGTGCTGGGCCTATGAGAACCGCACGGCCTCGATCCGCATCCCCTCGGGCAACCCCAAGGCGCGGCGGATCGAACACCGGGTGGCGGGCGGCGACATCAACCCCTACCTGATGATGGCCGCCGTGCTGGGGGCCGCGCTGGACGGGATCGAGCGGAAGCTGACGCCCCCCGAACCGATCACCGGCAATGCCTACCGCCTGGATTTGCCGCAACTGCCCACCACATGGATCGCAGCGATTGATGCGTTTGAGCATAGCGCCGAAATTGCGCGGATTTTCCCCGCCGGGCTGATCTCGAACCTGGTGCTGACCAAGCGGCAGGAACTGCATTACATGGAAGAGCTTTCGCCCGAAGAAGTGCTGGAGCTGTATCTCGATACGGTCTGACGGCTGTGGCGGGTAAGCCGGTGAGGCAAGGCGGTGGGGCAACGCAGCGGGGCGCAAAGGTTAACGCGCCCCGCTGGGGCTGCGAAACACTTTCCAGCGAAACCGGCGGAAAACCCTGCGGAATCAATCCGCTGGGGGCAAAGTGTTTCGCATGCGAAACAGGGCTAAATGCCTGTTTTCATTGCGAAACGTTAACGCGCGCACCCTGCGCGGGCGGCCCCCATCACCGCCCTTGCCGCCCCCCCGGCCCCGGTGCTAGGTTGGCCGCGTCCCAATCCCAAAGAGAACACCATGCATATCGGCATTCTGGAAACCGGCCGCCCCCCTTCCGAGGTCAGCGCCGATTTCGGCACCTATCCGCAAATCTTCGCCCGCCTGCTGGACGGCCACGGCTTCACCTTCAGCGCCTGGCATGTGGAAGGCGGCGAGATGCCTGCCAGCGTGCATGCGTGCGACGGCTGGCTTATCACAGGGTCGCGCCACGGCGCGTATGAGGATCACGCCTTCATCCCGCCGCTGGAAGACTTCATCCGCCAGGCACACGGCGCGCACGTGCCCTTGGTCGGCGTGTGTTTCGGGCATCAGATCATCGCACAGGCGCTGGGGGGGCGGGTCGAGAAATTCGCTGGCGGCTGGGCCGTTGGCGCGCAAACCTATGACTTCAACGGCGACACCCGCCGCTTGAACGCCTGGCATCAAGATCAGGTCACCAAAGCCCCCGAAGGTGCGCGCATTGTGGCGACGAACCCGTTCTGCGCCATCGCCGCCCTGCGCTACGGCACGCATATCCTGACGGTGCAGGCACATCCGGAGTTTGACCGCGCCATCGTGCGCCGCCTGATCGACGCGCGCGGGCGCGGGGTGATTTCCGACACCTTGCTCGATGCCGCCGCCAGCGCGCCCGACACCGACACAGGACAGCGCCAGACCTTCGACGAGATCGCGGCGCTGTTTCGCGCACATGCGCCCGCCGCCCCTTCCCAAACGGTACAGACCCGCACAGCTCAGGGCTGATCAGCCCCCCACCGAACCGGGCCAGCCCCGCTGCGCCCAAAGGAAACTCAATGGCCGACTGGACCGACCAACTGCCCGAAGCCGCCCGCGCCTACATCGCCGGACGCAAACCCGATGAAGTGGAATGCATCGTCCCCGATCTGGGCGGCGTGGCGCGCGGCAAGGCAATGCCCGCCGCGAAATTCGCCAAGCAGACGCAATTCTACCTGCCGGATTCGATCTTTCTGCAAACCATCACCGGCGACTGGGCCGAACGCCCCGGCGGCGCCTTCACCGAGCCCGACATGGTGCTGACACCGGATTTCAGCACCGCGATTGCCGCGCCATGGACCGCCGATGTCACCATTCAGGTGATCCACGACGCCTATGACCAGAAGGGTGCGCCCGTTTCGGTCTCGCCGCGCAATGTGCTCAAACGCATCCTGGGCCTGTATCGCGCGCAGGGCTGGACGCCCGTGGTGGCCCCGGAGATGGAGTTCTACCTTGTCGCGCGCAACACCGACCCCGCGAAACCCATCGTACCGCCCATCGGCCGGTCGGGACGCCCGGCGGCGGGCAAGCAGGCCTATTCCATGTCGGCGGTGGATGAATACGGCAAGGTGATCGACGACATCTATGATTTCGCCGAGGCGATGGGACTGGAGATCGACGGCATCTTGCAAGAAGGCGGCGCAGGGCAGATCGAGATCAACCTCAACCACGGCGATCCGGTGATGCTGGCCGATGAGATCTTCTATTTCAAGCGCATGATCCGCGAGGCCGCGCTGCGCCACGATTGCTTCGCCACCTTTATGGCCAAACCCATCGAGGGCGAGCCCGGCAGCGCCATGCACATGCACCATTCGGTCGTCGATGCCGCCACGGGAAGCAACATCTTCTCTGGCCCCGAGGGCGAAGAAACCCCGCAATTCCAGCACTTTATCGCCGGGATGCAAAAATATCTTCCCGCCGTCATCGCATTGCTGGCCCCATATGTGAACAGCTACCGCCGCTATGTCCCGGATTTCGCAGCGCCCATCAACCTGGAATGGGGCCGCGACAACCGCACCACCGGCATCCGCGTGCCGATTGCCGATGCCGCGTCGCGCCGGGTGGAAAACCGGCTGGCGGGGATGGATTGCAACCCCTACCTGGGCTTTGCCGCGTCGCTCGCCTGCGGCTACCTGGGGCTGATGGAGCAATTGAGCCCGCGCGCCGAATACAAAGGTGACGCCTATCTGGCCGAGGATGAGCTGCCCTTTACCTTGGGCGATGCGCTGGATCTGTTCGAGGAATGCAAACCCATTCAGGAAGTTCTGGGCGCGGATTTCTGCGGCGTCTACGAGGCGGTGAAACGGATGGAATACAAGGAATTCCTGCAAGTCATCAGCCCGTGGGAACGCGAACACCTGCTGCTGAACGTATGAATCTGCTGCACGCCAACGACCGGGCGGGGGAATACCCGCCCAGCTATTACGCCGCAACCGCCACGCCACTGGCCCCCCTGCCCGCGTTGTCAGGCGATAAGCGGGCAGATGTGTGCATTGTCGGCGCGGGCTATACCGGGTTGTCAGCCGCGCTGCATCTGGCGCAAGCCGGGTTGTCGGTGGTGGTGCTCGAGGCGCAGCGCGTGGGCTTTGGCGCCTCGGGCCGCAACGGCGGGCAGGTGGGGTCAGGACAGCGGCTGGAACAGGATGATCTGGAAAAGATGATCGGACCGGGCGATGCCCGGCTGCTGTGGGACATGGGTCAGGATGCAAAGGCGCTGGTCCGCGACCTGATCGACGCGCATGGCATGGACTGCCCCTTCCGCCCCGGCGTGCTGCATGCTGACTGGCACGCGCGCGAGGTGCGCCACAGCCACGCCATGGCCGAAAAACTGGCGCGCGATTATGGCTACGATCAGGTCGAGGTGCTGGACCGGGCCGCCCTGCAAGACATCGTGCGCGCGCCCGGCTATCAGGGCGGCACGCTGGACCATGGCGCGGGGCATGTGCATCCGTTGCGCTTCGCGCTGGGGCTGGCGCGGGCGGCGATCGCGGCGGGCGCGCAGGTGTTTGAGAACGCGCAGGTCACGCAGGTCACCCCCGGCGCGCCTGTCGTGGTGACGACGGCGGGCGGGCGCGTGACGGCGGATCACGTGATCCTGGCTGCCAATGGCTATCTGGGCGGGCTGAACCGGCAGGTCGCGGCAAAGGTCATGCCGATCAACAATTTCATCATTGGCACCGAGCCGTTGGGCGACCGCGCGGCGGATGTGCTGACGCGCCCCGTTGCGGTGGCTGACAGCAAGTTCGTGGTGAATTACTTTCGCCTGTCCGAGGATAACCGCCTGCTGTTTGGCGGCGGCGAAAGCTATGGCTACCGCTTCCCCGATATCATCAAGACAGTACGGCAGCCGATGTTGCAGGTCTTCCCGCAGCTTGAAGATGTGCGGATCGACTACGCATGGGGCGGCACGCTGGCCATCACCATGACGCGGCTGCCGTATTTCGCGCAGGCGGGTGCGGGGGTATGGTCGGCCTCGGGCTATTCCGGCCACGGGGTAGCGCTGGCCACATTGGCAGGCAGGGTACTGGCCGAAGCGATCGGCGGCACCACCGCCCGGTTCGACCTGCTTTCGCGCCTGCCCATGCCGGGCTTCCCCGGCGGGCCGAAGCCGCGCACGCCGCTGCTGGCACTGGCGATGACATGGTTTTCGCTGCGCGACCGGCTGGGGATTTAGCAGGGCGGCAAGCGCTCTGACGACGTATCGCCGTCAAAGCGCCTGAGGGATGAACCCGCCCCGGCAGATCAAGAAAAGCGCCGCGTTGCCCCGCCGGTACTGACGATGCTGCACCTTGGCCGACCCATGCGGCAGGGCCAACGACCGAAAGCCCCTATTCCGCCGCATCTACATGTTTGCGGCGCAGTGGGGTGATGGCCAGCAGGTCACGCGCGCCGCCTGTGCGGGCCAGCGCGGCAGCGGCGGTATGGGCGCCGGCGTCCAGACAATCGGCGAGCGGCACGCCCGCGAGCCATGCGTCGATGAAGCCTGCGTTGAACGCATCGCCCGCGCCCACGGTATCCACCACGCGTCCCGCGCACGCCGGGCGGCGCAGCGGCGCGGCGCCGGTGCGATGCGCCACCGCGCCCGAGGCACCGTCCTTAACCACCACAAGCGCGGCATGGTCGGTCAGGGGGGCGTGGCGGGTCAGGGCGTCGGCCTCGACCCGGTTGGGCAAGAAGACATCGACGCCTGACAGCAGCGCGGGCAGATCATCGCGCGCCAGCAGGTCCGCGTCCCAGGCGCAGTCGCATGATACGGTCATCCCGGCGGCCTTGGCGGCGGGCACGATCCAGGGTGCCTCGGCCAGGGTTGCCAGTTCGCCGATATGCAGGTGCTGCCAGTCGCGGCTTTCCAGCGCGGCGCCCAGCGTTTCAGGCACGGCAGGCCCGGCGCGACGGGTCAGGAAGGCGCGATCATCGCCGGTGACGATGGCGACGGTCAGTTGCGGGTCGATGCCGGGCGCGGGCGAACCCATCAGATGCAGCGCTATGGCACTGTCGTCCAGTTCGGTATCAAGCATGACGGCGAAAGGATCGGCGGGCCAGATCGCGGCCAGCGCAGCACCCCGACCGCAGGCCGCCAGATAGGCGGCGGTGATATAGGCACCGCCACCCGCCGCGAAACTGAGGCTGTCGGCGTAGATCTCTTGCCCGGCCTGCGGCAGGTCCGGCAGACCCGACATGATCATGTCGCAATAAAGCCGCCCCGTGCAGATCACCGCAGCAGTATCGGCGGGCGCAGCATTGAGCGCGCCCCGCACCGAGGGTGCGGGGTTAGAGCGGGCCGGACCAGATCGCGCCGGATCAGAAGGCTGCAAGCTCATCGCAACGCCTCGCCCGATGTATCAAACAGATGCATGTTGGCGGCATCGGCATGCAGATGCACGGTTTCGCCCAATCGTGGCGGGGTGCGGCCATCGGCCTTGGCGATTACCTCATGCCCACCGCCGATGTCCACATAGACCAGCGTCTCGGTGCCCAGGGGTTCCAGCACGCTGACGGTGCCGGAAAACAGGCCCGGGCCCGGCGCGACGCTCAGGTCATCGGGGCGGATGCCCATGGTCAGCGCGCTGCCCGCGGGCAGTTCCAGCGGCAGCGCCACGCTGGCCCCCGCCGCCCGGATCTGCCCGTCGGCATAAGTGGCGTCCAGAAGGTTCATCGAGGGCGCGCCGATGAACTGCGCCACGAAGATGTTGCGCGGTTGGTGGAACACTTCCGCAGGTGTGCCGACCTGCTGGATGTGGCCATCCTTCATGATGACGATACGGTCAGCCATGGTCATCGCCTCGACCTGGTCATGGGTGACGAAGACGATGGTGTTGCGCACGCGCTGGTGCAGCTTCTTGATCTCCAGCCGCATCTGGGTGCGCAACTGCGCATCGAGGTTTGACAGCGGCTCATCGAACAGGAACACCGCCGGGTCGCGCACCATGGCCCGGCCGATGGCGACGCGCTGGCGCTGGCCGCCGGACAGCTGCGCGGGTTTGCGGTCCAGAAGCTCGGTCATGCTCAGAAGGGCCGCAACCTCATCAATGCGGCGTTCCTTGTCGGCGGGCGCCATCTTGGAGGTCCGCAGGCCAAAGCCGATGTTCTTGCGCACGCTCATGTGCGGATAGATCGCGTAGTTCTGGAACACCATGGCGATGTCGCGATGCTTTGGTTCCAGGTGGTTCACCACGCGGTCGCCGATCATGATCTCGCCGCCTGTGATCTCTTCCAGCCCGGCGATCATGCGCAAGGTGGTGGATTTGCCGCAGCCCGAGGGGCCGACGAAGACGACGAATTCGCCATCCGCCACCTCCAGGTTGATCGAATGCAGCACTTCGGTCTTGCCATAGGCTTTCACAAGGTTGCGCAGCGTCAGGGTGGCCATGGATCAAGCTCCGGTCATCAAGTGGTCAAAGGCGGTGTCGCGGGCGGTGGTGGCCGCGTCGATACGGGTGCGGCGCTGTGTCTGGGCGCTGCGCAGGGCATGGGCATCGACCCGCAGCGCACTGAGGGCATCATCCATCGGCGCGGGGGCCGGCCCGCCAAAGCGGGTGCGGCTGTTGACGAAATGCCGGGCGCTGACCGCATGGGCGAAGGCATCTTGCGTCAGCGCGGGTGCGTGCCCGGTCTGGTCGGTGAAGGCGCGCGCAAAGGCGGTGAACCCCGCGCCCAGCGGCTGGCCGTCAGCGATAACGGCACGCGCGGTGTGGGCGGCGACCTCATGCGCCTGCCGGAAGCTGAGGCCCTCTACCCGCACCAATGTATCAGCCAGTTCGGTGATGGTGACACAGGCGGCATCCATGTTGGCAGCGACGCGGTCGGCGCGCACGCGGGTCGCCGGGATCAGCGCGGCCAGCAACGCCAGCACCCGCGCGCCGCTGTCGAAGGCGGCATAGCCTGCAACCTGCACCTCGCCTTCGCTGTCGTTCATATCGGTGAAAGGGGTGTTGTGCATGGTATTCACCACCATGTCGCAGCGGCCCACGGTGGCGCTGGCCAGATGGCGCAGATGCTCGATCGGCACGGGGTTGCGCTTTTGCGGCATGATGGAGCTGACCTGCACCAGCGCGTTGGGGACATAAAGCTGCCCGACCTCGAACGCGGTCCAGAATTGCAGGTCCTGCACCACGCGGCCCAGATGCAAGAACATCAGTTTCAGCGCGGAATAGAGGCCGGTCACATAATCGACCGCCGCGATGCACCCGTAAGAATTTCGCAGCGGCGCGGTAAAGCCCAACAGCCCCGCCATGCGGTGCCGGTCGACCGCAAAGCCCGATGTGGTGATGGCAGCGGCGCCCATCGGGCAATGGTCGAGTGCCGCGCGGGCCTCCGAAAGGCGGGTGATGTCGCGCAGCAAGACCTCCAGCACGGCGGCAAGGTAATGCCCATAGGTGGTGGGTTGCGCAGGCTGGCCGTGGGTATAGGCAACGATCAGGGTGTCACGTTCGGCCACCGCCGTGGCGATCAGCGCGTCGGCAAGGTCCAGCGCCTGCGTCAGCGCCGTGTCGGTGCGGTCGCGCAGCGCCATCTTGAACACGGTATGGTCCATGTCGTTGCGCGACCGGGCCGTGTGCAGCGCGCCCGCGGTATCGGCGCCGATGCGGGCGCGCAATTCAGCCTCGACCAGGAAAAAGTAATCCTCATATGCGCCGGTATAGGTCAGCGCGGGGATGTCGATTTCGGCGTCGATGTCGCGCAGGGCGCCCGCGATGGTAGCGGCAGTGCCCGGCGCGATGATCGCGGTTTCGGTCAGCATGACCAGATGCGCGCGGTTGATCGCGCGGACATGGCCCGCAAAATGTGTTTTGGCGCCATCAAACAGCGGGGCCAGCACCGTGTCGCGGTAGACCGGATCGGGGAAGGTGGAGGTATCGGTGATCGCCATGCTGTCGCTCATCCCTTCAGCCCCGCCATGGCGACGCCACGGATGATGTAGCGCTGGAAGATCAGGAACACGACCAGCGTCGGAATGGTGGCCAGCGCCGCCCCGGTCATGATCAGCTCCCACTGGATCGATTGCTCAACCGAGAATGTCGTGAGGCCGACGGGGATCGTATAAAGCTCCTGCGAGGTGGTGACGATCAACGGCCAGATGAAGGCGGTCCAGTTGCCAAGGAAGATGAAGATCGCCAGCGCCGACAGTGCGGGCGTGACCAGCGGCATGGCGACCGACCACCATATCTGGAACTCGTTCAGCCCGTCGATGCGCGCGGCCTCCAGGAAGTCATCGGGCACGGTCTCAAAAAACTGTTTCATCAAGAAGGTGCCGAAGGCCGTCATCATGCCGGGGAACATGATGCCCCAGTAAGTGTCGAGCCAGCCGAAATTGCGTGCCATCATGTACCATGGGATGATGAGCATCTCGGTCGGGATCATCAGCGTCGAGAGGATCGCGATGAACACAAGGTAGCGGCCCCGGAATTTGAACTTGCACAGCGCATAGCCCACCAGCGCGTCGAAAAACACCGCCGAGACGGTGGTGACGGTGGCGATCACCAGCGAGTTGAGGAACCAGCGGTAGAAGCGCCCGTCTTCCAGCACGCGGCCGTAGTTGAAGAACGTGGGGGATTCAGGGATGATGTTGGTCTCGAACATCTCGTGCGGGTATTTTACCGATGCCGACAGCATGTAGATGATCGGCATGACCATCACGATGGCGCCCATGGCCAGCAGCGTCCAACGGATGACGCGCACCGGATCGAGGCCGGGCTTCACTGCGCCGCCCCCGGCGGGGCCGCGCATCAGCGCATCGGCGGAGGGTTTGATCTGCGTGTCGGTCATGTCATTGGTCCGTTTGCAGGGGGGGAGTGTACGGCGGCGGCGGGGCGCGGCCCATGCGGGACCGATGGTGCAGGCGGTGCCGGGCGGCGCTGTTGCGCTATGAGCGTGCGGGGGCGGGAAGTGCGGGATTGGGTCATTCTAGCGGTCCCGCAACAGGCGCAGCTGGATCAGGCTGACGATCAGCAGCACGGTGAACAGCACCACGGTCTGGGCAGCGGCATAGCCCATGTCAAAGCTGTTGAACGCGGTCTGGTAGATCATCATCACCAGTGGTTTCGTCGCATTCAGCGGCCCGCCGGGGTTGTTGGTGGTCATGTTGAACACCTGATCGAAGATCCGCAGGAAGCCGATGGACGAGAACACCACAAGAAACACGATGGTAGGGCGCATCAGCGGCAGCGTGATCTCGCGCAGGATTGTCCAGTTCGACACGCCGTCGATGCGCGCGGCCTCGTAATAGCTGATGGGAATGGCGCGCAGCCCGGCCATGAAGATGATGATCTGAAAGCCAAGGCCCGCCCACACCGCCGGGGCCAGTACCGCGGGCAGCGCATAGGTGGTGGAGTTCAGGAAGGGCACCTGAGAAATGCCCGCCGACGACAGAAAGCTGTTGAAGATCCCCACCGGCACCGGCTGATAGAACCAGCGCCAGACCCACGCCATCGCCACGGTCGATGTCAGGAAGGGCAAAAAGTACAGCGCGCGCAGGAAGCCGTGCAAGAAGCGTGTCTTGTCCAGATGATAGGCGATCAGGAAGCTGAAGATCAGCGACGTGGGCGTGCCAATGATGAGGTACAGGAAGGTGTTCTGGAACACTTTCCAGAATACCGGATCGGCGAACAGCGTGGCGTAGTTGTCAAAGCCGTTCCATTGGCGCGCCTCCAGCATGTTCCATGACTGGAAGCTGAGGACGATGGCGTCAAACGTCGGGTAGAACCGGATCACGACATAGAACACCACCGGCACCGCCAGAAACGTCCAGGCCCAGACGACTTGTTTTTGTTTGATCGACAGGCGGTCATAAAGTTTCATGCAGGACCTCTTGGATCGGACGGTCGCCGGGGTGGCGGATACAGGCGGGGCGCGTTGTGTTGGGGCGGGCGGGCGTTCGGGTGGGCGGGCGTTCGGGTGGGCGGGCGTTCGGGTGGGCGGCCGCTCGGGTGGGTAGGCGAGTCTTCGCCCGACGGCGTCGTGGCACATTGCGATACCCGGAAGGCTGGGCCACCGGAATAACGGTGGCACGTGATCTGCGTCGGGCACCGGGACATTTCCCCGCGCGGGGCACCTCTCGGGCTGCATGCCCTCACGTTCTGCGCGTCGGCTGTTGGGGCAAAGGGTACGGTCAAGGAACCGTGCCCCCTGCCCCACCGACTAGGGTTGCGGGCGCGTCACCGCGCCCGCAACCTGATGCCGGGTCGCCGTCATTCGGCGTAGTAGGCGTCAAGGATCGCCTGTTCGGCCTCGGCTGCCACGGCAAGGCTGTCGGCAGGCGACTGGTCTTCCAGCAGAATGCGGCTGACCGCATCCACCAGCACCTGACGCTGCGCGCTTTCATCCGCAAAGACCGTCGCTTGCCCGTATTCAAGCCCGGCGATGAAGGGGCCATAGATCGGATCGGCGGTGTTTTCCGGCGTCAGCGCGGCCGAGGGGCGGGCGGGCAGTTCGCCGACGGTTTCCAGCCAGATCTGCATCGCCTCATCCGAGGTGATGTATTCCATGAACTTAACCGCAGCGTCGTACTTCTCGCCCTCTGCCTTGGAGGTGATCGCGTTCACCCAGTAGCTGGCATAGTTCGACTGCGTGCCATCAGGCCCGGCGGGCAGTTCGGCAACGCCCCATTCCAGCCCCGGTGTCGATTGCAGCGCACCGATGCGGAACGAGCCGTCGATATGCATCGCGGCGCGCCCGGCGCGGAAGGCTGCCTGCGGCTCATCCATGAAGCCCGAGACCGAGACCCCGGCATCGCCCTCCAGGCTGGCATAGAATTCCAGCGCGTCGACGCCTTCGGGGGTGTTGTAGGTGACGGTGCGGTAATCGTCGGAATAGGGCACCGCGCCGAACTGGCGGTTCAGCACTTCGCGCAGCCAATGGTGATCTTGCGCAGTCATGCCGGTGGTCAGCCCGACCAGCGTGATGTTGCCTGACCCGTCGCGCTGCGTCATCGCCTCTGCCATCGACACCAGTTCATCCAGATTGGCGGGGGCTTCTTCAAAGCCCGCAGCCTCCATCAGCCGGGTGTTGTAGAACAGCGCAAGGCTGCGCACGGCGGTCGGCAGCGCCATGTAGGCCCCGTCCATCTCCATCGCCTGCACCATGGGGAAGAATTCGGCCTCGATGCGTTCGGGGCTGAAGGTATCCGTGGGCAGCGGCTGGATCAGGTCGGCTTCGACATAATCGTTCAGCCAGCCGTAGAACAGCTGCACCACATCCGGCCCCTCGCCCGCCGGGATCGCAACGGCGACGCGGGTGCGGTAATCGGCATAGGGGAAGGTGGATTGATTGACCGTGATGTCGGGGTTCGCGGCCTCGAAATTCTCGATGAGCGTGTTCATCGCGGTGACGCGGCTGTCAAAGATATACTGCCAGTATTCGATCTCGACCGCGCTGGCGGCATTGGCCCCGATCAGCGTGGCAAGACCGGCGGTCGCACCAAGGGCGAAGGATCTGAGGGATCTGGTTTGCAGGGATTTCATCTGGCGTTCCTCTCTGTTGGGTGTCCGGCGGTGCGGACGATCGCTGTTGTGGGGTCGTTTATTGCTTTTGGTCTGCTGGGCCGTGCGTTCTTGCCAGGCGCTTATCCGGCGCAGCTGGCGGGGCCGTTCGTTCTTTTGGGGCCGGGCCTCCCCTCCCGGGCCGTGACTGCGCTGCGCCCCAACCTTGCCCGGGCCGATTCCCGAAGAGGGGCGGCGCGGACCGCAGCGGGCGCAAGCTGTTTGGTGATGTCATGGTTGACGGACTTCGCTCAAAGATCAATAGTTAATTCACACCATTTGAGTTAAGGGGGCGACGTGCAGCATCGCGGGGGGCAGATTGCAGGCAACAACGCCGAGCGTTCGCGCGTTCACAACCGCCGCGTCGTGCTGGGGTACCTGCAAAACGCCCCGCAGGCAGGCCGCGCCGAAATTGCACGCGCCAGCGGGCTGAGCACGCAGACCGTATCGAATCTGGTCGCCGAGCTGGAGCGCGAGGGGCTGGTGATCCGCACGGGCCGACGGCGTACCGAACGGGGGCAGCCCCCCGTTCAGTACAGCTTCAACCCCGCCGGGGGCGCCGCGCTGGGCTTCGAGGTGCGGCCCGATGTGCTGATCATGGCACTGAGCGATCTGGGCGGCACATTGCTGATGACCCGGCAGGTGACGCTGACCGATTCGGACCCCGCGACGGTTTTCGCGGCGATGCGCCCGCTGGCGCAGGCCGCGCGCCGCGCCGCGCCGGGGCCGGTGATGGGCGCGGGCCTGGTGGTGCCCGGCCCCTTCGGTGTTGAAGGGCTGAGTGCCGCAGGCGAGACCGTGCTGCACGGCTGGGACGGAATCACGGCGGCGGATCAGGCTAGCGCCGCGCTGGACATGCCGGTTTTGTTGCAAAAGGACGCCACGGCGGCGGCCATCGCCGAGGGGATGCGCGGCGCGGCGCAGGGACTCGACGGGTTCTGCGTGCTCTATTTCGGCAAGGGGCTGGGGTTGGGCGTGGTGGCGCAGGGCCAGCCTTTGCGCGGCAGCTCGGGCAACGCGGGCGAGATCGGGCATGTTATCGTGACGCCGGGCGGAACGCTGTGCGCCTGCGGCAACCGGGGATGCCTGGAGCAATACGTCAGCCGCATGGCGTTGCGGCGGTTCCTGGTGGCGCAGGGGATGATTGTACCTGACCCGGCGTCCGAGGGGCCGGGTGCGGGACCTCCTTCGGCCTCAGGGCTTTTGCCCCTGGCGGCCGCCACCGGCGAAGGGTCGACGGGGGGGGCACCGCCCTCCGAACGCCCCGCCGGTACCGCGCAGACGCCTCAGGGCGCACGGGCCGAAAATCGGCTGGGCGGGGGGGATCTGCCCGATGACGCGCCGCCCGATGATATCCTGGCAGACGATTCCATGGCCGAGGACCAGACCGATGCGGTCGCACTGGCTTTGCTGGCAGCGCACGATCCCCGGCTGCTGGCCTGGCTGGACGCGGGTGCCGCTGCCCTGTCGCGCGCCATCGGGATGCTGGAAAACCTGCTGGACCCCGACACGGTGATCCTGGCGGGCGCCCTGCCCGATGCGATCCTGGACGCATTGATCGCCCGGCTGGTGCTGCCGCCCGGATCGGTTGCGCGCCGCGCCGCGCGCAAGGCACCAAGGGTGCAGCGCGGCACTTCAGGCGTGCTGACCGCTGCGCTGGCAGGCGCCGCCCTCATCATCCATGACGTGGTGACGCCCCGGCTGGATTCCGCGCTGTGAGGGGCGTCGGCCTTTCCCCTCAGGGCCGCGCACCCGGCCCGCGCTGTGCAGGATATCGCCGCGCGCGGCATCGGTTTGCCCCCCGCCAGATCGCCCTTGCCCCATCCGATGTCGCGCAGCTTCGGTTCGAGTGTGCGGTATATTGTCGGCAGGGCATTTGGATCTGGCGCGCGCCTTCACGGCGCCGGTCTGTCAAACCCCTGTCGCTCGGCCCGCGCTTTTTCAGCGCAGGTTCCGCAGGCGACCACGGCCCGGACGGCCCTGCCCGAATTGCAGCATCCTGCACGCAGCATTCTGCACCTTCTTGCGCGCAATTTGGCGTACGGCGCGCCCTTTGCCACCCGCGCGGGCGTCGTCGCCGTTGCCTGTGTCCCCGGCGGTCATCGGGCTGAGCGCCCGCCCCTTCTGATGCCCCTTCCCCGCGCCAACACGCCCATAAACCTGAAAGGCCCTGCCCATGCCCCTGTCCGACGCCGCCCGCCTGTCCCTGCAAGTGACCGCGCCCCGCGCCCTGACGCTGTGGCGTGCCCTGCACCCCCTGCGGGGGCTGGTGCGGTTCATGAACACCGGCGCGCATCCCGATGATGAGACCAGCGCGATGCTGGCCGCACTTTCCTTGCGTGACGGGATCAGCCTGTCCTATGCCTGTTCCACCCGCGGCGAAGGCGGCCAGAACGATCTGGGCCGCGAGGCCGGGGCCGATCTGGGCACCTTGCGCACCGCCGAGATGGAGCGCGCCTGCGATGTGCTGAACCTGTCGATGTATTGGCTGTCAGAAGGCCCCGACGACACGATCACCGATTTTGGCTTCTCGAAATCCGGGGTGGAGACGCTGGGCAAATGGGACCATGCCCGCACCCTGCGCAGGTTTGTCGAGATCATCCGCGCCGACCGGCCCGACATCATCTGCCCGACGTTCCTCGACATCCCAGGCCAGCACGGCCACCACCGCGCCATGACGCAGGCCGCGCATGAAGTGATGGATGCCGCCGCCGACCCGGCCTTTGAGGCAGCGGGCGCGCCCTGGCAGGTGGCAAAGCTCTATTTGCCTGCGTGGTCTGGCGCGGGGGACGCCTATGATGACGACCTGCCGCCACCGCCCGAAACGCTACGCGTGCCGGGGCACGGGGTCGAAGGGCCCTCGGGCTGGACATGGGCCGAGATCGGCCAGCATTCCCGCGTCTTCCACGCCACGCAGGGCATGGGCCGCTGGGTCGGCGCGGCGGAAACTGCGGGCTGGCCGCTGCATCTGGCGCGCACTTTCGTTGGGCCGGATGGAGACGCGGAAGGCGCGATCACCGATAATCTGGCGCGCAGCTATGCTGACCTTGTGCCGGGGGCCGGTGCTTTCGCGGACCTCGATGCGGCGCTGGCTGCGACTGTCGCGGCCTATCCCGATCCGCAGGCCGTTGCGCTGCGGGCACTGGACGCGCTGCGCGCGCTGCATGCCGCCCGCGCCGCCTGTCCGGCTGCCGCATCGGGTCAGGTCCTCCACCGGCTGGACCGGCATGAGGCCGCGTTGGCCCGCGTGCTGATGCTGGCCGCAGGCATCCGGGCCGAGGGGCGGCTGAGCGTGGATTTCGCCCGCCCCGGAAGCGCGGTCACCGGCCAGCTCTCGCTGCACCTTCCCGACGGCGCGCCGGTGCAGGCGCGGCTGGACTGGGACTTGCCGCCGGGCTGGCGGGTGGAAACCGACGGGACGCAGGCAAATGGCGCGACCAGCAGCCCCAATGTCGCGTCCGAAGGCGGGACGGGACGCGGGACAGGCGTGCGGGCGCAGATCCACATCCCCGGTGATGCACCCCCCGCCGATCCTTACCCGACACATTACAGCCCCGACGGCGCGGCCGGTCCGGTCAACATGCGCCTGACCCTCAGCGCCGGTGCGGGGGCCGTGCCGGTCAAGACATTCATGACCCTGCCCACCGAGCGCCGCTTGCTGGTGCTGCCGAAGGTTGAGGCCGAGATTGCCCCGGCCGCCGTCTTCGTCAACAGCCGCGCCGCCGCGCCGGTGACGTTGCATCTGAGCGACGGGGCAGCGTTGTCCCTGCCTGAGGGCTGGGCGCTGCGCGGGCCGGTCGCCACGCCAGATGCAGGGCGCGATACCGGGGCTGAGGGGGCGGCCCCCGGCACCCCGTCCGTCGCGGCAGCCCCGGCTTCTGAACCTGCGCCTGACGGGCTGCGCCTGATCCCGCCCGCGCGGCCCGAACCCGGTCTTTGGGCGCTGCCGGTCACACTGGACGGCGTGCCCGCGCAGAGCGTCACGCGCATCGACTATTCCCATACCGGCCCGCGCCTGCGCGCAGCCCCTGCCCTGCTGCGGCTGCGGGTGGCGGATGTGGCGCTGCCCCTGGGCCGCGCGCAAGATGCGCTGCGTGTGGGCTACATCGGCGGCGGCAATGACCGGGCGGACCACTGGCTGCGCGCCATGGGAGTCGATGTTGTGACGCTGGACGATGCGGGCCTGACCCCCGCCGCGCTGGCGCGCTGTGACGCGCTGGTGATCGGGATTTTCGCGCTGCGCTTCCGCCGCGCGCTGGCCGGGCTGATGCCTGCGGTCCACGATTGGGTGCACGCGGGCGGCACGCTTCTGACCTTGTACCACCGCCCGTGGGATAACTGGGATGCCACGCGCACCGCGCCCGCGCCGCTGGAAATCGGCAAGCCCTCGCTGCGGTTCCGCGTCACGGATGAGGGGGCCTTGGTGCGCCACCTCGCGCCCGATCATCCGGTACTGACCGGGCCAAACCCCATCGGGCCGCAGGACTGGGACGGCTGGGTGAAGGAACGCGGCCTCTATTTCGCGAAAAGCTGGGATGCGGCCTACACGCCGCTGCTGGAGATGGCCGACCACGGCGAGGCCCCACATCACGGCGCGCTCGTCTCGGCCGAGATCGGCGCGGGCCGCCACACCCATTGCGCGCTGATCGTGCATTTGCAGATGGAGGCGCTGATCCCCGGCGCCTTCCGGCTGATGGCCAACATGATCGCCCCGCGATGAGCAACGCCCCGCCGCCCCCGGGTCCTGCGCGCAACAACCTGCGCGGCGCAGGGTGGTTGCTGGCGGATATGGCGCTGAACATCTGGGCGCTGACCATCGTCAAGGCAATGGGTGCGGATTTCAGCGCCGCGCAGATCGTGTTCATCCGCGCGGCGGTCGGGCTGGTGCTGCTGATCCCCTTCGTGGCGCGCGCGGTGTACCGTGCGCGGGCGCAGGCATTGCAGGGCGCTGACGATCCTGACGATGGCAAAGCCGCAGGCACGGGCGGTGCTGGCACCGACCGGGGCACAGGCGCCGCGATGCGGCTGGGGGGGGCAGTCGGCACAGGTGCGGGTGCTGGCGTCGGAACGGGGCGCGCCCTTGGGCTGACAGGCGCGCAGGGCGCGCTGCGGCTGCGCCAGCCGTGGTTGCACCTGTTGCGGGTGATGCTGAGCACCGTCGCCCTGACTTCCAGCTTCTTTGCGGTTGCCAAGGTGCCGCTGGCGCTGTTCACCGCGATCAACTTCACGCGGCCCGTGGTCATGATGGTCATGGCCGCGCTGATCTTGCGCGAGGTGATCCGCCCCACCCATTGGCTGGCGGGCGCGGTGGGGCTGGTCGGCGTCTTGATCGCGGTGCAGCCAGCGGGGATGGTGGCAAACCCCGGCGTGCTGGCGCTGTTTGTCACGGTCTTTGCAGGCACCGGCGCGATCATCGTGACGCGCAAGATGCGGGCCGAGCCGCCGCTTATCATGATGCTGACCTATACCGCCGGGCTGGCGCTGTTCACCTTGCCGCTGGCGCTGTGGTTCTGGGTGCCGCTGGGCGACGGCTGGCGGGTGCTGATCTGGGTCGGCGTATTTTCGCAAGCGGCGCAGTTTTGTTTCCTGCGGGCGCATTTCTGGGGTGAAGCGGGGGTGCTGGGGCCGCTGTCCTATGCCTCGCTGGTGCTGTCCACCCTGGTCGGGTATCTGGTCTTTGACGAGGTGCCGACCCCCGCCATGGCCTTGGGCGCCGGGCTGATCGTGCTGGCAACGCTGAGCATCAGCGGGCTGCCTCGCAAGATCTGGCCCCGCAAGTTCTGGCCCCATAAGATCTGACCGCGCAAGATCTGGCCGCGCAAGACCTGACCGCGCGGCATCTGGAGGGGGAGACACCCGACAAGGCCGGAAGTGACACGAGGCCGAAGCGGCCCGGCGGGAACGCGCGGCGCAAGGCGCGGGGGCCCGTCACCAGCAACCCCGCCCCATGCCCTCATGCCCTTGCAGCGGGGGGCGCAGGCTGTATTCTACCGGGGCGCTACCCGGCGGCCCGACGGCCCCGGCCACCAAGACCGCCGACAGCCCTGCCCGCCACCCTGTGCCACGCACCCCGTTACCCGACCCGCTGCCCCAATGCCCCTAGCCGAAAAGTCCCGATGCCCGAAAAACACTCGGCCCTGTTCACCACCCGCGTCCGCGAGGCGTTGCCAACCCTGCATCCAAGCGAGCGGCGGCTGGCCGAGCTGGTGCTGAACTTCCCCGGGGAACTGGCCAGCTATTCCGCCACCGAACTGGCGCGGTTGGCCAATGTCTCGAACGCGACGGTGACACGGTTCGTGCGCAAGATCGGCTATGCCAGTTTTGAAGCGGCACGTCAGGACGTGCGTGCCAACAAGCAGGCGGGCGCGTCATTGTTCCGCGTGTCGCCCGGGCGGGCCGACAGCAAGAACTATATCCCCGCCTATGTCACGCAGGCGCAGACCGATATCGAACAGACCTTCCGCCTGATAACCGAAGCCGAGATCGACGCGCTGGCCCGCAAGATCGTGGGGGCGCGCCGCGTCTGGTTGCTGGGCACGCGGCGCGGGCATGCTTTCGCGCAATACCTGGGATGGCAGATGTTCCAGGCGATCCCGAATATCTCGGTCATCCCCGCCAGTGGCGAAACGCTGGGCGAGGCGATTGCGGCCATGACCGCGCAAGATTGCGTGGTGGCCTTCGGGTTGCGGCGCACGGTCAGCAAACTGCCGCAGGCGCTGGCCCATGTGGTCGGCAGCGGTGCCAGCGTGGCCTATATCCACGACGCGAACACCTTGCCCGATCTGGCCTTCACCTGGCGGTTTCAGTGCGAAACCGCGTCCCCTGGGCCGCTGTTCAACCACGCAGCGGTGATCACGCTATGCCATGTGCTGGCGACACGGGTGATCGCGCAGGCAGGCGCAGGCGGGCGCAAGCGGATGGGCGCAATCGAGGCGATTCACGACTCGCTCGACGAAGTCTGACGGCTTTGGCTTTCGCGGCGGGCGGGTCCTGGCGTGGGACGCTGAGGGAGCTTTCCTGATCCCACCCGATGGCGCGGCAAGTGCGCAGGGCAGCGCCGCCACATCCTGATGCGCGCGCAGCGCCAAGCGGGCCGCGCAATAGCCGCCATGCCGCCTGTGATGTCGCTGGGTTTCCCGGGCGAAGACCTAATGCGCGGCCCGTGCCAGACCCCACGGCACGCGTGGCGCGGCGCGATTTCCGGCGACGGCCTTGCCCCTATGCCGTCTTCGGCGCCCGCCCCCCGTCACCCGACCCCCGTCACCCGCGCTCCGTCACCCGCGCTCCATCACCCGCCCGCCAGTTGCCGCAGCGCGTGGGTCAGCACCTGCACTGCCTGCGCGAAATCAGGCAGTTGCATATCCTCATCCGGGTTGTGGCTGCCGTTCTGGTTGCGGATGAACAGCATGCCAGAAGACACGCCCTGCCACGAGAACGTCGCGCAGTCATGCCCCGCGCCGGATGGCAGTTTCAGCGCGGGGATGTCGAGCGCGCGTGCAGAACCTTCAAACAGCGCCACCAGCGCGGGGTCGATCAGCGCGGGGGGCGCATTGGTGAAGCGGCCGGGGTCAATCGTCACGCCACGGCGCGCACCGATACGGGCGGCAGCGGCCCGCAATTCGGTATCTACCGCCAGCAGCACGGCGTTGCTGAGGCTGCGCAGATCCATGGTGAAGCGCACAATACCCGGCACCTTGGTCATGCCGTGCATGGCGGGGTCGGTCCAGAACTCGCCCACAGTGGCCACAAAATCATCGCCCGTGGCGACCAGCCGGTCCCAGATCCCCTCTAGATGTTGCACGAACTCGGCCCCCGCCAGCACCGCATCGTGGCGATATTCGCGCGCAACCGCCCCTGCATGGGCATAGCGCCCGGTGATCTGGCCATGCCGGTACCGCAGATTGCCCCGGATGCCCGAGACGACGCCGACAGGGGTGCCGCGCAGGTCCAACGTCGGGCCCTGTTCGATATGCACCTCGATGAAATGGGCGATGGTCGCGGGGTCCAGCGGCTTTGCGCCCGCGCGCAGGGCATCGGGGTCGCAGCCCTGCGCGCGCATGTGATCAGCGAGGGTCCGCCCGGTGTCCGACCGGCGCACCGCGTCATATTCCGCCGGGTCAAGGAGGCCAAAGGCCATGCGGCTGCCGCAATAAGGGGTGGGGAACCAGACAAGCTCTTCCGCGCGGATGGCCATGATGACGATGTCCTGCGCAGGTGTGAAACCCGCATCTTGCAACGCCGACACGGCCGCGAGCCCCGCCACCACGCCCGCGGCGCCATCGAAATTGCCGCCATGATTGACGCTGTCCATATGCGAGCCGATGAAGATGCGCGGCGCGCGGCGGTCCCGCCCGGGCCATGTCATGTATTGATTGCCCGCGATGTCGGTCGAGACCTCCAGCCCCCGCGCCCGGGCAACGTCGGCAACAAGCGCATGGGCAATGGCCTCGCCCTCGCCAAAGGACGCACGGGTCACGCCGGGCGCATCGGCGGTCTGGGTGGCCAGATCCGAGAACAGGCGCGCGGCAAGGACCATTTCCGGTGTGGCGGTTTCTGGTGTGGCGGTTTGTGGGCGCATGGGGACCTCGGCGGCTTGCAGGAGTGGCGGATTTTTGGGCTGTTTTGCAGGCTAGGCAGGCGGTCGTGGCCGGACAAGCGGTGAAATCCATTTTTCCAGTTTACGCATCAAGAAAAAATGTTTTCCGATAGCCCATGCCTGTCAAACAGGCGCAGAAAGGGCAGTCTTCATGCAGATCACATCAAAAACCGCCGTTGAAATCCGCAGCGGGTTGCGCGCGGGCGACTGGAGCTGTGTCGAGGTTGTGCAGGCGCATCTGGACCAGATCGCTTGTGCCAACCCCACGATCAACGCGTTCGTAACGCTCTGCCCTGATGCGGCACTGGCGCAGGCGCTGGCGCTGGACGCCGCGCCGCGCGATACCTGGGGGCCGCTGGCCGGGCTGCCGGTGGGCATCAAGGATGTGACCGAAACGCAGGGGCTGCGCACCACCTTCGGCTCGCGCCTGTTGGCGGATAACGTGCCCGACCATGACGCCGCGATCGTGCAGCGGTTGCGCGGGGCCGGGGCAATTGTCATCGGCAAGACGAATACGCCGGAATTCGCCGCCGGGGCAAATACGCGCAATGAATTGTTTGGTGCGACCGTGAACCCATGGGACACCACGCGCACCGTAGGCGGGTCCACCGGGGGCGGCGCGGCGGCGCTGGCCGCCCATATGGTGCCGCTGGCCGAGGGGACAGATTTTGGCGGCTCACTGCGCACGCCTGCCAGCTTTTGCGGGCTGGTCGGGCTGCGGCCCACGGCGGGCCTCATCGCCAGCGCCCCGGTGGCGCAGCCCTGGGATATGGGGCGGGTCAACGGGCCGATGGCGCGCACCGCTACCGATGTGGCACTGATGCTGGGCGCGCTGACGGGGGTGGAGGATGCCTCGGCAATCTCTACCCCGCCCGACTGGCCGATGGCGCCAGGTGCCCTGCCCGACTGGGTGGCGCAGTTCGACGCGCATGGGCTGCGCGTCGGCTACACCCCTGATCTGGCCGGGCGGGGCATAGACACAGGCGTGGCACAGGTCTGCGCGGCGGGGCTGGCGCAGGCCGCGGCGGTGACCGGGGTGGATGTTGCGACGACCGACCTGTCGCTGGCGGATTCCAACGACGCCTATCTGCGGCTGCGTGGCCTTTGGATGGTGTGCAATTACCACGACACCCTTGGGCGGCTGGACGACCTGAACCCCGCGCTGCGCGGCAATATAGAGGCCGGGCTGAAGATCACCGCGCTGCAGATCGCGCAGGCGCGCGCGCAGCAAAAGGTGGCATGGCAGCGGATGATGGAGGCATTGCAGACCTGCGATGTGATCGCCACGCCGACCGTGCCGGTGCCGCCGTTCCCGGTCACGGTGAACCACCCGACTGCGATCAACGGGCGTCCGCTGAACAGTTACGTGGATTGGCTGGCACAGACCTATCTGGTCACGCTGACCGGGCTGCCCGCGCTGTCGGTGCCCATCGGAGTTGATGCTGACGGGCTGCCCGTGGGGCTGCAACTGATCAGCAAGCGCTTTTCCGAGCCGCTACTGCTGGGCCTGGCGCAATGCATACAGCGCGCGGTCCCGCTGCCGCTGCCGCCCACGCGATTCGGGGCCTGAGGGGATTCGGGGCCTCTTGTGGGAAACGCTGTCCAAACGGGAATCGGGGGTCCAAACGCGATGCGGAACCAATGCGATACTGAAGCCCAGGCGCGGCATACCGGGCGCCGACGCTTTTCACAGCGCGCAAGTTTTATGCACGGCGCGCACCACTGACCCGAAAACTTGCAAGAACATCTTTTCGGCGCGCCAACGCACAAAAATTCTTTTTCATAAATTCGATTTCATGAAAATCATTTTTTACAGGCGGACACCACGGCCCACATGACATCCCCCCGCCGCATCACGACCCGCACGACCGGGTTGCCACGACCAGACGCACGATTCCTGAGTTTCACCATGAAAGGACGCCTTATGAATACGTTCCTACGCTTTACCCTGGCCTCGACCCTGGGGATGGCCCTGCCGCAAATGGCGCTGGCCAATCCGACCGTCTTGCAAATCAACAGCTCGCTGCCCGACGGGTCTTTCGCGCATGTCTTCCTGACTGAATACGAACAGCGGGTCGAGGCCGCGCTGCCCGATCAGGTAGATGTGCAAATCTTCATGGGCAACACCCTGGGTTCGGAAGAAGATGTGTTGCAGGGCCTTGGTTTTGGCACGCATCACGCATCGCTGTCGGCTTCGGCCGTGGTGCAGATCAACCCGCGCGCCGCAATTTTCGATCTGCCGTATCTCTTCGCCGACCGCGCCGCTGTGCAGACCTTCGCCGCCAGCCCGGCAGGCGATATGCTGGCCGAAGGGTTCGCTGGCAACGGCATGCGGCTGGCGGCGCTGTGGGACAACGGGTTCCGGGTCATCACCAACTCGGTCCGGCCCATTGTCACGCCTGAGGATCTGGTAGGTCTGAAGATCCGCACGCCCACCAGCCGCCAGCGGGTCGAGATGTTCAACACGCTGGGTGCCAATGCGACGCCGCTGTCATTTGGCGAGGTCTATTCCGCGCTGGATCAAGGCGTGGTGGACGGGCAGGAGAACCCCGCGCAGATCACTGAAAGTGCCCGCCTCTATGAGGTGCAAGATTATATGTCGATGTCGAACCACGTCTATCTGCCGACCTTCTTGCTGTTTGGCGAGCCGTTCCTGGCCGGGCTGGACCCCGAGGTCAGCGCAGAACTGCTGACGATTGCGGCGGACATGGCCGGCTGGACCTTCGACTGGGGCGATGCGACGGACGAGACTGTCGTGGCAGAACTTGCCGACAAGATCGCGATCAACGCGATTGATTTCCCCGCCTTCCAGGCCGCAGCCCTGCCGCTTTATGACAGCCCGACCTTCGTGGACACTGCGGGCGCCGACATGGTGACAGCGACCAAAGCCGCGCTGGGGATCGAGTGATCAAGGCCCGGTGGGGTGCCTTCTGGGCGCCCCACCGGGCCACAGTGGACAGGCCAGCGGCTGAACCAGTGCCTCCCGCGCTGGCACCGACAGGCGGTTCCCACGCCCGCAGCGTCACCCGTCGCCGCATGTCAGGGTTTATTGCCCTACCCGCCATGCCGCAACTCCTTGGGCTGTCGGGGGGAGCCGTCCATCCCCGCCTGATCCCCCTACCCCAATTCCATCGTACCGGAGGCCCTGCCCATGGCACCGCTTGAAAAGCTGATCTTGCATCTGGACAACGCCCTGAAACGCGCACTGGACGCCCTTGTCATCACCATGGCAGGGGTGCTTCTGGTGCTGCTGAACTATGCGGTTTTCGCGCGTTTCGTGCTGAATTCCTCGGTCTCGTGGGGGGAAGAGCTGCCCGCGCAGATACTGGCAGCGCTGACCTTCATCGGCGCGGCCTATCTGACGCGCACGAATGAGCACCTGGGCTTCGACAGCGTGGCGCGCAGCCTGTCGCCGCTGATGCAGCGCGTGATCATGGGGGCCAACTTGCTGCTGATGGCGTGGCTGGGCGGGCTTTTGGCGTGGTACGGCGGCAAGGTCGCGCTGAGCTTTGGCACCCGCCTTCTGATCTCGGTCGATCTGCCCATGGCGCTGTTTCGCGCCGCGATGCCGCTGGGCGGCGCGCTGATCGTGTTGATCTGCCTTGTCCGTCTGGCGGGCCTTGTGACCGGGCGGATCACCCCTGATGACCTTTTGCCAGAAAGCGACGACTGATGTTTATGTCCCCCGGATACATGATCCTGATCTTGCTGGTCGGCCTGCTGATGATGGGCATGCCGATTGCCTTCGTGCTGGGCGTCACGGCGTCGGTGATGATAATGCTGGACCCCGCCGTGGTGCCGCAGATCATCGGACTGATCCCGTTTGGCGGCGCGAACAATTACCTGCTTGTGGCAGCCCTGCTGTTCATGATCGCCGGTGAGGTGATGAACCAGGGCAAGATCGCCGAAAAGCTGATCGCCTTCGCGTCCTCCCTTGTGGGGCACGTGCGCGGCGGGCTGGCGCATGTCAACATTCTGACATCGCTGTTCTTTTCCGAGATTTCGGGCACGGCTACATCCGACGCCGCCGCCATCGGGTCGGTGATGATCCCGCAGATGAAGAAGCGCGGCTATCCGCCCGCTTTCGCGGCGGCTGTCACCTCGACCTCGGCGACGATGGCGATCATCGTGCCCCCTTCGCTCAACCTGATCCTGTATGCCTATGTCGCCAATGCATCGATCGCGCAGCTTTTCGCGGCGGGGATCTTGCCCGGTTTTCTGGTGTGTTTTCTGCTGATCATGACCGCCTATCTGATTTCGGTGAAGCGCGGCTACCCGACCGAGGGCGCGTTTTCCTGGGCGCGCGTGGTGGATACCGGCAAGGATGCAGCGCTGCCGCTGACACTTCCCATCTTGATCCTGGTCGGTATTCTGGGCGGTATCTTCACCGCCACCGAGGCCGGTGCCGTCGCAGCGCTGTGGTCGATTGTCATGGCGGCCTTGTTGTACCGCACCGTGACGCTGAAGGCGTTCATCGACACGCTACGCATTGCGGGCAAGCGCAGCGCGATGCTGATGTTCATAGTCGCCACATCGACGCTGCTGGGGTGGTATCTGACCAACCAGCGCATCCCCCAAGACATTGCAAATGCCATCCTTGGCATTTCCGAGAATTACTGGATCGTCCTGCTGGCGATCAACGTCTTCTTCTTGCTGGCGGGCACCATCGTGCATGGCACGCCCGCAATCTTGATGCTGGTGCCGATATTCTTGCCGCTGGCCGATCAACTGGGCATCGACCGGGTGCATTTCGGACTGATCGTGACGATCAACCTTGGCATCGGGCAGCAAACACCGCCGGTTGCCTCGGTCGTGCTGATCACCTGCGCGATTGCCAAGATCTCGTTGGCGCAGATCATCCCGTCGATGCTGTGGTTCATCGGCGCGATGCTGGTGGCGCTGACGCTGGTGAACATATTCCCGGCAATCTCGCTCTTCCTGCCGTCGCTGATGCTGTAAGCCCATGCGCCTGTTGGTTGTAAACCCGAACACTTCGGCCGGGGTGACGCGGCGTATCGACGCCGCCGCCCAGGCCGCCGCCCACGAGGGCGAGATGATCCGCACTGTCCCCGCCGCCTTCGGCCCCGCGCTGATCGTGACGCCAGAGGATGCGGCGCACGCGATGGACGGCGTGCTGGCCGCGGTCGAGGCACATCAGGCGGGCATGGATGGCATTATTCTGGCGTCCTTCGGCGACACGGGGATCGAGGCGGTGCGCGCCCGCACCACCCTGCCCGTCGCAGGCATCGCCCATGCCGCGATCAGCCGCGCGGTGGCCTATGGGAGGCAGTTCTCCATCGTCTCCTTCAGCCCGCAGGTATCCCCATCGCTGCGCGAGATCGTGGCGCATTATCAGATGGCGGCGCATCTGCGCGATGTCGCGGTCCTGGCGGATGGGCAATGGTCGGACCCCGGCGCGATTCAGGACGAACTGGCCGCGCCCTTGCTGCGGCTCTGTCAGGACACGGCCGCTGCCGGGGGGATCGGCAGTATCGTGCTGGGCGGTGGGCCGCTCGCCGGACTGGCGCAGCGTTTCGCGCCCCATGTAGGCCTGCCGTTGATCGACGGCACGACCGAGGCGGTGGTTCAATTACGCGCGCGCCTGGCGGCCACGGCACCGGAAAGATCACGATAGCACCGGTAACTGCGCGCCGAACACCCGTCGAACTGCCCGGGCCTGGGGCGCATTTCAGGCGCGCTACCCAGCCGGGGCACCCGAAAGAAACGGGAGAAATGGCCCAGTTGGCAAATTTTTTTTACCAATTCAGGCCGGAATTGCTATTCATTTGCAGTCCAGTTGCTTTATGCCTGACGCTGACCAAAGACAGCATCGAAAGGAATCCCAAATGACGACTTCCGCCACCGAAACCCTTGCCGCAGCCCTGCTGGACGCGCATGTGAACGGCACCCACATCACCGAAGCGACCATTCCGGCAGACCGCGCCAGCGTTCTGGCAGTGCAAAGCACCGTCATGGCAGGGCTGGGCGATGTGGCGGGGTTCAAGGTCGGTGCGCAGCCCGACGACCTGCCGATCATGGCACCGATCCCGGCGCGCTATTGCCTGGAGACCGGAAGCACCCGGCAGGTGCAGGGCCGGCTGGGCATCGAGCTGGAAGTCGCGTTCGAAGTGATCCGCGACTTGCCCGAGGGTCAGTTCCCTGAAGACCCCGCCGCCTATTTCCGCCCGCGCGTTGCGCTGGAAATGGTCGATACCCGCCTTGGTGGTGCGCTTGCCGATGACCCGGTGATGAAATTCACCGATTTCCAGAACACCGCAGGCCTGATCCCGGGCAGCGGGCTTGACGCATGGGACGGCAGCGATTTCGGCACGGTACAGGCCCTGATGACAGCCAATGGTGAAACCGCTGCCGAGGGCGCATTGACGGTGCCCGGCGGTTCGGCGCTGGCTAATCTGCGGCTGCTGGTCGGGGCACTGGGCACCCATTGCGGTGGCTTGCGCAAAGGCCACATCGTGCTGACGGGGTCGGTCTGCGGCCTGCCCTATTTCGGCCCGGGCACGGTGATCGAGGCACGCATCGACGGCCTGGGCACGGTCGGCTGCACCCTGACCTGACGGGAAACGCGGAACGTGATGCGGACCGGCAGAAGGGGGCGCTGTTGGGGGATATCCCTGCGGCGTCTCTGCTTTGCCGGTCCTGACTTCGGCCGGGCATCGGGCTATTTGATTTGCCAAGAGGCACCGAAAAAATATTGCACCGTGATGTGCTGATTGCCTGCCATAGTTTTGCCCACCGGGACTGGCGCAGTGAATTGACGCGCCAATCCCTTCCGCGGCAGGCGGATGCCACAAGGCCTCCGCTGCGCCCCCGAGGCCTTTCAGCCCGCCTCGGGACTGGCCTGTGCGGCGGCGGCCTCACGGATGCGGGTGATCATCGCGCGCAGGCCGTTAGAGCGTTGGGCCGACAGGTTCTCATCCAGCCCCAGCCGTCCAAGTTCGGCGCGTGCATCGACCTGCGGCACCTGCCCGACCGGCAGCCCGGCATAGAGGGCGTGCAGCACGGCGATCAGCCCGCGCACGATCATCGCATCGCTGTCACCCTTGAAATCGAACCTTGCGTCGGGGCCGCTGCCGGTCACCTCGGGCATGATCCAGACCTGGCTGGCGCAGCCGTCCACCTTGGTGGCGGGCACCTTCAGCGCGTCTTCCATATCGGGCATGTCGCGACCCAACTCGATGACATGGCGATAGCGGTCCTCCCAATCGTCGAAGAAGGCGAAAGTGTCGGCGATGTCTTCAAAGGCTTGGGTTGCCATGCGGATGCTCCGGTATCTGGGGGCGGATGTCTGAACGGGACTTCGGTCGGTGGCGGCGGGGCTTTCGTCATGCCACGGGGTTCGCGCCGGTCCGGGTACCATGCGGCCCGCGCGGCCCCCAGGCGTTCCCGACGGGACCACCGCTTCTTTGAATTGATCTAGGCCGCATGGACCGCAAGGTCCACCCCCCCCCTTGGCCGCGATGGCGTCGCAGCGGGCGGGCGGCGCTGGCCGGGATCTGGCCGGGATATTGCAGGCACGCATGATCTGCGGCTTTTCAAACGGGCCGCTTTGCGCTAACCCAAGGGCAGAGATTTGAATTGGGGGTTTTCATGCGCAAACCGTTGCTGGCTGCTGTGGCGCTGACATTGACGCTGGGCGCATGCGGATGGGCCAGTCAAACACGCCTGAACCCGTTCAACTGGTTCGGTTCCTCAGAAGAGACGACGCTGGAACCTGCTGCGGGCTATGCGACTGTGGTCGATGGTCGGCCATTGGTCAGCGCGGTGACCGACATGGCGGTAGAGCGTAACCCCGGCGGCGCCATCGTCAGGGCCGAGGGGGTCACGCCGACCCAAGGCTGGTGGGATGCCGAACTGCTGCCGGAAAACGAAGGCCGCCCGGTGAACGGCGTGCTGACCTTCCGGTTCGTCATCGCCCCACCGCGCCAGGCGACGCGCGTATCGACCGAGGTGTCGCGCACCGTCACGGCGGCAGTAACGCTGTCGATGTTCGATCTGGAAAACGTCACCACCATCGTCGTGCAGGGCGCGCAGAACCAGCGTACCGCGCGGCGCTGAGACAGCGGCGCGGCGTCTTCGCAGCAGGTCTGTGACGGGGTCGGTTCGGGGCAGAATGGCGACGTGGCCGCAGCTCCGGACTGTCGAACCACATCACACGCAGGTAGCGCGCGGTGCGCCAGGCCTGCGAAACGCAGGTGTTGCTGCCCTGACCGTCGTACTTGGTGGTAATCCCATCCGCCGCAGCGCATTGCGCGGTGGCGGTGTGGCGGAATCGACGCCCTACTGGGTCGTATCCTGCCACCGAAGCCGGTCAGGGCCGCCACGAATCATGCGCATGCCAAGGTTCGACGCGGGGGCTCACCCCTTACAGCGGCACGACGATCACATCCGTGCCGCGAGCAGACAGCGCGATTTCACCGGCGCAAAGGCGCAGCGCATCGGTACCAAAAACCTCTGCCCGCCAGCCGCGCAGGCAGGGCGCGTCGCGCGCGCCGGACGCCAGGGCGTCCAGATCCGCAGCATTGGCGATGAGTTTCTGTGCAACGCCGGTTTCCTCGGACTTGGCCTTCAGAAGCACGCGCAGCAGATCGGCCAGCGCGGGATTGACCTGCTGCGCCACCTTCGCGGCATCGACCGCCGGAAAGCTGTCGGCGCTGGCGGCAAGCCCGTCGCGCACCGCCTTCAAGATCCCCTCGGCAATGTCACCGCGCCGGGCCTCACGCAACAAAAGGCGCGAGGCATTGAGGTCTTCCGCGCTGCCCGGTTTGGTCGAAGCCAGTTCCAGCAACGCATCATCCTTGTACACCCGGCCGCGCGGTATGTTGCGGCTTTGGGCGTAATCCTCACGGAACCGCGCCAGTTCGCGCACGATCGCCATGAACCGTCCCGAGGAGGTGCGCGTCTTGATGCGCTGCCATGCTTCATCGGGTCGCACGATGTAGGTGTCGGGGGTTGTCAGCACTTCCAGTTCCTCGGCCACCCAGCGGGTGCGCCCGGTCTTGGCAAGTTCCGCCGACAGGTGTTCGTATATTCCACGCAAATGCGTCACATCGGCCAGCGCGTATTTCTGCTGCGCGTCCGAAAGCGGGCGGCGCGACCAGTCGGTGAAGCGCGAGGTCTTGTCGACGCTGGCGCGGCAGATCTTCTTTACCAGCGTCTCATAGCCAACCTGATCGCCGAAACCGCAGACCATGGCGGCGACCTGCGTGTCAAACAGCGGCGTTGGGAAACAATCCCCCTCGTAGAAGAATATCTCCAGATCCTGCCGCGCGGCATGGAAGACCTTCATCGTGGGGGTGTGCCGGAACAGGTCATACAGCGGATCCAGCGACATCTCGCCCGCAATGGGGTCGACCAGCACGGCGGGGCCGCCATCAGGGCCTTTGGGGCCGGGCAGCGCCATCTGGATCAGACAGAGCTTTGAGTAATAAGTGCGTTCGCGCAGGAATTCGGTGTCGATGGTCACATAGGGCGCGGCTTTGGCGAGGTCGCAGAATGCGGCAAGGTCTTGGGTGGTCGTCAGTGTTTTCATCGCGCTGCCAATCGGAACCTGGTTCTGTCTACCAGTCATAGAGTCTTGCCGCCCGATTGGAAAGGCCCCGCCCGCTGTTGCTGCGACGCGGCGTCGATGCCCTGTCACGGGCAATGCAGCCCCACGATGTGTTATCGCGACCACTTTAACGACTTGGCATTCCGGCCTGCGCAATATGTTCTTGAAATCGCGTCCGCGCCGCATGACAGATCGGCAAAGCACCCCAACCGCGCCCCACATGACCCAAGAGGTACCCATGAACGCTACAGACCTGCGCGCCGACATCTTGAAACATCTGGAATTCTCGCTGGGCAAGGATCTGGCCCATGCCACGCTTTACGATATCCGCATGGCGCTGACGCTGGCGGTGCGCGACCGCGTGGTGACCCCGTGGTTCGCTGCGACCCGTGCCACCTATGCGGCGAAATCGAAGCGGGTCTATTACCTGTCGATGGAATTTCTGATCGGTCGCTTGCTGGAAGATGCGATCCACAATCTGGGCCTGATGCAGGCCGCGCAGGAAGCCATGACCAGCCTTGACGCCGATTTCGCCGCGGTGCTGGCAGATGAGCCCGATGCGGCATTGGGCAATGGCGGCCTTGGCCGACTGGCGGCGTGTTTCCTTGACAGCATGTCGACGCTGGGCTGCCCGGGCTATGGCTATGGCATCCGCTATGAACACGGCCTCTTTCGTCAGAGCTTTCATGAGGGGCGGCAGGTCGAAGAGGCCGAAAACTGGTTGCGCCAGCGCCACGGCTGGGAGTTCGAGCGCCCCGAGGCGGCGTTCCAGATCGGCTTTGGCGGAAGCGTCAGCGAAGCGGGCAAGACCGCCCTCTGGACGCCGGGCGAAGCCGTGATCGCCAAGGCCTATGACACGCCCACCATCGGCTGGCAGGGCAAATGGGCCAACACCCTGCGCCTGTGGGGGGCGGAACCCGTGCGCGCGTTTGATCTGGCCGCGTTCAATCAGGGCGATTACGCCGGTGCGGCGGGCCTTGAGGCGGCAGCGCGCACGATTTCCCGCGTACTCTACCCCGATGACACCACCGACACCGGCAAGGAACTGCGGCTGAAGCAGGAATTCTTCTTTACCGCAGCCAGCCTGCGCGACATCGTGCGCCGCTTTCAGGCCGAACACAGCGACCTGCGCGCCCTGCCCACGAAGGCCGCGATCCAGCTTAACGACACCCATCCCGCAATTGCCGGGCCAGAGTTGGTGCGTATCTTGCATGACGAAAACGACATGCCGCTGGATGAGGCAATCTTGACCGCGCGCGCCACGCTGTCCTACACCAACCATACCCTGCTGCCCGAGGCGCTGGAACGCTGGCCCGAAGCGCTGATGGCCCGTGTCCTACCGCGCCACATGCAGTTGATCGAACGGATCGAGGACACCCATCGCAGTGCATATCCGAAATCCGCGGTCCGGATTGTCGAGGGCGGCGATGTGAAGATGGGCGAATTGTCCTTCATCATGGGTCACAAGGTCAACGGCGTGTCGGCGCTGCATTCCGATCTGGTGAAAACCACTGTCTTTGCGGAACTCCATGCACTGCACCCCGACCGGATCATCAACCAGACCAACGGCGTCACCCCACGCCGCTGGATGCTGGGCGCGAACCCGCGCCTGTCGGCGCTGATCACGGACACCATCAGTTCGGGCTGGGTCGCCGATCTGGAACGCCTGCGCGAACTGGAACCGCATGTGGCGGATGCAGGTTTCATGGCCGCCTTTGCCGATGCCAAGCGCGCCAACAAGGTGGAACTGTCGAACTGGTTCGGACATGAACACGGCCAAAGCGTTGACCCCGACGCGATGTACGATGTGCAGATCAAACGCTTCCATGAATACAAGCGCCAGCATCTGAACATCCTGGAAACCATCGCGCTGTGGACCGAGATGCGCGACAATCCCAACGCCGGTTGGACCCCGCGCGTCAAGATTTTCGGCGGCAAGGCGGCACCGGGCTATGTCATGGCCAAGGAAATCATCCACCTCATCAACGATGTGGCGACGGTCATCAATGCCGATCCGGTCACCTCACAATGGCTGAAGGTCGTCTATCCGCCGAATTACAACGTCTCGATGGCGGAGAAGCTGATCCCGGCCGCGGATCTGTCGGAACAGATTTCGACCGCGGGCAAGGAAGCCTCGGGCACCGGCAACATGAAATTCGCCCTCAACGGTGCGCTGACGATCGGCACGCTGGACGGTGCGAATGTGGAAATCCGCGAACAGGTGGGCGCCGAGAACTTCTTTTTGTTCGGCATGACCGCGCCCGAAGTTGTGGCGTGCCGCGAAAACCCCGAGCATCAGGCCGATGCGATCAAGGCCAGCCCGCGCCTGAAAGCCGCGCTGAAGCTGATCGAGAAGGGCATTTTCTCGGACGGGGATGACAAACGCTACAAGGCGATCCTGAAGAACCTGCGAAAGCATGACTATTTCACCGTGTGCGCTGACTTTGACAGCTACTATGATTGTCAGCGGCAGGTGGATGCGGCCTATCGCGACGCGGATCAGTGGATGCGCATGGCAGCGCTGAATACCGCACGGTCAGGCTGGTTTTCATCCGACCGCACGATCCTTGGGTATATGGCCGATGTCTGGGACATCAAGCCTATGATCTGACGGCACGGGCGGGCTACGCGTGAAAGGGCAATGTCGAAGCTTGTATTTCAGTCAGTGGCAGTGAACACTGACCCTATGACACAGCCTACGCCCACGCCCGCCCTCAGCGCGCCCGATCTGACAGAAATACAGACCGGGCGGCTGGCCGATCCTTTTTCCCTGCTGGGGCCCAGCCACCGCGGCCACGCCGGGCATCTGGTGGTACATCTGCCCGATGCGCAACGTGTTACGGCGGTGATCGACGGCACGGCCTACCCGCTGGCCGCGCAGGCGCCGGGCGTGTTTGCAGGCATGATCCCGCCGGGCAGCGCCTATATTCTGCGCGTTGGCAACGGGTCGCCGGAAAACGGGGCGCAGGAATGGGAACAGGAAGACCCCTACCGCTTTGGCCCGGTGCTGGGCGAACTGGACGAATACCTCATCGGTGAAGGCACGCATCAGCGGTTGTGGCATGTGCTGGGCGCGCGGGTGATCCGCCATGAAGGCGTTGAGGGCACATGCTTTGCCCTGTGGGCACCCAGCGCGCAGGCGGTCGCGGTGGTGGGGGATTTCAACCAATGGGATGCCCGGCGCGCGCCGATGCGCCCACGCGGTACCACAGGTGTTTGGGAACTGTTCATCCCCGGCGTGGCGGAAGGCGCAAGCTACAAGTACCGCATCATCGGGCCGGATGGCCGCGAATTGCCACTGAAGGCTGATCCAATTGGCTTCGGCTCGGAGCATCCGCCGCAGACCGCCAGCGTTGTGCGATCGATCACCGGGTATGGCTGGCGCGACGCGGCCTGGCTGGAGGGCCGCGCAGAAGCGCAGGACCGCCGCGCGCCGATGTCGGTCTATGAGGTGCATCTGGGTAGTTGGCGCAAACGCGGCGACCGCCCGCTGAGTTATGTGGAGGCCGCGACCGAACTGGTCGACTACGCGGTGGATATGGGCTTCACACATATCGAGCTGATGCCGATTTCCGAACATCCCTTCGCAGGATCATGGGGCTATCAGCCCGTTGGCCTTTATGCGCCCACGGTGCGCCACGGCCCACCGCACGAATTCCGCGATCTGGTGGACGCGGCGCATGCGCGCGGCCTCGGCATCATCCTGGACTGGGTCCCCGGGCATTTCCCGTCAGACGCACACGGGCTGGCGCAGTTCGACGGCACGGCGCTTTATGAACACGCCGACCCGCGCGAGGGGTTTCACCCCGATTGGAACACCTGCATCTACAACTTTGGTCGCCGCGAGGTCGTGAATTACCTGACCTCCAATGCCCTGTATTGGCTGGAGGAATACCACATCGACGGGCTGCGGGTGGATGCTGTGGCCTCGATGCTTTACCGCGATTATTCGCGCAAGGCGGGGGAATGGGTGCCCAACATCCACGGCGGGCGTGAGAACCTGGAGGCAATTGCGCTCTTGCAGCGAGTCAACACGCTGACTTATGGCGCGGTGCCCGGCAGCATGATGATCGCCGAGGAAAGCACCAGTTTCCCCGGCGTCTCGCGGCCCGTCGACGCGGGCGGCCTTGGCTTTGGGTTCAAGTGGAACATGGGCTGGATGAACGATACCCTGCGCTACATGGAGCACGCGCCC